>CAYGUB010000082.1:0-8832 GCA_964352845.1 uncultured Rhodobacterales bacterium | reverse complement strand
TCGGGTATGCGCAGCGTGGTGCCAACAAAGATCAGCCCGCCCCGGCGGCGCACCTTGTCGCGGTTCGCGTTGAGGATCGGCAACCAATTGGCTCCGTCTTGATAAAATTGCTGGGCGATTTTGGACAAGGTGTCACCGGGCTTGACGACATAGTCCTGATCCTGTGCCAAAGCAGTTTGCGCGCTGGCCAGACCGGCCACAATCGCAAGCGTTTTCAGAATGTGTAACATGGATTCCCCTCGTAAGTCCTGGATTTGGCCACCTTGGCCCCTCGCAGCATAGACAGCGTGACTTCACGTATCAAAACTTTCAAGCATTTTTGCCAACAGGCGCAAATTTCAACGGCCAGAACCTGGACCCGCGCTTGTCTCAAATGCGTTGGCCGGTATCGCTGTCAAACAGATGACAGATCGCGGCGGGGACATGCGCAGAGATCGGTACGCCGATATTTGCGCGGAACTCCTTGCCCGCCTTCACCGCAACCAACGCACCGCCTGCCTTGACGGTGACCATGGTCGCATCACCCAGCAATTCCATCGTATAGACCGGCGCGCTGATCTCGCCTGTCTCGGCGATGGTGGCATCCTCGGCCCGAAATCCCAGCGTGACCTTGCCTGTGTGACTGAAGCCGGGGATCTCAACATTCTGGCCGCGAAACACCCCGCCCGAGATCTCGCCCTGCATCAGGTTCATGGCCGGGTTGCCAATGAAGCTGGCCACGAATGTATTGGCCGGGCTGTCATAAATCTCTGTCGGGGTGCCGACCTGCTGGACCACGCCTTTCTCCATGACGACCACACGGTCGGCCAGGGTCATCGCCTCGATCTGGTCATGGGTCACGTAGATCGTGGTGACCTGCAATTCATGGCTGAGATTCTTGATCTGCGCGCGCGTCGAGACCCGCAACTTCGCGTCCAGATTGGAAAGCGGCTCATCCATCAAGAAGACCTGCGGCTGGCGCACAATCGCGCGGGCCAGCGCCACCCGTTGCCGCTGCCCGCCTGACAGGGCGGCCGGTTTGCGGTGCAGAAATTCGTCAAGCTCCACCATCGAGGAGGCGCGCATCACGCGGGCCTCATGCTCGGCCTCGGGGACTTTGCGCACCTTTAGCGGGAAGCGGATATTCTCATAGACATTCATATTGGGATAGAGCCCGTAGCTCTGGAACACCATCGCGATATCGCGGTCCTTGGGCTCCATATCATTGACGATCCGGTCACCGATCCAGATCTCGCCCTCGGTCGGGTCCTCAAGACCTGCGATCATGCGCATCGTCGTGGTCTTGCCACACCCAGATGGCCCAAGCAGTACCAGAAACTCGCGATCCGCGATGTCGAGGTCGAAATCCTTCACGCCGACGAAATCGCCCCAACGCTTGTTGATATTCTTGAGCTTGATCTCGGCCATGAGACTACCCTTTCACGGCACCAGCGGTCAGGCCGCTGACAATCTGACGTTGGAAGAAAAGAACCATCACAAACAAGGGCGCGGTTGCAGAGACCACGGCAGCAACGGCGAACATCACATTGCCTTCGGTCTGCGTCGTGCCCAGAAACGCGGCGATGGCAGGCACCATGGTGCGGTTATCCTCATTGAGAAGCATCGCGGCCACGGCGAAGTCATTATAGGCCAGCAGGAATGAGAACAGCCCCGTCGTGATCACGCCCGGCCACATGACCGGTATGATCACATAGCGAAATGCCTGAAACTGCGTGCAGCCATCGACCTTGGCACTTTCGTCCAGCTCCATCGGGATCTTGGTGAAGAAACTATGCAGCATCCACAGCGTGAACGGCTGGTTGATCGCGACCAGCACGATGATGGTCGTGGGCAGAATGCCCCACAGGTTCCATGCAAAGAAGGGCTGCAGATAGCCCGAGACCAGTGTGATCTGCGGCAGCGCCCGGAACATCAGCGCAATGATCAGCAGCCAGAACGTATACCGAAAGCCCGAGCGTGACAGCGCATAGCCCCCCAGCGTGCCGAAGGTAAGCGATATGCAGACCACGCAGAAACACACGATGGAGGTGTTGAGCACCGCGCGCCAGAACTCCTCCTGCACCCAGGCCCCGTGATAGCCCGCCCCGGTAAAGGGGGTGCCGTAAACCGCCTCGGTCCGGGGGCCGAAAATGGCATCGCTCCAATTGCCCAGCGAGAAGAAGTCGAGCTCTACCTTGAAGCTGCCCCAAAGCGTCCAGATGAAGGGAAAGGCCGCGAGGATCAGCCAGAAAGTGAGAAAGGAATAAAGCGCGATACGAAGACCGAGCGGTTGGCGGCGGGCGGCAGAACTACTCATATCAATGGGTCTTTGCGTTGAAGTCGCGCCATGTGCGAACCAGCACGGGCGATAAAAGGAGGCCGACGCACAGGATCGTCAGCACGGAGGTCGCAGCGGCCGATGACAGCAGCCGTGTCTCGCCGCCCAGATCATTGAAAATAATCCAGCTGAGCGAGGTCGCATGCGCAGAGGCCGCAAAGCCCACAATCGGCTCGAAGACGCGGAAATTATCCATCAACTGGATCAGTGCCACAAAGGTGACCAATGGCATCAGATGCGGGATCACGACATATCGCGTCTGCTCCCAGCGTGTGGCGCCGTCAATCAGGGCGGATTCGATTGTATCCTGCGGCACGGTCTGAAGCCCCGCATAGAAGATCACGAAGGCAAAAGGCGCGGAATGCCAGGTCCCATAGACGATCAGCATGATCCAGGTCAGCCCGGTCGAGGCTTTCAGCGACAGGTCCGGATCGCCCACTATATATTGCAGCGCAGAGCCGAAAATGCCGCGACTATCGACCATCCAGAACAAAATGAGAGAGCCGACCAATGGCGGCACGATGAACGGCAGAAGCGAGAAGAAGATCACCAGCCCCCGCAGCCTGCGGTGCAGCGCATTGACCGACAGCGCGATCAGAAGGCCCAGGACGATGACAAAGGGCGTGACCAGCGCGGTATAGGTGAGGGTGAAGGCCATCGCGCGGTAGAAGGGCAGATTGCCGACCCGGTCGAAAAACGCCCCCAAACTGTCGGCGCTGCGCCAGGCCTGCGCGATCTCTCCGAAAGCCAGATGCCCCCGGTCGAAATAGATTTCCAGCCCCACAAACTGGCCCAGAGGTTTTTCTGCGCGCAAGGCCTCGGTCGCGCTTTGATCGACGGACGTCTCTTCTTTGCAGCCAAACGGCCCGCAATTCTCCACGGTGACCAGCACCGCATCATGGGGCGTATGCACCGATTGGCTGAGCACCGATATAATCGGCAGGAAGATGAACAGAAACATCGCCAAACCGGTTGGCAGGAAGAACCAGAAGAAGGTGCGATGCTTCATGAAATATGCTCTCGGGCTTGGGCAAACGGCGCGCGGCAGATGACCCCGCCGCGCGCACCATAGTCATTTCAAGGGCTTATTGCAGGAAACCGTTTTCCTTGGCAGCAGCCGTGTAGGCCGCCTCGACATCGGCCAGCGCCTGTTCTGCGCTTTCCTTGCCTTGCATGAAATCGGCCAGCTCATTGCCAAGCGCTGTGTGAAGCAGACCCTGATAAGGGACCATCGGATACGGGATGGAACCGGCTTCCGCCGCGGCAAAGACGCCTGTGGCGGCCTCTGTCGGCTCATAGCCATCGATCAGCCAAACGGCTTGTTGGGCGATCTCGGCATCAGACAGGATCTCGGGCTTGATCGCGTTCATCAGCGACACAAACGTGGCCTCTGCATCCTCATCGGAGATATTCTTGGCCACGGTAAACCCGTCCCACCAAAGCGTCGTCGCGGGGGTCGAGCCACCGGCGACCGTCATGGGACCGGCAATCTTTGTATTATCGGCAACTTCCTGGCTGGAGCCTTCGGTCTCACGCAACGGCCCGACGCGGCTACCCCACATATTCATCAGCGCGACATTGCCCGCCTTCCATTCTGCGGAGGTCGCGTTGCTGTCATGGGTCAGGAAGTCGGGGTTCATATATTCCGACAGGGCTTTCATCATCTCCAGCGCAGCCACTCCGGCCTCGTTATTGATGGAAACCTCGGCCGAACCTTCCTTGAAGAACTGACCGCCATGGCCAAGATACATATTGTTGAATTCCTGCGCGAGGTTCCAGCCAGCAGCATAGGCCCCACCCAGCGGGTTCTCCATGATGCCTTGTTCGCGGATCATCTTCGCCGCTTCCAGCATCTCTTCATAGGTTTTTGGCGGCTCGACACCGATTTCGGCCAGAACGTCCTCGCGATAGACAAGGTGCTGCGCATTGGCCATGAAGGCCACAGCCATCACATCATCGCCGACCTTGATCAGCTGGTTGGGCCTGAGATCAGCCCCGTGCTTTTCAACCATATCATTGAGCGGGCGGATCAGATCCTCATTCATCAACGCCACAATCGACGAATTCGCGATGATCGCAGAGGTATATTCCGCCGGGTTGCCCGACATGCCAGCCACGTTGATCTTCTGGTGATCCGCTGTGAGGTTCGTGCGCACCTCGACACCGTCCGTCGCACAGGCCTGCGCGCCTGCCCCGATCGTCTGAATGGCGGGGAATTCATTCCCGACAATGCTGACCCGACCAGACTCGACCCCGCAGGCCGCCTGAGCCGCTGCGGCGAAAGACATGATTGCCGTGGCCGAAAGCAACGCTGTTTTGACATGTTTCATTGATGTTCTCCCTGTATCGCGGGCTCCCAGCCCGTTCGAAAATAATTCAGCAGCACACGCGCATCGATACAAGCCTGCAACGACAAAAGCCCTTGTGAATACGTATGCCAGCGCGTCTGAGCCATACCGTTGCAATGAATTTCCTTCATTGCAAGTACTATGTGCTGCCAACCTTCGCAAAAATGGCACGCTCTCTGGCAAGGTTCTGGACCAGTTTGGCGGGGGCGCCGAAGCCCGGGCACTCCGCAGCGAGCGCATCGAGCCGCTGCAGCAATTGGAAAGTGCCCATCTCATCGGCCTGGAAAAGCGGGCCCCCGCGCAGGCGCGGATAGCCCATCCCATGGATCACGGCGGCATCGATATCGCTGGCCCGCAGCGCTGTCCCGTCTTCAAGAACCCGGGCGGCTTCGTCAATCATGGCCAGATGAAGCCTGTCGCTGATTTCATCCTGCAACAGCTTCTTCGGGGCGATCCCGCGCTCCTCACGCTCCAGCTCGATCAGGGTCAGGACATCGTGATTGGGTTTGCCGCGCGCGCCTTTTCCGGTGTAGATATAAAATCC
This sequence comes from uncultured Rhodobacterales bacterium, assembly GCA_964352845.1. GTDB lineage: Bacteria > Pseudomonadota > Alphaproteobacteria > Rhodobacterales > Rhodobacteraceae > Litoreibacter. Next base: position 3,623 of record CAYGUB010000082.1, on the reverse strand, counting down.
CACCTGCGCCTCCTGGCCGGTGAACCCGGCGTTGCACATGCGCTCCAGCAGGCTCGTCTCGACCTGACCCGGGCCCGGTTTGAGCCGCCCCATCTCGGCGCGCGCAAGGCCCAGCCCCATCCTGTCCATCACCTGATAGGGCCCCCGCAGAAAGCCGAAAATCCGCATCGCCGCATCGACCTGCCAGGGCTTGGCCCCTTCCAGCAGCGCCATATCGGCAGCCCGCCTCATCCGCGTCTGGATGCGCCCGACGATAAAGCCTGCCTGCGGACCCACCCGCACCGGCATGCGCTTGACCCGCCTTGTGAACCGGTGCGCCGTCGCAATAGCGTGGGCCGAACTCTTGCGGCCCACGACCAGCTCGATCAGCTTCATCTGATCTGCGGGCGGAAAGACATGCAGCCCCAGAAACTGCTCGGCCCGGCCCGAGGCCGTGGCCAGCATGTCGATATCATAAAGCGCGGTGGTCGTGGCGATCACTGCGGAGGGCTGGACCACCTGCCCGATCTGCTTGAGCGCGCGGCTTTTCAGCGTCACATCCTCCGGCAGCGCATCAATGATCAGATCGCAATGCGACAGATCATCAGGGCGCTGCACAAGACTGACAAACCGCAGCGCCGTCGCCGCCTGTTCCTCAGAGATACGCCGCTTGGCAATGGCATTTCTGTAATGCGCGGCAATCCGGTCCAGCGCTTTTTTGGAGCTCTCCTTGTTGCGCTCAAGCAAGATCACGGGAAGGCCTGCATCCATGCACACACTGGCAATCTGCGTGCCGATATGGCCCCCGCCGACAATCCCCACCGCATTGATCTCGGTAGGGGTTGTATCCTTGAGCTCGGGGAAATAGGGCGCCACACGCTCCGCGAAGGCAGCATGGCGCAGGCCTCGGGACTCAGGACCCTCAAAGCAATCCTTGAAACAGCGCGCCTCCATCGCAAGACCGGCCTCAAACGGCATCAACACGGCCGCCTCCACGATCTTCAGGACAGCATTTGCCGCAGGCGACGGGAAATAGTAATCTGCCACTTTCGCAGTATGGACCTGGGTTGCGCGCAGATAGGCGGTGGTGTCGATCAGATGCTTGCGCCGCTGTGAGGTCCGGCGCAGCGGAAGATCCTCTTGCGCAAAGAAACAGGCCGCCTCAAAGATCGGCTTATCCGTCAGCGCATCGACCAGCCCCAGTTTCACCGCATCACCGCCCGCGATAGGCTTGCCCGCCAGCATCATCGACAGGGCCGCATCTGCACCGACAAGCCGGGGAAGGCGCTGCGAGCCGCCTGCGCTGGGTGTCAGCCCCAACCGAATATCGGTCAGCCCGAAGATCGAGCGATGCGAGGCCACGCGGTAATGCGCAGCCATGGACAGCTCCAGCCCCGCATTGAGAACCGGGCCCTGCAAAGCGGCCACAACGGGTTTCGACGCCGCCTCGATCTGATTGCACAGATCGGCCAGACTGGGGTCGCTATCGCCTTGGCCGACCTCACGCAGATCAGCGCTTTGCGGCAGGCCGCGATCCTGAGCGCACAGGATGATGACGCGCGTCGCCTCATCGGCCAGCGCCGCTTCGAAATTCGATCTGATGCTGCGCCTTATGCCGACGCTGAGCGTCTCGACCGGCGGGCATTCGATCACGATCACGGCGATATCGCCACGCTGCTCTATACGAACGGGGTGCCTCATGATCCAGCCCCCTCACGGGTCAGCGCGACCGCCTGCTCGGCCAGAAGCGGAATGGATTTGGCATAGGCCCGTCCGGCCTCTGGGTTGGACGCGTTGCCATCTGCCGCACGACGCGCGACCCCCTCAAGAATTGCGGCGAGCCTGAAATAACAGAACACGAGATAAAACTCCCAGTTGTCCGGCGCGTGGATTCCACGACGCGCGCAGTAGGTTTTTACATAATCCGTCTCGGAGGGGATGCCGGACGCCGCGCGATTCACCCCCGCCAGCCCACGCATGCGCCCCGCATTGGGCAGACGCCACTGCATGCATTGATAGGCCAGATCGGCCAGCGGATGGCCCAGCGTCGACAGTTCCCAATCAAGAATGGCGGCGACCTGCGGCCTGTCAGGCGCGAAGATCAGATTGTCGAGCCGGTAGTCGCCATGGACCAGAGCCACCTGCCCGTCATCATCCGGCATCTGGGCGCCCAGCCAGTCGATCACCGCGTCCATCTGGGCGTTTTGTTCCAGCCGCGAGGCCAGATACTGCCGGCTCCAGCGATCTGTCTGGCGTGCAAAATAATTGCCCGGCTTGCCGAAATCAGCCAGACCCACAGCTACCGGATCGACGCTGTGCAGCCCCGCCAAAGCGGCGTTCATCGCATCATAGATCGCCGCGCGCTCCTGCGGCTGGCAATCGGGCAAAGCTGGATCCCAGAAGATCCGGCCCTCGACATGCTCCATGATGAAAAACGCCCGCCCGAAAGGCGACGCCTCATCGCAGGCCAGGTGCACCATGCCCGGCACCGGCACCTGCGTCGGCCCAAGCGCCGCCATCACGCGATATTCGCGCGCCACCTGATGCGCCGATTTCAACAATTTGCCGGGGGGCTTTATGCGCAGGACATAGGGGCCATTTGTACAATTCAGCCTGTAGGTGGGATTGGATTGCCCATCGCCGAATTTTTCGACAGAGTGCACAGCACCCAGATCCGGCACATGCTCCGCCAGATACGCGCCCACTGCGTCACTCGTCATTTCACCATGTAACCCCATCGCATTTTCTAACTTACGCGAAGCGGGCTGATTGACAAGCGGGGTTACGCTCATACTCTGGGGAAAACAGATAAAAAGGATCGGGCAGATGATGTCACTGGGACCAAGCGCCGAAATCACGCCCGTTCGAGAAGCGGTTGCGCAAATGGTGCGCGAAAAAATAGCACCGCTGGACGCTGAGTATTTCGCCGAGGTCGAGATCGGAGATCGCTGGACCCATACCCCGCGCCAGCTTGAGATCATCGAAGGGCTGAAAGCGGATGCAAGGGCGCAGGGATTGTGGAATCTGTGGAACACCCATGATGGCGCAGGCAGAACAACGGTCGATTACGCTTATCTGGCCGAGGAAATGGGCCGCGCACATCTCGCACCCGAGACGTTTAACTGCAACGCGCCTGACACTGGCAATATGGAAGTGTTCGAGCGCTACGCAAGCCCCGCCATGAAAGAGCAATGGCTTGCCCCGCTCCTGGAGGGCAAGATCCGCTCTGCCTATCTGATGACAGAGCCCGACGTGGCCTCGTCAGACGCCACGAATATCGCGCTATCTTGCCTGCGCGATGGCGATGATTACGTGCTCAACGGAGAGAAATGGTGGGCCACAGGCGCCGGTGATCCGCGCTGCGCGGTGTATATCGTGATGGTGCGCACGGCCCGGGACGGGCCCAAGCACCAACAGCATTCCATGATCGTCGTCGACGCTGCCTCCGAGGGTATCGAGAAGTTGCGCGCCATGCAGGTCTTTGGCGATGACGAGGCACCGCATGGTCACATGCATATCCGGTTCACAAATGTCCGGGTGCCTGCCGCGGGCATGCTTCTGGGCGAAGGCCGCGGGTTTGAGATCGCGCAAGGCAGGCTGGGGCCGGGGCGCATTCATCACTGCATGCGCGCCATCGGCATGGC
>CAYGUB010000081.1:6366-11117 GCA_964352845.1 uncultured Rhodobacterales bacterium | reverse complement strand
ATCACGTAACACTGCCTGAAATCAAAGATTTTGGGCGCGTTACGTGATACGGGATATTTCAGGTATTTCGTCAGACGCTATAAACAGTCAGAACGCGCGCCCGATCATCTGCGGCGCGCGTTTCTTTTGGGGGTGGCCTTGGGGGGTGCCCGTCGCTGGCCGCTCTACCGCTCCGGGATCAGGCCTTTGGGGAAGAAGCGCAGGACCACCAGCAGGATGATCCCCATGGTCATCAGCCGCATATGGGCCGCACTTTCCAGCAGGTGATCTTTCAGCCAGTAGCCATCCGCCATGCCCGAGGTGACCAGTTGCATAATGCCCAGACCCAGCACCTCGACCTGGATATAGAGGAAGGCTACGAGCATGCCGCCCAGCACCGCTCCGAAATTATTACCTGAGCCTCCGACGATCACCATCACCCAGATCAGAAACGTGTAGCGCAGCGGCTGGTAGGTGGTGGGCGTCAGCAAGCCGTCCAGCGTTGTCAGCATGGCCGCGGCCATGCCGCATATGGCCGAGCGCAGAATGAACACCTGCAAATGCCGCGCGGTGACATCCTTGCCCATCGCCTCGGCCGCGACCTCATTATCGCGGATTGCGCGCATCATGCGACCCCATGGCGAGCTCAGCGCCAGCTGCGCCAGAACCAGCAACACGACGAGCACGAAGGTAAAGAGCACCGAATAGCCCAGCTTGACATAGAGCGTGGAGGCGGTCGTGGCGTCAAACCCCCAGGAGGCCGCGCGCTCCACAAAGCCCGGATCATTTTGCAGGTCGATCTCATAGGGCAGGGGGCGCGGTAGCCCCACGACATTCTTGACGCCGCGCGACAGCCAGTCCTCGTTTTTCAGCACGTAGATGATGATCTCCGCGATCCCCAAAGTGGCAATCGCCAGATAGTCCGACCGCAGCCCCAAAGCCGTTTTGCCAATGATCCAGGCAGCCCCGGCAGCCAGAAGCCCGCCCACAGGCCAGGACAAAAGCACAGGCAGGCCCAGCCCGCCCAGATAGCCTGTCGCGGCCGGGTTCACGGCCTCGATCGCGCTGACACCGCCGTCAAAGACGAAGCGGAACAGGATCAGCCCGCCGACAAGAAGCGCCAGCGTGGCAGCCATGCGGGCATTGCCGTAAGCCATCCGCTTGCGCAGCAGGATCGCGCCTGCGACCGATGCAATGCCGATCAACAGGCCAAGGATAACGCGCCCGCCGCCCGCGCTCCAGGCTTCCGGAACAGGTGGCATGGAGGTCAGCACGACGGCCAAAGCGCCCAAAGCGGTGAACCCCATCACGCCTACATTCAGCAGACCGGCAAGGCCCCATTGCAGGTTCACCCCCAAAGCCATGATGGCCGAGATCAGGCCGAAATTGAGGATGAACAGGGCCGAATTCCACGATTGCGAATAGCCCACAAAGAGGATCAGCACGCCCATGCCAACAAAAAGCGACAGGTCACGCAGGAAAGTCATAGCGATTGTCCTTTGAACAAGCCAGTCGGTTTGAACAGCAGCACGACGACAAGGATTACAAAGCTGACCGCGAATTTGTAATCGGTGCTGAGCAGCTGCAAAAGCCCATCAGGCTGCCAGCTTTCCGGCAACAGGTAGCCAGCAAGTTTCTTGTAGGAATAGGTGACAAACACCTCCGAGAAGGCAATCACGAAACCGCCCGCAATAGCGCCCAGCGGGTTGCCCAGACCGCCGACGATCGCGGCGGCGAAGATCGGCAGGAGCAGCTGGAAATAGGTGAAGGGTTTGAAGCTCTTGTCGAGCCCGTAGAGCGTGCCTGCGACCGTGGCCAGTGCCGCGACGATCAACCAGGTATAGAGCACGACCCGCTCTGGATTGATGCCAGAGAGCAGGGCGAGATCCTCGTTGTCAGAGAAGGCCCGCATGGATTTGCCGGTGCGGGTCTTGTTGAGAAACCAGAACAGAACGGCCACGACAATCACCGCGGTGACGATGGTGATGCCCTGCGAGGTCTTGATGACGACCGCTTCGCGCAGGCCTGTCATCTCCTTGAAGGTGCGGGCCGAGATGATGAAACGCTCGCCATCGGCAAAGCGCTGATCCCCGGGCCCGATCACAAAGCGGGTCAGCCCGTTCATGATGAACATCACCCCCAGCGAGACCATCAGCAAGACCACCGGTTGCACGCGCTGTTTGCGGTAGAACCGGTAGACCAGACGGTCCGTGCCCAAAAGCATCGCCGCGCAGATCGCGATCCCGAAGGGCAGGGCGAGCAATGCGGTGGGCAATGGCCCGGCGCTGATACCGGCTGCCTGAAAGCCCCATGTGATCAGGATCACGAACATCGTCCCGAAGGCCATCGTGTCGCCATGCGCGAAATTCGAGAACCGCAAGACGCCGTAGACCAACGTCACCCCAAGCGCCCCCAGCGCCAGCTGCGCACCGTAGGCCGCGCCGGGGATCAGGACGAAATTGGCCAGGGCTGCGAGGGCGTTGAGCGTATCCATTATGGCTGCGCTCTGTCAGTCCGGCCAGTCCGGGGCACCGCAGGCGTTATGATCATTCCGAACACTCCCCCAGATAGGTGACGGCCAGCGGGCCGTCATAGATATGCGTGGTGTAGCGGCTTGGGCCGGCCTCGGTGACGGTCAGCAGGTGGAAGGCGTTCTCGGTGATGCCGACATAGATCTGCGTGGCGGTGTTGCCGCCCTGGCTGAGCGGGATCGTCTCGGCATCTGTGGTCATCAGCACTTCGCCGCCGCTTTGCTCCAGCGTCATGGAGAAGCTCGTCTCCGAGCAGCCCTCGCCGTCGAAACATTCCGAGGTGAACGCGCAGGCGGCGCTGAGCGCGGGGCTGGCGCTGAGCAGCAGGGCGAAAGCGGCGATATAGGGTTTGGTCATTATCATCCTCCAAGGAAACTCTTGCGCACTTCAGGGTCGTTCAAAAGCGCCTGTCCGGTATCGGTGAACCGGTTGCGGCCCTGTACCAGCACATAGCCTTTGTCCGCAATTTCAAGGGCTTGTCGTGCGTTCTGTTCGACCATCAGGATGGAGATGCCGGTGCGCGCAACCTCGATGATGCGGTCAAACAGCTCATCCATCACAATGGGGCTGACGCCCGCTGTGGGCTCGTCCAGCATCAAGACTTGTGGCCGGGTCATCAGCGCACGGCCGACGGCAACCTGCTGGCGCTGCCCGCCTGACAGTTCTCCGGCGGCCTGTTTGCGCTTCTCATGCAGGATCGGAAAGAGGGTGTAGACCTGCTGCATCGTCTCTGCGATGTCGTCTTGTCGCAGGAAGGCGCCCATCTCCAGATTCTCTTCGACCGTCAGGGAGGTGAAGATGTTGGAAGTCTGTGGCACGAAGCCCATGCCCTTGGCCACACGGGCCTGCGGGCTGAGCGCGGTGATATCCTCGCCCCCCAGCCGCACCGCGCCCTTGCGCAGGTTGAGCATGCCGAACACGGCCTTCATGGCGGTCGATTTGCCCGCCCCGTTGGGGCCGACGATGACGGCAATCTCGCCTGCGTTTACGGCGATGGTGCAGTCATGCAGGATGTCGGGGCCGGATCCATAGCCGCCCGACATCGCATCACCGATCAGAAAGGGTTCACTCACGCAGGCTCCGTCCTCAGTTCAGTTTTTGCACGGCTTGGATGGAGTTCACATGGAGCGCCATCGCGTCATCTGTTGGCTCCTCGCCGATGGTGAAGGTGAAGAACTGGATGGTCTCCGCATCGCTGACCCAGACTGTGTTGTAATAGATCACAGAAAGCCCGTTGATCACGCCGCCATAGACCACACGGCGGGCGGGGATACCGAAAATCTCAAAATCCTCCGAGGAATAGGTGGGGATATCCGCCTCTCCGAGCCCTGCGGCCGTTGCGAGGTTTGTGATCATCGCTTTTTCCATGAACTCCAGCGAAAAGCCATCATTCGTCCCGAGCCCTTCGCGAATGACAGCCCCGTAATTGCGGTCATCAAGTCGGAAGGACGCGGCCGCGTCGGGCGACAATTTGGTCGTCGCACCCCAGCCAAGCGGCTTGCCGCAAAACACATATGGCCCGGTCATTGCGAAACAATCCCCGGTGCTTCCGGAAGATTGTTCGACATAGCTCCAGGTGAAGTCGTCATTGAGGATAACTGTGCGACCCTGAAACTGGCTTTGCCCCAGAATGTTCTGGGCCATGGCAGGAAGGGCTCCAAGGCTCGTCGTCGTAACAAGAGCCGCTGCAATAAGGAGTTTCAATGGCATGGTCTGTCCTGTCTTGTTGAATACGCTGTCAGTTCGAGCGCGTCCGGCAAACTGGCCCGCCGGGTGATCATGCGGGCGCTTTCGTCTTGTTCTTCAGGCCGGTGCCCAGATAGGCCTCGATCACCTGCTCATTGGCCTTGATCTCGTCCAATGTTCCCTCCGCCAACACCTTGCCTTCCGCCATGCAGATCACCGGGTCGCAGAGCTTGCCGATGAAATCCATATCATGCTCAATGACGCAGAATGTGTAGTTCCGCTCCTGATTAAGCCGGATGATCGCGTCCCCGATCGTGTTGAGCAATGTGCGGTTCACGCCCGCGCCGACCTCGTCGAGAAAGACGATCCTGGCATCGACCATCATGGTCCGGCCCAGCTCCAGCAGTTTCTTCTGACCACCAGACAGATTACCCGCCCGCTCATGGGTCAGATGATCAATTGTGAGAAATTCGAGCACCTCATCGGCCTTTGCGGCCAGCGCGCGTTCTTCATTGGCGATGCGTTTGCGCCCGAACCAGGTGTTCCAAAGCGTCT
>CAYGUB010000081.1:0-6356 GCA_964352845.1 uncultured Rhodobacterales bacterium | reverse complement strand
GCTTTGATCGCCGGGCACCATCATCAGGTTCTCGCGTACCGTCATGGAACTGAACTCATGGGCAATCTGAAAGGTCCTGAGCAGGCCCTTGCCAAACAGCTCATGCGGCGGCAGCCCGGTGATGTCCTCGCCCGCCATATGCACCCGCCCGGAGGTCGGTGGCAGCACGCCTGCGATGACATTGAACAAGGTCGTCTTGCCCGCACCATTGGGCCCGATCAGACCCGTGATAGAGCCTTGCTCAATACTCAGGCTGGCCCCGTCAACGGCGTGAAAGCCGCCGAAATGTTTGTGCAAATTCTCGACCGTGATCATGGAGCGCCCTTCAAAAACAGCCCGGAGCGATATCCGGGCTGTCTGGCTTTACGTCAAGAACAAATCAGCGATACTTAACCGTTGTGATCTTGCCGTCCTGAAACTGGATCTGGCGGTAATTGCCCGCAGACTCGCCCGGCCCGATAAGCTCGACCGCAGAGGCACCAACATAGTCGATATCGCCACCACCTTTCAGGATTTCGATGGCTTTTGCCAGCTCGCCCGGGAAGATCTGCTCGCCGGGCGCGTTGGCCACATCCATGATCTTCTCCTTGTACTGCGCCGGGTCGGTCGAGCCTGCGGCCTCCATGGCCAGCATGATCAGCGCAGCCGCATCATAGCTTTCGGGCGTGAAGGGCGAGGTCGCATCAAAGCTGTCGCCGACGATTTCGGCAAACTTGTCCACACCCGGGCTGTCAGTGCCGGGGTGCTGGCCGGTCGATCCGTCAATCTCGCCGCCGAAATTCTCTTCCAGCTTGGCGCCGATCATCCCGTCGGGGAAGTGGAAACTGTCAAAGGCGCCAGAGTCCAGCGCCGCGCGCACAATGCCCGATCCGCCCTGATCAACATAGCCCGCAACAACCAGACGGTCGCCGCCGGCAGAGGCAAGCGCGCCCACCTCGGCTGAGTAATCCGCCTTGCCGTCCTCGTGAGCGGCCGAGATCGTGACCTCGCCGCCAGCCGCCTCATAGGCGGCCTGAAACGCATCAGCCAGACCCTTGCCATAGTCGTTATTCGTATAGGTCAAGGCCACTGATTTGATGCCTTCTTCCATCAGTACCTCGGTCATGACGACGCCCTGGCGCGCGTCCGACGGGGCGGTGCGGAAAAACAGACCGTTATCCTCAGCCGTGGACAGGCCGGGCGACGTGGCGGAGGGCGATATCATCACCACCCCGTTGGCCAGCGCCACATTGGACAGGATCGCGCCGGTGACGCCCGAGCAATCCGCACCCATGATGCCTTTGACGCCATCTGATGTGATCAGACGCTCAGCCGCCGCCGTCGCTGCCGCCGCATCCACGCAGGTGCTGTCGGCGCGCACAGGCTCAACGGCGACGCCATCCAGAAGCGTGCCCGCCTCGGTGACTTCCGCCATTGCAAGCTCGGCACCGTCGGCCATGGAGGGGGTGATCGATTCAATGGGACCGGTGAAGCCCAGAATAATGCCGATCTTGACCGGCGAATGGCCATCGGCAAACGCGGCTCCGGCCATCAATGCCGTGGCGGCTGTGGCCATCAGTAATTTCTTCATGAGTGTTCTCCCTGAGTATCACGTTATCGCGCAAGACTAGGCGCTGCGATTTGAAATGAAAAGAGCCCCCGCATGGCGCGCATCCCTGAAAGAAAAGCTTTCGCGAGATGCCGTAGCGGCAGCTTTTCTGCTGCGCTGGATGGACCAGGAAGCCCGCGCACCTATATGATTTGGCAAGTCAATCCGGAGATACCTCAATGCCTGTCAAACTTCTCGCTCTTCTTGCCCTCACGAGCCTCCCGCTTGCCGCGCAAGCCTTTGAGACCAGCGCCGGTCAGCTGCAAATCACCGAAGTGGTGGACGGTCTGGATGAGCCCTGGGCCGTGGGGTTTCTGCCCGAGGGCGAGATGCTGATCACCGAGCGGGACGGAGCCTTGCTGCATATCGCCGCCAATGGCACGCGTCAGTCGGTCAGCGGCGTGCCGAAGGTCTATGCGGACGGGCAGGGCGGTCTCCTCGACATCATGGTGCCACGGGATTTCGCGCAAAGCCGTGAGATATTTCTCAGCTACTCTATTGCCCAGAACGGTGGTGGTGCGGGCACTGCTCTGGCCCGCGCGACACTCTCAAGGGACGGCGCGGCGCTCAGCGAGGTCAAACGCATCTTCCAATCCGCGCCCGGCAGCCGGGGTGGCCGCCACTTTGGCTCGCGGATCGTCGAGGCGCGCGATGGCACGATCCATCTGACCATTGGCGACCGCGGAGAGGATTCGTCGGCGCAGGATCTGCGCAATCACAATGGCTCGGTCATCCGCATCAGACGCTCGGGCGTAACGCCGCCCGACAATCCATTTGTGGGCATGCCGGGCGCAGAGCCGGAGATCTACTCGCACGGGCATCGCAACCCGCAAGGTGCGGCGCTCGATGCGGATGGCACGCTCTGGGTGGTTGAACACGGCGCGCGCGGTGGCGACGAGATAAACAAGATCACGCCGGGCTCGAATTACGGCTGGCCGGTGATCTCCTACGGTACGCATTACTCGGGCGCAAAAATCGGCGTCGGCACGCAAGCACCAGGCATGGAGCAGCCCGCACTCTTCTATGACCCCTCCATCGCGCCATCAGGCATGATGATCTATTCCGGCAAGCTCTGGCCCGAATGGCAGGGCGACATCTTCGTAGGCTCGCTGAAATTCGACTATATCAGCCGCGTCGATAGCAGCAGCCTGGTCGAGGTCGAACAAATCCAATCCCCCCAGACCGAGCGTGTCCGTGATATCCGCGAAGGCCCGGGCGGCGCAATCTGGTTTCTCTCGGTGGGCAATGGCGCGCTCTACAAGCTCACGCCCCGGGGTTAGCCCCGAAGCCGCGCTTCTTTTGGCGAAAAATATCCCCGCCGGAGGCTCCGACGATGGCAGCCTCGCGCAAAACTACAACAAGCTGGGCAACCACAACACAATGCCCGGGAAAGCGATCAGCACGGCCACGGTGATCACATCAGCTACGAAAAACGGCGAGGCCCCGCGAAACACATCCTGCACGGTGATGGGCAGCTTGCTGTCCTGCGCCACACCCGCGACCACAAAGCAGTTCAGCCCAATGGGCGGCGTGATCAGACACAGCTCCGCCATCTTGACGACGATAATCCCAAACCAGATCGCACATTCCTCATTGGTCATCCCCAGCGCGCCCACACCACCCGCTTCGGCACCGTTCAAAGCCATCACGGCCGGGAAGGTCACAGGCAGGGTCAGGATCAACATCCCGATCGCATCCATAAACATCCCCAGCACGACATAGGCGCACAGGATCAGCAGCAATGTCATATAGGCGGGCTGATCAAGCCCCGCGATCCAGTCGGCAAAGTGATCCGGCAGCTTGGCGAAGCCCAGAAAGCGCACATAGATCAGCACACCCCAGATCATGGTGAAGATCATCACGGTCAGTTTGGCCGCTTCCATCAGGGCCGAGGATAATTGCCCCCAGCGCATGCCCTTCCACAGCGCCATGGACAGCACCACAAAAGCGCCCAGAGCGCCGGCCTCGGTCGGTGTGGCCAGTCCGAAATAGATCGAGAAGACGATAATCAGAACCACCAGAAGAATGGGGGAGGCACCGGGCAGCGCCTCAAACCGCTCGCCCCAGCTATAGCCACCCACCGGCGGCCCGAGATCCTTGCGCCAGGTGGCCAGCCCAATCACCAGCCCCGCATAGATCAGCGCAGAAACAGCGCCGGGCAGGAACCCGGCCAGCAGCAGCTTGCCCACCGATTGCTCCACAATGATCGCATAGATCACCAAGATCGCCGAGGGCGGGATCAGCGAGGCCAGCGTGCCCCCTGCAGCGACGACGCCAGCCGCGAAACGCTTGTCGTAGCCGAGCCTGAGCATCTCCGGGATCGCGATCCGTGCAAAAACCGCCGAGGTCGCGACGGAGGCCCCGGAGACCGCAGCAAATCCCGCCGTTGCAAAAACGGTCGCGACACCCAGACCACCGGGCAGCCAGCCGACCCACCGCTTTGCGGCCTCAAACAGATAGCGCGTCAGGCCCGCATAATAGGCCAGATAGCCGATCAGGATGAAAGTCGGGATCAATGACAACGCGTAAGTTGTTGATTTTGAATGCGGAACCTGACCGGCGAGTTTCATTGCTGTAATCAGACCTTTGTCGAAACCCTGTTTTTGCATGAAAAACAGACACAGGCCCAGAAATCCGATAAACGCCGTCGCAAAAGCCACCCGCACCCCGATCAGCACCAGCACAATCAAAAACCCGCTGAGCCAAAGGGATAGGTTAAAGATATCAACGCCTTCCAGAAGCGCCTTCATGTCAATCAGCGCGTCCATCAGTGTCCTGCCCCGTCTACCGTCTGAGCCTCGCGACTGGCCTGCGTTGCCGCGTCCTCAACCAGTGGCACGGCTACGGGCCGGGTCGCATTGCGTCTGAAAGCGCGGCCAAATCCCCAAAGCTGGACCCAGAGCCGCAGCCACAAAAGCCCCAGCGAAACCGGCACGATCAGCTTGGCAGGCCAGAGCGGCAGGGCCACATCAATGGAGCTGTCGCGCGACCACAAAGGCGCGTTCCAGTCAAAGCTGCGTTCGAAATGAAACCATGTCCCGTAGATCAAGGCAGTGGTCAAAAGCAGCATGAACAGGATCGACAGCCATTCGGCCAGCCACAAAAGCCGCCCGCGCAACGCGCCTACCACGATATCCATCCGGATATGGCCCCCTTCGCGCTGACAATAGGCCAGCCCCAGAAAGGCGAAGGTCGCCATGAATTGCTCGGTCCAATCGACATAACCGGGCACGGGCGCGTTGAAGACGTAGCGGCCGATCACATTGTAGCAAGCCAGACAGACCAGTGCGAAAATGACGATGCCGGCAATCAGGTTGAAGAAGGACTCAATCCGGAACAAGGCGCGGTCGGCGCGCGACAGACCGCTCTCATCGCTGAGCACACTGGAAGATGACATCGCCGCGAGCCCCCCGCATCGGCCAAAAAATTATCGGTAAGACATTGGCGAAAACAGCCCCGCCGGGATGACCGGCGAGGCTGGAACGCTCAGCCCTCAGGAGCCGCGCTTTTCAGCCAGGGTATTGACGACAAGGTCATAAAGTTCCTGACCGGGGAGGCCCTGGGCTTCCATATCGGCAATCCACTGATCGCGGATCGGATCGGCGGCGGTTGCTCTGAACTCGGCGATCACATCTTCCGAGACGGTGACTTTCTGCACATTCTTCTCCGCCAGAATGCTTTCCCATTTCTCGATCAGCTCTGCATAATTCGCCAGATAGTGATCAATCGCCTCGGGGACGCTTTCGTCGAGGATCGCGCGATGCTCATCACTGAGCGCATCATAGGCGTCCGTATTGACCACCACGGGGCAGTTTACCGTGCCGGGGTTGAGGTTTTCAGTCCACCAGGTCGCGATATCGATTGTGCGGAAGGACAGATGCGCGTGCTGGGCGAAGGCGACCGTGTCCACAACGCCGGATTCCATGGCGTTATAGGCCTCGGTCGCGGTCACAGAGGTGGGCACCCCGCCTACGGCCTCGAAAGCCTGACCCAGACCGCCTGTCGCGCGCACACGCATGCCTTCAAACTCCGACAGCTCATCGCGCGGCTCGCCGGTGCCGACAAGATTATATTGCGGCATGGGCGAGGTCATCAGCAGTTTGGCATTCCAGCGCCCAAGGTCGGCCTGCACTGCGGGGTGATCATAGACCGCGTGGCTGACGGCGACTTCCTCTTCCAGATTACTGACGCCGAGGAATGGCAGTTCCAGCACGGTGATGGTCGGGTTCTTGTCACGGTGATAGCCCGCGCAGAACTGTGCCATCTCGAAGGCCCCGATGGAGATCCCGTCAAGGTTCTCGCGGTTATTGGAGAGACCGCCATAGCTGACATTCATCGTGAACGCGCCACCGGATTTCTCGGCCACAAGCTCGGCCAGCTTCTCCACATGCTCGGTGAAGGCGCGGCGCTTGCCCCAGACCGACACGTTCCATTCGGTCGCGGCAGCCTCGCCCACGAAGGTCACGCTCAGCGCTACAATCGCCGTGTTTCTCAGAAATTTCTGCATATCATCCTCCCAGAGTGATCACGAATTTTTCCCTGCGCGCCAGATTGCGGTCAATGGCGCAAAGGTTCAATCGGTTTTTCGGCAGCAATCGCGTTTTGTTGGCCAGTCCATCACAAAAGCTCATGAGAAACGGATCAGAATTGATTATCGGAATTTGAGCGTTTCGTCCTATGAACGCGGCACAGCCCGACTCGCGGGAGAGACAGCTTGGATGCTGGCGCCGAAGGAGCAACCGCCCCGGAAACTCTCAGGCACACGGAC
>CAYGUB010000080.1:0-11127 GCA_964352845.1 uncultured Rhodobacterales bacterium | reverse complement strand
GCTTTAATGGCTCGCTCTTTCGCGAATTGCGGGCGATTGATTTCGTCCAGCGCCTGATCGAGACCAAACGGGTCCCGCGCGACGCGATGAAAGAGCCGCTGATCCATATGATCTCTGATGACGGGCTGATGCGGCAGCTTTCCGTTGCAACCAAGATGCTGCCCAATGCCTTTGTGATGAATGCCTTACGCGAGGCTGGCAAACGCCGCGCCAAAGATTTCGTATCGAACCATTTCGACGATCTGGGTGCGCATAACTCGGTGGATCTGCGCGAGATGTTTGCCTGACAAGGTGTGAAAACTGGCGCGACGGCAGATCGGCGGGGTGTTGGCGCAGCGTTTTTGCTGATCGGCGTTATGCGTGCGCTGTCTGATGTTTGAGGTATTTCGTCCGGCGCTACAGAACGCAGTGCCAAAGGGAGGTTTGACCCTCAACGGCCCGCGGGGCGGCGGCGAAATATCCACGCAGCCTTGGATCGGACGGTAGGTTTCTGGCCAAATTTGCGCTGTTTTGACTGCTCGGGCCTTATTCTCCCCTCGTGTTTTGGTTACCTTGGGTCAATCATGCTCATGGGTATGAAGGCAGGAAAGGCCGTTCAATGCGAGGATCGGGTTCGACAGCGCAGGTGATACATTCGGGCCGGGGGCATTGGCTTTGAAGGTGCTCGTGCTGGGTGGCTATGGGGTATTTGGCGGGCGGCTGAGCCAATTGCTGCTGCGCGCGGGTCATGACGTTCTGGTCGCCGGGCGCGCCGCGAAATCGGCGCATGCGTTTTGCAGGGAACATGGGGGCCATCCGCTTACAGTTGATCGAAATGACCTTATACAGTTGGGCGCACTGCTGGATCGCCACGATGTCCACGTTCTGATCGATGCGACCGGCCCGTTTCAGGCCTATGAGGACACCTACGCCATAGCCCGTGTCGCGTTGGCGGCGGAAGTGCATTATCTCGATCTATCTGATGATCCGGATTTCTCGGCCGGGATCACGGTGCTGGAGGAGCCCGCAAGTCAGATCGGCCTTGCCTGTCTGTCGGGGGCCTCGACCGTGCCTGCGATCAGCTCGGCCATCGTTGCGGATGTCTCGAAGAATTTTCATGAGATCGCGGTGATCGAGACGGCCCTCACGCCGGGCAATCGCGCGCCGCGGGGCCGGTCGGTCATGGCCGCTATCCTGCGCCAGATTGGTGCGCCGCTTGCGATGTGGCGTGGTGGTGCCTGGCGCCAGGTCCCCGGTTGGTCGGGGGCCAGGCGCATCGATCTGCCCGGCGGGCTCAGGCGGCGCGCCTCTTTTATCGGCGCGCCGGATCTGGCGCTGTTTCCTGAACATTTCAAGGCCCGATCGGTTATGTTCCGCGCGGGGCTGGAGCTTGGCGTGATGCATGGCGCGCTGAGCATGCTTGGCTGGTTGCGCCAGCGCGGGCTGGTTCCGCGGCTTGATCGGCTCACGGGCCTGTTTTTGCCCGCCGCGCGTCTGCTGGAAGGGCTCGGCACGGATCAAGGCGGCATGTATCTGCGCGTAGGCGGGCGGGACGAGACGGGCGCGGCCCTCACCCATATCTGGCGGCTGACCATAGGAGAGGGGAATGGCCCGATGATCCCCGCACTGCCTGCCGCCTTGCTTGTCGATCAGATCGCCGCCCGCGCGGCCGAGCCCGGTGCCCGCGCCGTTTTGGGCGATATCCCCCTGGCTGCGCTGGAAACCGCACTTGAGGGGATCGGCGCCCGTATTGAACGACAAACCCATGCCAACCCGCCACTATTCGAAGAGGCTCTGGGTGCAGATTGGACGCAGATGGCACAAAGCTTCCGCGATGCGCATGATCTTTGGGATATGCATGTTCTCAAGGGCGAGGCCTCGATAGAGCGCGGCGCGGGCTTTCTGTCAGAACTCATTGGCGCGGCATTCCGCTTTCCGCCCGCCACGACGCATCGCGCCAAGGGGACCATTGATGTGACCGTTGAGATGGAGCGGATCGGCAACACCGAGATCTGGCGCAGGCGGTTCGGCGATCACCACTTTCGCTCCACCCTCAGCCCTGCTGGTCCGGGAAAGCTGCGGGAGCGGTTCGGGCCCTTTACGTTTGAGCTGGCCTTGCCGGTCCGCGATCAGCGGATGCAGATGCAGGTCACGCGCGGCTGGTGTCTGGGGATCCCCTTGCCGGGCTGGGCGCTGCCCGTGTCGCAGACCTGCGAATATGATGATGGGGGACGGTTTCACTTTGACGTCAGCCTGAGCGCACCGCTGGCAGGTTTTGTCATCCGTTATCGCGGCTGGCTGGAGCGTGACGGCTGAGCTATTGCGCGGCCATTGCGGGCGGGACGCTGGGGTTCTTGTCGTTTGGATAGACAAGCCCTGCCGAGATCACGAGTTTCGCCGCATCCTCGACGCTCATATCAAGCTCAACGATATCCCTGCGCGGCACGAAGAGCAGGAATCCGGATGTCGGGTTTGGCGTTGTGGGTAAAAACACGGAAATCTTCTGATCGTCCACCGGAATGCTGGCAGAAATCTCGCCCTTGGCCGTGGTGGAGATAAAGGCAATCGCCCAGATGCCCTTGCGCGGATATTCCACCAGGCAGGCCTTGTCGAAGGAGGTATCGCGTTGTGAAAACACCGTCTCGGCGATTTGTTTGACCCCGCTATAGATGGATCGCACGACGGGCATGCGATCCACTATGGACTCACCCCATCTCAGGAAAGAGCGGCCCAAAAAGCCCTTGGCCATCCAGCCCACAAGCACCGTGAACATCAAGAAGATGATGACGCCGACGCCGCGCACATTAACCTTGATCCAGTCGGGGTTCGGTTTGCCATCGACAAACGGCACAGCATCCGGTCTGAGCCAGGCATTCAGCAGGGCTTCGGGCTGGTAGGCGCCGGGCACGAAGGGCCAGACCCAGCTATCGACCCAGCCGACAAGCGTCCAGATCAGCCAGAGCGTGAGCCCGATGGGCGCGATGACAATGAGACCGGTCAGGAAATTACTGCGCAGCCGCGCAATCAATCCGGGTCTTCGGGGCGGTTTAAGGTCGTCGCGGTGCTCTGGAGCCATGGTCGCGTATTATCCGGCAAATAAGTTTACACATATCTATGGATTGGCATGGCGTGGCACAAGAACTCTCCATCACATCGCGCCCATAACGCCTCGCAAAGCGTGCTATTCGACCAGATTGGTGGCTATTTTCCCCGCCAATTGTGCATTGTTAAGCACAAGCGCGATATTGGCGTCCAGAGATCGGCCCTCGGTCAGCTCAAATATGCGAGACAGCAGGAAGGGCGTGACCGCCTTGCCGGTAACGTCTTGCGCGCTGGCCTCGCTCAACGCCTGCGCGATCAGCGGGTTGAGATCGTCTTGCGGGATCTCTGCTGCTTGCGGGATTGGATTTGCGACAAGCTGCCCGCCGGGCAGGCCCAAAGCCGCGCGCATGCGATGCGCAGCGGCGATTTCCGCAGCGCTGTCCATGCGCAGTGAGGCCGGCAGATCGGAGCCGCGCGACCAAAAGGCCGGAAACACATTCTGACCGACGGTGATCACCGGCACGCCCAGTGTCTCGAGCAACTCAAGCGTCTTGGGCAGATCGAGAATGGCTTTTGCCCCGGCTGCCACCACCGTCACGCGGGTTTGGGCCAATTCGTACAAATCGGCGGAGATATCAAAGCTTTCCTCCGCCCCGCGATGCACACCGCCAATGCCGCCAGTGGCGAAAACCTCGATCCCGGCGGCGCGGGCCGCGATCATGGTCGCGGCAACCGTGGTCGCCCCCGTGCCGCCTTGCGCCAGACAGGCCGCCATATCGGCCCGCGACAGCTTGGCCACATTGCCCGCCTGACCCAGCGTTTCAAGCTGAGCGTCGCTGAGCCCGATATGCAAAGCGCCATCCAGCACGGCGATGGTCGCAGGGACCGCGCCGGTGCTGCGGATCTCGGCCTCTACCCGGCGGGCGGTCTGCACATTTTGCGGGTAAGGCATGCCGTGGGTGATGATGGTCGATTCCAGCGCGACAAGCGGGCTGCTGGCGGTTTTCGCTGCGCGGACCTCGTCCGACAAAACCAGGGGCAGGGGGCTCAATAATTCTCTCCTGATATATATTTCGCGGCTGCCTGAAGCGCATCGGCAAGCGCCGTCTCGCTTGTATCGCCCATAGCCTCGGAGGCAATGTGAGCGGCCATGAACGTATCGCCCGCGCCCGTGACCCGCGTGACCAGCACATCGGGCGGGGTCATGGTGATCGTTTGCGCTTTGGTCGCTACGGTGGCCGGGCGCGGCCCGTCAGTGACAAGGACCCTGTGCAGGCCCCGCGCAAGCAGCGCGGTGGCCGCCTGCGGAGTGTCGGTAAAGGTGTGATGCATCAGAATTCCGGCTTCTTCGAGATTGACATAGATTGTCGCGCTCGGGTGGGTCAGGAAGGGACGCAACCGCTCTGCCTTGCCCGGAGAGGCCGGCGCCAGCCGCAGATCGGCCTTCGCAAAAACCTCGGAGCTTGCGACATCTTCCAAAAGGCTGACCGTCAGATTGCCGTCCAGCGCGATGATACGGTCCCAGCCTGCAAGCGGACCGTCCGTCAGGGGCCGCAGGATCTTGGCGCCTGCGGCCTCCAGCGAATGTGCATCGGCCACTGCGGCGATGAGCCCGTTGCCACCCTCTACAGCCATATAGCGGTCGGTCGGCAGATCATCGGAGCGGTAGATATGCTGCGTCACCATCCCCATCCGCGTGCAGGCCGCGACCAGATCCTCGCCCTCCGGATCGCGTCCGATGGCCGACAGAAGCGCGGGCTGCAGCCCGTAGGCCTTGAGGGCCATGGCAATATTCATCGCGACACCGCCGGGCAGGCGGGTGATACGCCCGGGCACATCCGAGCCGACTTGCATATGCGCCGTGGCCCGCCCGATAATGTCCCAAAGGACCGAACCTATGCACAGAATATCGGGGGAGGGGCCATCATTCATGCCTTCCGTTTTGGCGAGCCGCGCAGGCCAGTGCAAGAGGCTTGACAGATTTGCACGAGGCGTCACACAAACCCCACATGTCGCGTCCGATCCTCTACAGTTTCCGCCGATGCCCCTATGCGATGCGCGCCCGCTTGGCGTTGGTCTCAAGCGGTGTGACCTGCGAGCTTCGCGAGATCGTGCTGCGCGACAAGGCGGCGGCACTTCTGGAAGCCTCGCCCAAGGGGACCGTGCCGGTTCTGCTCAACGGTGATCAGGTGATTGAGGAAAGTCTGGAGATTATGGGCTGGGCCTTGGCGCAAAACGATCCAGAGCGCTTGCTGGATATGCCACAGCTGGGCCACGCGCTTGTCAGCCGGTTTGACACGGACTTCAAGTCTGCGCTGGATCGCTACAAATATCCCAACCGCTTTGAGGGTGCCGACCCACTGGCGGCGCGCGAGACGGCCCTTGCAAGCCTGCGCGCGCTCGACGCGATGATGGAGGGACCGTGGATTTTCGGGGCTGAGCCGCGCCTTGCCGATATCGCCATTTTGCCGTTTATCCGTCAGTTCGCCAATGTAGACCGAGACTGGTTCGACGCACTGGAATGGAGCCATCTGGACCAGTGGCTGGCGCATTTCCTGCACTCCGAGCGGTTTGAAGCGATTATGCAGAAATTTCCCCGTTGGGAGCCGGGCGATGCGCCGATTGCCTTTCCGTAAGGGGCAGGGGGGCGGCGTTGACGCTATAACCGCTTGCGAAACGCAAATCCGTGATCTATAGCGAGCGCACTTCACAGGCGGGGTCGGGCCCTCGGGGGAGACATCCCTGAACGGTCCACCGGTTGAACATATGTTCTCACACCCCGCCGAGGATTAAACCGGAAAGGAAAACGGACATGGCTTTGCCAGAATTTTCGCTCCGTCAGCTTTTGGAAGCTGGCGTACACTTTGGTCACCAGACGCAGCGTTGGAACCCTCGGATGGAGCGCTATATCTATGGCGCCAAGAACGGCATCCACATTATGGATCTGACGCAGACGGTGCCAATGCTTGATCAGGCCCTGCAAATCGTGCGCGACACGACCGCCAAAGGTGGCCGCGTTCTGTTTGTCGGCACCAAGCGTCAGGCGCAGCGCCCGATTGCGGAAGCGGCCGAGAAATGCGCGCAATACTATATGAACCATCGTTGGCTCGGCGGGACCTTGACCAACTGGAAAACCGTCTCAAACTCGATCAACCGACTCAAGCAGATTGATGAGGCGATGGAGACGGGCGGCGAAGGCCTGACCAAGAAAGAGCGTCTGGGCATGGAGCGCGATCAGGGCAAGTTGCAGGCTTCTCTGGGCGGTATCCGGGAGATGGGCGGCGTGCCGGATCTGCTGTTTGTGATCGACGTGAACAAGGAAGATCTCGCCATCGCGGAAGCCAAGAAGCTTGGCATCCCGGTGATCGCTGTGGTGGATACCAACTGCTCGCCCGATGATGTCGATTTCCTGATCCCCGGCAATGACGACGCGGCGCGCGCGATTGCGCTTTACTGTGATCTCGTGGCGCGGGCTGCACTGGACGGCATGTCCGCGCAGATGGGTGCGGCTGGTGTCGATATCGGCGCGATGGAAGAGGCACCGGTCGAGGAAGCCGTGGCCGCACCAAGCGAAGAAGCGCCGGCAGAGGCCGCAGCGCAGGACGCAGCGCCAGGCGAGGAAGCCGCAAAAGCCGAAGGCTGACGCGCTGCCGCAGATCTGATCTCCGGGCCAGGCGGAACTGGCCCGACCCCAATTTCTATTCGAGGAGACACCTAGATGGCGATCACCGCTGCAATGGTCAAAGAACTGCGCGATAGCACAGGCGCAGGCATGATGGATGCCAAGAAGGCATTGACGGAAAATGATGGCGACATGGAAGCGGCCGTAGATTGGCTGCGCACCAAGGGTCTGGCCAAGGCCGCCAAGAAATCCGGGCGGACAGCTGCCGAAGGTCTGGTCGCGGTTGCGGTCGAAGGCGGGAAGGGCGTGGCCGTTGAGGTCAATTCCGAGACCGATTTTGTCGGAAAGAATGCCGAGTTTCAGGCAATGGTGGGCGGCATTGCTCAACGCGCGCTGAGCGCGGCTGATCTGGACGCGTTGCTGGCGGCTGATATGGACGGCAAACCTGTCTCCGACGTGGTTACGGACAAGATCGCGACCATCGGCGAGAACATGTCGATCCGCCGGATGGCTGCGCTGGAAAGCGCTTCGGTCGTCTCCTACGTGCATAATGCGGCTGCTGATGGCATGGGCAAGATCGGGGTTCTGGTTGGCCTTTCGGGCGATAACGAGGCATTCGGCAAACAGGTCGCGATGCATGTCGCCGCTGTGAACCCGGCGTCTCTGTCCGAAGACGATCTTGATCCTGCGGTCGTGGAGAAAGAGAAAACCGTTCAGATGGATATCGCGCGCGAAAGCGGCAAGCCCGAGGCGGTGATCGAGAAGATGATCGTTGGCCGTATGAAGAAATACATGGCCGAGGTCACTTTGTTGAACCAGTCCTTTGTCGTCAATCCCGATCTGACGGTCGGCGCTGCGGCCAAGGAAGCCGGTGTCGAGATCACTGGCTTTGTGCGGCTCGAGGTCGGCGAAGGCATCGAAAAGAAAGAAGAGAACTTTGCGGAAGAAGTGGCAGCCCAGCTTAAGGGTTGAGCTGATCCCTATGGCATCTGACGAAACACCTGAAATATCACGTAACGCGTTGAAGCCTTTGATTTCACACTGTGTTACGTGATTGGGGCATTTTCGCGCGATGATATATTTGAAGACAATACGAAAAACGGTGCAGAGTAACACTCTGCACCGTTCTTCATTTGTCGCCCATGTTGGGGACACCGGGCTGAAATGATAATGCCTCTACGACCGAACAATAAATCATCGAGGCACGACTTTTTCCGGACGAGGCCGGACCAACTCGAGGTGTGCTGAAGACTAAAGTCAACTCGAATTGGCGAAGGTTCCATGGCATTACGCCACCACTCACGGAACATAAGAAGAATGAACAATCCTCCGACCGAAGCAAAGTATGGTTTTCCTTACCACGCTGCCGGATCAACGGGGCGTACGCCGCGTTATCGCTCGATCAGAAAGAACTGATTTTGTGACGACGCTTTCAGAATTGCTTGAGGGGTCGTGTCCACATCCAGAGATTCACGCGCAAGCCGCAGGTGCTTTTCTACCGTGGCCGGGTTCAGTCCCATGATCGTGGCCGTATCCTGAATAGTTTTCCCATCCGCCACCCACTCGAGAACCTCTCTTTGCCGCGCTGTCAGCTTGCGCCGCTGACCCGTGGTATGCGGCAATTGGGTTACCTTCAAGTGCATGACTTTATTGATTAATTCTATTTCTTCCCCATGCTCGCTCCAGATCTCGTCAACATCATCCTGCGTCAAGCCACGCCGCGCGGTCATGCCGATCGCACCTTTGGCCCGCAGCGAGATCTCATGGAAGCTGATCGTATACCCTGCTACGACGCCCATGCGCTGGTTCATCGCCATCACCTCCATCTCCTTGGGGGTGAGGTCACCTTTCATCGCATGCTCTATGATCTGGCGCCAACTGCATGCTCCGATATTCTCCGACGCCCACGCGACCATTGGTCCATTAAAATACATGCCTTCGCCGACGAAGAAGTCGACATATTCGGGATCATGGTTGGTCAGGATCAACGCATCCTGCAAATCACCCAGGGTCGTTCCGGTCCGAAACCGCGTATAGCCATAGATCAAGCGGTCAAAGCCATATTCGGCCATCTTCTCCGTATGCAGTGCCCATGCGTCCTCAATGCTCGCGGCACTGACAATGCGTGAGAGAAGCTCATTTACGTTCATGACGAACCCAGATGGGTTTTGAGCGCATCCAGCGCAAGAACATAGCTGTTGGATCCAAAACCAGCAATCTGGCCAAGCGATGCGCGGGCCAGGTAAGATCTGTGCCGGAAGGTTTCGCGCGCATGGATATTGCTCAGATGGACCTCGATCGTCGGAAGCTCCACGGAAAATACGGCATCCATCAGTGCGATAGAGCTGTGGGTGAGGGCGCCGGCATTGATGATCAGCCCATCTCGAACGCCCCTCGCTGCATGAACCGCATCAAGAAGCACGCCCTCATGGTTGGATTGCACAAAGCTTACCTCCATGCCAAGCGCCTCGGCATGGCGTTCACAAAGTCGCTCAATATCCCCAAGCGTTACTGTGCCGTAAACTTCGGGCTGGCGCGATCCGAGCATATTCAGGTTGGGACCGTTCAAGACAAGAACCGATGGCATATTTCCTACCCGTTTACTGACCCGCAATGTTTTAAACACAATTGTTCACGGAGTCGAGATCGCAATAGGCCGTAACCGCACATTTTGACAGAAATCCAATGGGTTAAAGCGTAGCTTTGGTTAAAGAGCCGAGTCACACGACCAAAATCGCGACATTGCAAGCGCAAATCAGAGCGCAACATCGACCTGCCCGACACCGCGACAGATCGACTGCAACGTCGAACCCCTTGACGACATCGCGGCAATCGAAGCAGCAGAGAATTATGAACAAGCCTCGAATTCAAAGAAAATCCCAACTTGAAATGCGCACTTCAATTACGTGTTTCAGTTTTCTCGCATGACGCTCTGGTATACTTACGTTCTGGTGGACCCAATCCAGCAAGGTCGACAACCCGACACCATAAAGGCCCAACCGCCCCGAACGTGCACAGTTGGGGGTTATGAGGAACAATAGTGGAACAAGAGGGCGCTTGACGGTTTTCTGATTTCTCTGGAGGTTCGCCCTGTCGGTCGAGGGGGCATTTGGATGGACAGAGACGAACTGAAGGTGTGGAGCCTGTTGTTTGGCGAGTTGGATTTCGTTCAGGGATACCGGCGTACGATACGCGCGGGGTTGGCGTTTCAGTTGGTTCATTTTCGCAGTCACGGGTATTTCCCGGGGTCTTTGGATGAAATTGCCGCCGACTGCATCCATTTTGTCGAGGAGCAGCTGGGCAGCAATGTTCATCTATACGATCTGCAATCTGATGCCGCCCGGCGTCACCGCCATGATATCTTGCGCCATCTGGGGTTTCGACGGGCGAATGAGAGAGATCGTGCGAAGCTGCATTCTGTCCTTGTTCAGGCGAGTTCCACAACAGGCCCAGCCATTGAACCTCTCATTGATTTAGGTTTCCGATGGGCGTTGAAGAATGCGATATTCGTATCCTCGCGGAAGATCATGGAGCGCTCGACCCGATCTGCGCAGCATGCATTCCAGGAAAATCTTCTGACAGAGCCGAACCACGAGGAGCGCATGGTTTTCTGCGGCTGAAAGATGATGTTGGTGCTGCAACGCTGGATAATGTTCTGGAGGCCGCAGACCGGCTAGCCTTTATAGAGGGCCTTGATCTTCCATCTGGTATATCTGATGCCGCCGATCCATCCTGGCTCAGGCACTTTGCGCGCCGTGTCGAAGGCGAAACGGCCTATTCGGGCTGCTGGCCCTATATATAATGTCTTGCAAATCGCAGCTTATTGATGGGCTGGTGGACCTGTTGATTGATGTGGTTGACCGGATCGGCACGAAATCCCGGCGCAAGGTGATCGGTAGAATCGCCGCCGACATCGAGAAGGTACACGGCAAGGAGCGATTGCTGCTCGATATCGCCACGGCTGCGATGATGACCCCGAATGGCAGGGTTTCGGATGTGATCTTTCCTGTTGCGGGTGCTGCGAAACTGAAAGCGATTATCGACGAACATCGTGCAAAGGGCACGCTGGATACGCGGATCCAGATGGTGAAGCGTGGGTCTTGGGCCAGCCATTACCGCCGAATGTTACCGTCGCTGCTATCTGTCCTGAAGTTCCGTTCGAACAACGAAAGCTGGCGCCCGATCCTCGATGCTCTGTCTTTGATCGCTCGCCTGAACGAGGAAGGGCGACGCATCGCTCTGGCATCATTGGCTACCGACGGATCCATCCCGCGAAAATGGCGTGACACCGTTTTTGATCAGCAGGGCCGGTTGAATGTCATTTCCTATGAACTCTGTATCCTATAGCGTCTGACGAAATACCTGAAACATCACGCATCACGTAACGCGCCCAAAATCTTTGATTTCAGGCAGTGTTACGTGATTCAGGTTTTTCGCATGACGCTTTAACGCAGTTACGTGATCGTATTCGGGCCAAAGAAATC
>CAYGUB010000079.1:0-11160 GCA_964352845.1 uncultured Rhodobacterales bacterium | reverse complement strand
ATTTTGCGCAGCGGGTTGATGAGCGCCGTCCAATGGCCCTGCGGGGTCGGGCTGAGCAGCGTGACCTCGATCCGGGCGGTGTTGCCGTCGCGCACCCGCTTGCCGCTCAGTCTTGCGGGGATCACTTTGGTGTTGTTGAGCACCAGCAGATCGCCCGCGCGAAACTGCGTGGGCAGATCGGCCATACTCAGATCGGAAATCGCGTCGCCGCGCGCAACCAACAGCCGGGCGGCGGTGCGTGGCACGGCGGGACGCGTGGCGATCAGATGCTCGGGCAGCTCGAAGTCGAAATCAGACAGTTTCATATCAGTTCGGCAGTTGTGGCACGGGTTGGCGGAAGATTTCGCGGAAGATGCCCGGCGTGAAAACCGAGAGAGGGTTCACGCCCACGCGCGGCTCGCTTGCAGATCCGGTCAGCGTGTAGTTGAAGCCAAAGAGCCCCTCCCCCTCACGCGGCGCGAAGAGCCTGCCGAACAGACCGTTGACGGCATAGATGGGCGAGACGACGCCTTGCATATCCATCTGATCGCTGGCCGTGTTGTAGATCCCCTGCATGGAAATCCCCATGGAAGGCCCCACGGCAGACGAGCTTGCCAGTCGCACCCCGCCCGGCGTCAGCACGAAATCGGCCTGTACGTTTTGGAACAGGATGCCGTTGCCGGACAGCTGCTCCAGCAGGCCGATGACAGAGATCGCCGAGAGCAGATCGGCCAGCGCAGGCGCATTCTTGACCCGGATATCATTGATCGCCAGCCGTCCGATGAACTGACCCGGCCTGCCATTGGGGCGCAGGGTCAGAACCATCTGACCGCGCCGGACATTGCGCACCACGCCCGAGCCGCGCAGCACCGCGCCTGCATCAGTGGACTGGATGCGGACCGCCACACCGCGCGGCGTTGGAACTATCGTGCCTTGCACCTCTGCAGCACCGTTGATCAGCGCCTTGAACTGACCCTCAAGGCCGCGGTCATTGCGAAACACGCCCTTGAAATCGTCAAGCGCGATATTGTCGGTGATCACCACCCGGTCGAGCACCAGATCAAGCGGCGGGCCGGAGGTCTGGCCTCCCGCACCGAAGCCGAAATTGCGAATGTCGATCTGGCCGCCGCGCACGGCAATGCGCACCGGGTTGCCCGCACCGCGCCCGATGATCTCGACCCGCGAGTTCAGCTTGCCCGCGACATTGAGTGGCGCGAAGACCGCGCGGGCCAGCTGTCCGTCGCCGGTAAGCTCGACGCTGCCATCTGCCTGCAATCCATTCGCCGAAATGGTCAGCGACTCGACCTTGGGTTGATCGCCAAGCTGCATCTCCAGCCTCAGATCGCCAGAGCTGTTTTGCGACTTGCGGTAGTCAAGCGCGTCGATCCGCAGACCAATCCCGCTGAGATCAGAAGAAAGTCGCATTTTCGGGGGCGCGCCGCGGAGCAGATCAATCTCGACATCCGCCGTCCCGGCGCCGTTCACACTGCCATCAGGCAGGATCACGCCGAACCGGCTCAGCGTGGCAGGCGACAGCGCGATCTGCGCCTCTACCTTTGAACGGGCGCCGGTATCGGGGCCAATGGCGCGCGACCAGGTGACGTCAATCGGGATATCGTCAATTGACCCCGGCCCTGCGATGACAAGCTGCCCGTCGCCCGCAGACAGGCGCATCAGATCAGCGCTCAGGCTGCGACCGGGCACAAGCTGATCTGAGCGCAGGTCAAACAGCCGGGCCGCGACATCATAGCGGATCTGGTCAAGCTTCAGCGTCTTGGCAAAGGGAAATTCCAGCCGCAGATCCACGGCGGTTGTCCCATCGGCCATGTCAGGGCCCAGATCGGATTTACTGAGAAATTCAAACGGCTTTTCGTCCAGTAGGTGCAGCGCGCCAGAGATCGGTCCGGTCAATTTGATATCGAAGGCGGCCTCGACGGGTTTGGCGCGCAGGTTGGGAATGGTCATGACCGATCCCGCCGCTTGCATATCCGTTCCATCCGGGGCGCGGATGATCCCGTCATGGACCGCGATATGCATCGCATCCTCGAGGATGGAGAAATAGCCGGTCGCCTGCTCAATGGTCGGAAGGGTCTTGAGGTAGCGGACCTCAACCGCCTCGAAATCAAACGTCACGGCGGCTTGCAACGCTCCGCCCTGCGGCAGGCGCAAGGCGGCTGCGCCATCGCTGAGCGCGCCACCAAGCAGATTGGCGGTCAGCCAGTCGCGGGTGGCCGGCACCGCACCGACAGGCCAGAGGCGCATCACGGTCGCGGCGTCAATCGCATCGACCTGCGCATCTATCGCAAGCTCCCAGCCTTCGTCACCGGCCGCCACGTGGCCGCGCGCATTTATATCGGCATCCTCCTTTTTGAGTTGCAGCTGACCGATATCGACCCGCAGCTCGTCAGGCCGGTATCGCAGATCCAGCACGCCGGAATCGAATTCTACCGCCGTCTCGAACATCGTTGCCGGGTCCAGACGGATATCGGTAAAGCGCAGCTGGCCCAGAATGGTCTTGGGCAGCCCCGCCTCAAGATCAATCAGATCGGCATGGCCGGTGGCTTTCAGCCTGAGCTCGGGCGCGTCGATGGTGATATCATCGAAGATCAGCCTGCCGGTTTCGGCGGCGTAGCGGATATAGGTTTGCGCACCATCAAGCCGCAAAGGTATCGAGGCCTCATTCGGGACCACAAGCCCCTGCGAGATATTGAGCGTTCCCGCCAGCTCAGAGATATGTCCCGCCGCGCCGATCTCTGCCGTCAGCGCGCCGGTGACGGGGGCATCCAGGACGCCCAGCCAGGAGAGGGCAGAGACCTGACCCGACAGCGCCTGAGTGCTGAGATCGTTGAATTTCGCCACCAGCCGCGCGCCATCGCGCCCGCGCTGTTTCTGGGCCGAGAAATGCAGGAGGGACGGCGCGTCCTCATTCAGGGCGAAGTTAAATGTTGCGGTGGCCGAAAGCTCGTTTGCGGTGTTGGAGATGCGCAGCGTGCCATCCTCGACCAAAAAACGCCGCCCGGCCCGCAGATCATTGATATCAAGCACCAGCCCATCGGCGCGCAGGTCCTCAAATTCGCGCAGGCTGGCACTGTCGAAAATCGTGTCGATCCACTCAAGCACCGTGTCGAGCGTCCGGGTTGTCTGGACCGCCCCGCCTGGGCTGTCGAGGCCCAAGGACACTTCCCCATCGGCAGAGCGCTCCAGCCGCAATGTGGCACCGGAAAGATCCATCGTCTCGACCGCAACGCGGCCCAGCAAAAGCTCGGAGGTGTCAAATTGCGCGCGCAGCTGCGGCAGGGAGACAAGCGCCGTGCCCTTGATGTCGCGCAGAACCACCGTTTCAAGATCAAAGGTGGGCCGGTAGCTTGCATCGCGCAGACCAAAGGCAATCCCTTCGATGGATATCTGCCGCCCTTCGCTCAACTGCTCGTTCAGCTGGCCTTCGACCTCTGCGACCACCCAGTCGGGCAGCGGTACGCTGCGCCCCATCACGGCCAGCACCAGCAGGACCATCAGCACCATGGCCGCAGACAGGGCCATCCCCAACAACAGCCCCAGCCCGCGTGTGAGCAGGACGCGCTTGCGCCATCGTTTCGGTCTGGATGGTTCAGCAGGCGTTTCGCCGTCAGACATGGTGCTCCGTCCCCAAGCGCCCCGGCGCATGCGCCCAGACGTTGACTTTGCGGCGAGCGTATTATGCTTTGCTGCAGGATTGAACCAGGAAAAGGAGACCAGACAGATGGTTGACGCAGGAACCGCCGCCCCCGACTTCACTCTGCCACGCGATGGCGGCGGCGAGGTTTCGCTATCCTCTCTACAACCCGCGCGGGTGGTTTTGTATTTCTACCCCAAGGACGACACATCGGGCTGCACCAAGCAGGCAATCGGGTTTACCGAGCATCTCGACGCGTTCAAAGCCGCCGGTGTGGAGATCATCGGCGTGTCGAAGGATAGCGTGAAAAAACATGACAAATTCCGCGACAAGCATGGCCTCGGCATCATCCTGGCCTCTGACGAGGACAGTGATATCTGCGAGCAATATGGCGTCTGGAAGGAAAAAAGCATGTATGGCAAGACCTATATGGGGATCGAGCGCTCGACCTTCCTGATCGGCCCTGACGGCACGGTCGAGCAGGTCTGGCGCAAGGTACGCGTGCCGGGCCATGTGGAGGAGGTTCTGGAGGCGGTTCAGGCGGGCTGAGGCTCACTGCACCGCGAGCGGCCAGTAGAAATCGGGCGGAATGCCTGCATCGGCGCGTTTTTCTTCATTGAAGGGCGGTTTCAGCCCGCCCTTGAAATACTGTTTGACGAGCCCGTGAAAGGCCAGTTTCGGGTCGGTATCGCTGCGCCCACAACAGAAATTGAACCACTTTGATCCGTAAGCGACATGGGCCACTTCCTCCGCGTAGATGATCCTGAGCGCCTCGACAGACTGGCTGTCCTGGGCCTTCTCGAAAATCTCGATCATCTTCGGTGTGACATCCAGCCCGCGCGCCTCAAGCACCATGGGCACGATGGCCAGCCGTCCGGGCAGATCATCGGCCGTGTCCTGCGCCGCGCGCCACATCCCGTCATGGGCCGGCAGCGCGCCATAGAAACTGCCCAGCCGCTCCAGACAATCACTGACCAGCCCGAAATGTTTCGATTCCTCATCGGCTGCGCGCACCCAATCGTCATAAAAGCCCAGCGGCATCGGGACATGCGCGAAGCGGGCGATGATGTCCCAATGCAGATCAATCGCGTTAAGCTCGATATGGGCAATCGCATGCAACAGCGCGAGCCGCCCGGCCTCGCTGCCCGGTTTGCGCTTGGGCATATCGCGCGGGCTGAGAAGCTGCGGGAGATCGGGCCGGGCCGGGTGATCCGGCGGCGCGACCGCGCCAATCGCGACCTTGCGGTCCTGCGCACGCGCATCTTGCCAGATCGCGGCACAGCGGCGCGACAGGGCGGCTTTCTCACGCCCACCCGCGGTGCTCAGCACATCAACAGCCATGCCCGTCAGCGTCGTTGCAGGCTCCATCACACCCTCATTTCTCGATCAGGTTTCGCAGGCTCGACTATGGCCGCAAAGGGGCCCGGTATACCAGTTCAAATCGACAGGCGCGCCATATGATGGATGTTTCGTCTGACCGCTCAGACAGTGCCACGGATGCCCTGACCAGCCGGAAGACAAGCTGCGATCTCAATGCTCTAAACTTCGGAAATATGGTCGTTTTTTGACAGCTCGCATTTGTGCAAATCCATCGGCGGAAAATTGCGCAAAGCCTCTGGCGCGGTTTAAGCGCTTGCCGCAGTTTGGAGCGCTGTTTATTCACTCCGACAGGGCTCACCCTGGGGAGGGCAAGGCCCACGGTATTGGGCAAGCGGGACATGTACATTGCGTAGACGCATCATAGACAAACTGAACCACGCGCTGGAGCATCGGCTGCCAGAGCAACGGGTTTTCATGAAATCAGACACCGGGACGCGGTTTCTCAGGCTGCGGCCTGCGACGCTTGCGGGGATGATCGCAGGCGGCGCCGCGCTGATGAGCTGGACAATCGTGGTTACCGCCATCTTCTTGATGGATACGATCAGCAGCGGCAATCAGCGCGAGCAGGCACAACGCGAGCGGGCAGTCTACGAGGCGCGGCTGAACGCGCTGTCGCGCGAACGCGACGCCCGCGCGGCCGAAGCAGTTGCGGCCCGCGAGCGGTTCAACGTGGCCCTTGATCAGGTATCGGCCATGCAATCGGCGCTTCTGGCCTCTGAGGACAGCCGCAATGAGCTTGAGACCGGCATCGAGGTGATCCAGACCACCTTGCGCAGAACAATGCGCGAGCGTGACGAAGCGCGTGCGCAAGGTGCCACGCTTGTGGCCAAGATGGAGGAGGTCAAGGCCGAGGACGCCCCGACCCTGATCCGGGCACGCACGATGGACAGCTCCGTGGCCTTCCTGTCGGAAGCGCTGGAGAAGACCGCAGCGGAACGTGACGAGATGGCAGTGCTCGCCCGCGAGGCGGAAGAGAATTACGAAGACATGCAATTCGCGATGGAAATCAACGAAGAGCGCAACGACCAGATTTTCTCGCGTCTTGAGGAAGCCGTCACAGTCTCGCTTGAACCGCTCGACAAGATGTTTCGCGCCGCAGGCATGCCGACCGAGTCGATCCTGGAGCAGGTCCGGCGCGGCTATAGCGGCCAGGGTGGCCCGCTGATCCCAACCACCATGTCGACCAGCGGTGGCAAGACCATCGTGGACCCCACCTCCGAGCGTGCAAATGCGCTGTTGCGCGAACTTGAGCGCATCAACCTGTTCCGGATTGCGGCTGAACAGACACCGGTCGCCGTTCCCGTGAAATCGGCCTTCAACTACACAAGCGGCTTTGGCTGGCGCAACGATCCCAAAGGTGCCGGTCGCCGCATGCATAATGGCGTTGATTTCGCCGGACCGCATGGCACGGGTATCCACAGCTCGGCCGATGGGGTGGTGACATTTGCAGGCTCCCAATCGGGCTATGGCAAGCTGGTCAAGATCAAGCATGCTTTTGGAATTGAGACACGTTACGCACATCTGTCAGCAATTAATGTCCAAGTTGGTCAAAGGGTCTCGCGCGGCGATAAGATCGGTGCTATGGGAGCGACTGGGCGGGTGACCGGGACGCATCTTCACTACGAAGTCCGCGTGAACGGCAAACCCGTAAACCCGATGACCTATATCAAGGCTGGACGAGATGTTTTCTAAGAGCAAAATCAACGAACCCGGAACAAAGCCCGCCGAGGATGGCGACAGCAAAGCGCCAAGCACTGCGGCACCTGCGGCTTCTTCCGACTATAAACCTTCCGCACCGAAGCCGAAGGCTTCGCCCTCGACCTTGTCCAATGATCTCACGATCACCGGCAATGTGAAGACGACGGGTGATGTGAATGTCGAGGGCAATATCGAAGGCGATATCCGCGCCCATATGCTGACGGTGGGTGAGACAGCCGTGGTCAAGGGAGAGATTGTTGCCGATGATATCGTCGTGAACGGGCGCGTGATTGGCCGCGTTCGGGGCTTGAAGGTCCGCCTGACCTCCACGGCCAGGGTCGAGGGCGACATCATCCACAAGACAATCGCCATTGAATCAGGCGCGCATTTCGAGGGGTCGGTGCAACGGCAAGATGATCCCTTGAACTCGGGTGCCGCAAAACTGACCAATCCGGTCAACACATCAACATCAGACGCAAACAAAAGCTGAATGAATGAACCCTGTTTCCACCCCTGAGCAATTACGTTCAGGGGTTCTTGATTTATGCGCGCCTGAGGCGCGCAAGTATATTTTACTTGCTGCCATTCTTGCCTCCGGTCTGGGGTTTATCGATGGCTCCATGGTCGCGATTGCATTGCCCGCGATCAGAGAGTCGATTGATGGGACGCTGATCCAGGCGCAATGGATTTCCAACGCATATATGCTTACACTCTCAGCGCTGATCCTGGCCGCCGGAGCATCGGGCGACAGGTTTGGCCTCGCCCGGGTCTTTTCCACCGGGATCGTGATCTTCGTTGTCTCGTCGCTGGGCTGCGCGCTTTCCACAACGCCCGGAACTTTGATAATCGCGCGCGGGGTGCAGGGTATCGGTGCGGCCCTGATGGTGCCGGGTTCGCTGGCGCTGATCTCGCGCGCCTATCCGCGCGAGGAACGCGGGCGCGCCATCGGCATCTGGGCGGGCTCTGCGGCGGTCACAGCCGGTCTGGGCCCGATCATCGGCGGGCTTGCCATGACACTGGGCGGGCCCGAGACATGGCGCTGGATCTTTGCAATCAATCTGCCACTGGGCGCCCTGGCCCTTTATCTGCTGTGGTCCCATGTCGAGCAGGACCCGGCACAGCCCGAACGCGGCATTGACCTGACGGGTGCCGCATTGGCCACGCTGGGCCTTGGGCTCGTGGCTTTGTCCCTGACGGGGGCGGAATATGGCAACCTGGTCAACAGGCGCGCAGCCACCTATGGGCTTATCGGATTGATCGCGCTCTTTGCCTTCCTGCGGGTTCAGGCGATCAGCCCCAACCCGATGATGCCGCTGCGCCTGTTCAAAAACGCGGGCTTCTCTTCGGCCAATATGATCGGCTTTCTGGTCTATTTCGCCTTCTCGGCCATTCTTTTCTACCTGCCCATGGCGATGATCGGAGGCTGGGGCATCACCGAGATCGAGGCCTCTGCCGCCTATGCGCCGCTCTCGGTTTTCATCGCGGCGCTCTCGGGTCTCTCGGGGCGGCTCGCCGACAAATATGGCCCCGCACCGCTGATGGCCACAGGCTCCCTCGTCCTGATGCTGGGCTATGCGGCGCTGGCTCTTGTGATCCCTACACAAAATTACTGGGGCGCGGTCGTTCCGGCGATGTGCTTGCAGGGTATTGGGATGGGTCTGATCGTGGCACCGCTTTCTGCGGCGGTTATGGGCTCGGTCGGGCAGGACAGTTCCGGTATTGCATCAGGCATCAATAACGCCGTGACGCGCATGGCCGGGCTGATTGCGGTTGCAGCGATGGGCAGCGTTGTCGCGGTGATCTATGGCAAATATGACGGACCAGCCAGCTTTGGTGCGCTCGCGCGCAGCGGCGCGCATCAAATGGCGAGCGAGCAGGCGTTTATTGCGGTTGCATGGATTGCAAGCGGGCTATGTGGGCTGGCCTGCCTGATCGCCGTCATGGCCCCCCTGCGTCGGCGCCGGCTGTGATACATCGAACCAAAAGTCCGACTTTGGTTATAGCGTCTGACGAAATACCTGAAATATCACGTATCACATAACGCGTTGAAATCTTTGATTTCAGGCAGCGTTATGTGATTCAGGTTTTTCGCATGACGCTTTAATCGCCGCCCTGCGCCTCGCCCCGGCTTTTGCCGGACAGATCCATCGCGAGCGTCGAGGCCATGAACGCATCCAGATCACCGTCGAGAACGCCTTTGGTATCCGAGGTCTCATGGTTGGTGCGCAGATCCTTGACCATTTGGTAGGGCTGTAGAACGTAGGATCGGATCTGATTGCCCCAGCCTGCATCCCCCTTGCTTTCATGCGCCTCGTTGATGGCGGCGTTCCGGCGGTCCAGCTCCATCTGGTAGAGACGGGATTTCAACGCCTTCATTGCGATGTCACGGTTCTGGTGCTGCGACTTCTCCGAACTCGTCACGACGATCCCGGTTGGCTCATGGGTGATGCGCACGGCCGAGTCAGTTGTGTTGACATGCTGGCCACCTGCCCCGCTGGAGCGATAGGTGTCGATGCGGATATCGCTTGGGTTCACCTCGATCTCGATATTGTCATCGACCACCGGATAGACCCAGACGGAACAGAAACTTGTATGGCGTTTCGCAGCCGAGTCGAAGGGCGAGATGCGCACAAGCCTGTGCACGCCGCTCTCCGATTTGAGCCAACCATAGGCGTTGTGGCCGCTGATCTTGTAGGCGGCTGATTTTATCCCCGCCTCCTCGCCCGGCGTGGTCGATTGCAGCTCTACCTTGTAGCCGCGCTTCTCTGCCCAGCGAACATACATCCGTGCCAGCATCGCGGCCCAGTCGCAAGACTCTGTCCCGCCCGCGCCGGAGTTGATCTCGAGGAACGTGTCATTGGCATCCGCCTCGCCATTGAGCAGCGCCTCCAGTTCTTTTGCGGCGGCCTTCTCGACCAGGGCGATCAACGCGTCTTCGGCCTCTGCCACCACATCGGCGTCGCCTTCCGCCTCGCCCAGCTCGACCAGCTCCAGATTGTCATCAAGCTCGCGCTGCATGCTCTCATAGCTTTCCATCGCGTCGACAAGGCTCTGGCGGTCGCGCATGAGCTTTTGTGCAGCCTCCGCATCGTCCCACAGATTGGGATCCTCGACCCGTGCGTTGAACTCTTCAAGCCGGTGCGCGGCAGTGTCCCAATCCATCCGTTGACGCAAGAGATTGAGGGATTTCCTGATGGCCTCCACGGCGTTTTGAGCGTCTGCGCGCATAGCTACGGGCTTCCTTTGAGAGCGTGTTGTGCAGTGTTAGAGCCTTGACCGGGCTTCAGCAAGACCGGTGACCACGCTAGTACAAGCCGCCTGCGCTCAGGGTGCCGAAATTGGCGCGTTTGGGGATCGTCACGCGCCGCCCAGTGCCGGTTCGCACCTGCTCGACCGCGGTGACATCGCTATTGCCGCGCGAATAGAGGTTCAGGTTCGATCCCATCGCAAAGCCGCCATCAAGTATCGCGCCAAGCCCGTAGGATGGCTCCTCGCCCTCTCGGAAATACTCGGCCACCACATATTCGCCGGACGCGTTTTGCGGCAGCACCGCCCCGGTATAGCGGTCGATATTGACGAAATAGCCGCCCGGCGGAATACGGAACGGGCCGCCGCCATATTTGGCCGTGGCCTTTTTCATGAACCGGTCAAAAACCGGGCCACACATGCCACCGCCCGAGGCTTTCTCACCCAACGAGCGCGGCTGATCAAAGCCGATATAACAGCCCGCCACGATATTGGAGGTGAAGCCCACAAACCAGACATCCTTGGCGTCATTTGTCGTACCCGTTTTGCCAGCGGTAGGAACGGACAGATTGACAGTGCCCGATGCCGTGCCACGATCCACCACGCCGCGCATCATCGAGGTCAGCTGATAGGCCGTGATCCCGTCCATGACCCGTTCACGGTTCGAGGCAATGGCGGGCGCGAAATCCGGATCAAGCGTGGGCAGGCTGCAATCGTCACATGTGCGCTGGTCGTGGCGATAGATCGTGCGGCCCCACCGGTCCTGCACGCGGTCGACCAGCGTCGGCTCCACCCGCTCGCCACCATTTGCAAACATCGCATAGGCCGCGACCATGCGAAACAGCGTGGTCTCCTGACTGCCCAGCGAATTGGCCAGCAGCGGGCGCATGCGGTCATAGACGCCGAAGCGCTCTGCATAATTTGCGACCGTGTCGATGCCGATCTCCTCGGCCAGCCGCACCGTCATCAGGTTGCGCGACCGCTCGATCCCGGTGCGCAGAGGTGACGGTCCGTAAAAGCGGTTCGAGGCGTTCTTTGGCCGCCAGAGCCCTTGCGGTGTGTTGATTTCAATCGGGGCGTCAACAACGATCGTGTTGGGCGCGAAGCCCGAATCCAGCGCGGCGGCATAAACGAACGGTTTGAAGCTGGAGCCTGGTTGCCGCGTGGCCTGCGTCGCCCGGTTGAAGACCGAATGCTGGTAGGAG
>CAYGUB010000078.1:0-11161 GCA_964352845.1 uncultured Rhodobacterales bacterium | reverse complement strand
TGGGCGCGTTACGTGATATTTCAGGTATTTCGTCAGGCGCTATAGGCCGCCCGACGCCGTATCGCGCCTTGAAATCTTGCCTATCAGGCCGTCCGAGGTGAGTTCCGGTTTCGCGAAGCGCGTTGTTGTTGTCAGTTTTCGACCAATGCCGGCGGGACTGTAAAAACTGTTTCCAGTAAATTTTGTTTGATTACAAATGAGTAAGGCAAACCCGCCATTGTGATCCGTTACGAAGCGGTGCTATTACTCTGAGTATCGGGCATAAAGGTCGCGGATCGCCGGGTAGTGGTGGATCCAGACGGTGTATTCAGGGAGCATCATTTGCATGTCGCAATCCGGGCATATCGTGGCAAAAAGCGCATCCCGCAAGGTGTCATCTTCGGAGGCGAAGCGCCGCAGCGGATGGCTGCGCGCGGGCGCCAAGGCTGTGCCCGCCGAGACTGAACCAGCTGCGCAGGCAGACGCGAAATCCGAACCGCTGGCCCCAGCTCAACCGGCTGTCGTAGGCTTGGTCACCGGTCTGCGCGTGGTCACAAACCGTGGTCGCGTGACCATCGGCTCGCTTGTTGCCGGGGACGAGGTCTGGACGATGGATCACGGGCTACGAAAGCTCAAATGGGTCGTTCAGCGCAAGATCAAGTTCTCTGGCAAGACCGATCATATGCGCCCCGTCACTCTTGCCGCGGGCGCTTTCGGGCCGGGCGCACCGCTTGAGGATTTGCGCGTGGCCCCCGGTCAAAGGCTGCTGATCAACGACTGGCGGGCCAAACATTTCTTCGACCTGCCCGAAATTCTCGTCCGGGCCGTCGATCTTGTCGGGCAGCCGGGCATCACGCGCGACGTGGCATGCGACAGCGAAATCTATGCGTATCTGCATTTCGATGATTTCGAGTTGATCGAGAGCAGCGGTGTGATCTCAGAGAGCTTCTTGCATGAGCGCAAGCGTGATCTCTACAAGACGGGCGCTTTGAGAAACGCTGAATCCGTTTCGCCGAGCCGCCCGCTGGTGGAGGGCGCGCGTATCAAGCTTTTGCGGCAGGCCGGGACGCAGGACCCGGCCGATGGGACAGCACGTCGAAAAGGGGGTTTGCGCAATTTCGTGGCGGGGCATGGCTCCGAACCCGGCTGATCCCAGACCGCGCTATCCACGCCAGAGGGTAAGTTGATCCAGTTCACAAATCTGATCACTGATCGCGGCTCGAAATATGCCGTGTCGGGCGGCGTCGTCCGGTCCCGCGATGAGGCGGCGGCGTTCGTCAAAACCCTGTGCCGCGCCAAGAAATTTGCCAAGGCCACACATAACAGCTGGGCGGTCCTGCTTGCCGATGGCACGCCGCTCAAAAGCGATGACGGGGAAAGCGGCGCGGGCATGGTGATCCTGCGCATGTTGGAGCGTGCGGATCTGCGCGATGAAATCGTGGTCGTGACGCGTTGGTATGGCGGCGTGAAACTGGGCGGCGACCGGTTCCGCCGGGTGCAGGATTGCGTAAACGCCTATCTCGATGCGCGCGGCTGACCGGGGTCGCGCCGTTACAAAACGGCTGATTGACTGAGTGCCCGAAGGGAATAGGCTTTCGCTGCCCCAAAGTCGCTATCCAGTCGATCGTCGTGGCTGCCATCGTTTGCGCCTGAACAGGTTTTCTGCGCGAAAGATCGCAGCTCAATCGCCGTCGATTGAAGAGCATCGGCTGTCTTATAAGAATGAGTTCAATGCCGCACCCGCACCTCGGGTACGGGCGCAGAGCGCCTTCTCCGGCGGAGGTCCGGGCGGGATCTGGCGGTGCCGGACGGTAGGCATGATTTGCGTTGCTTCCATATGAAAACCTGACGGCAATATTCCTTTGCTACTGTGTTGGGAGCTCGCATACCGCCTTCAATAACTCGCACGCTTGCTCGAAGTTTTCTATTTGGTCTTGATAAGCGTACTGGGCCTTTACGCCGTGAAATAGATTATTTCTCAACCGGTAGACGACCAACAATGCAAATTCGAGTTGTTCTAACGCGTTAGGACATCCGATATCGTTTATTTCTATCATTCGCTTTCGGATATCTTTCGCTCTTGGTGAGGGACATAATGAGTCCAATCGTTTACTATCATCATTGGCCTCGAAGTATCGAGTTTTGAAATATCTAAAAACCGAAGGAATACGCCCATCAGAGGTGTCCGCAAGACGAACTTTCTTAACGAATTCGGTAACTGCCCTGCGGCTGGCGTTTTCATTGAAACAATAGCACTCTGAGTAGCACCACAAAAGTGCAAACTCCTTCAAAAGCTCAATCCCGTCTTCCGTAAAGCTAGCATCAACCGGTGTGTTATCGAGTAGCCAACGAGTGTTAATGCCAATTTCTTTGGTATTTTCTTTACTCATTGCGCCCAATCAACCCTCCCCACAGATCATACTCCCCCGTCTCATCGACCGCGACAGTCACCATGTCGCCGGGCTTCAAACCCTCAAAGCCTTCGTCGATAAACAGGTTGCCATCGATCTCTGGCGCGTCGGCCATGGTGCGGCAGGTGGCGCCGTCATCTTCGACGGAATCGACCAGTACCCGCATGCGTTGCCCGAGTTTGCGGGCCAGTTTCGCCTCCGAGATCATCTGCGCCTTTTGCATGAACCGCGCCCAGCGTTCCTGCTTGAGCTCAGGCGCCACATGGTCGGGCAAGGCGTTGGAGCGCGCGCCCGCCACGTTTTCATATTGGAAACACCCCACCCGGTCGAGCTGCGCCTCGTCGAGCCAGTCGAGCAGGGTCTGGAACTCCGCCTCGGTCTCTCCGGGATAGCCCACAATAAAGGTTGAGCGCAGGGTGATATCGGGGCACTCGGCCCGCCAGGCGGTGATCTCGTCGAGCGTGCGCGCAGCTGCAGCCGGGCGGGCCATGCGGCGCAGCACATCGGGGTGGGCATGCTGAAACGGGATGTCGAGATAGGGAAGCACGGCGCATTTGGGATCGGCCATCAGCGGGATAAGCTCGCGCACATGGGGGTAGGGGTAGACGTAGTGCAGCCTGATCCACAGATCGTCCTGAGCACCCAGACCGCCCAGATCTCGGGCCAGATCGAGGATCGGCGCCTTGCTGTCACGCTCTTTCCAATCCGTGCCATAGGCGGACGTGTCCTGGCTGATCACCAGCAATTCCCGCACGCCCGCCGCGATCAGGTTTTCGGCCTCGCGCAGCACGGCTTTTTGAGGCCGGGAGGCCAGTTTGCCGCGCATATCAGGGATAATGCAAAACTTGCACTTATGATTGCAACCCTCTGAAATCTTGAGGTAACTGTAGTGCCTTGGCGTCAGAGAGACGGATTGGCCGGGCAACAGGTCGACAAACGGATCAGGGCTTGGCGGGACGGCGGCATGGACCGCATCCAGCACCTGCTCATATTGCTGGGGGCCAGTGACGGCCAGCACGCTGGGATGGGTGCCCCGTATGTAATCTTCCTGCGCGCCCAGACAGCCTGTCACGATCACCTTGCCATTCTCGGTGAGCGCCTCGGCGATGGCTTCAAGGCTCTCTGCCTTGGCGCTGTCGAGAAAGCCGCAGGTATTGACGATCACCGCTTCGGCCCCGCCATAATCCGGCGAGATCGCGTAGCCTTCGGCCCGCAGGCGCGTCAGAATACGTTCACTGTCCACAAGCGCTTTCGGGCAGCCAAGAGAGACCATGCCGATCACAGGCTGGCCTGCGCGGGTAGGTTCCGTCAGCTTGGCCTGCGGGGCGAGATCGGGGCGAAGATTGGGAGGGTTCTGAGCCATGACGCCTCCTATACGCGACAGCTTGGGTGGGGGGAAGTGCGGCCCCATATGGGCAGCGCGGACCTTACGTCAAGCGAGATACAAATTGTTTCCATGCTGTATCTATATCGACGGCGCTCGGCTGTGCTAGACCACCGCCCGGAGGCCGTTGGACGGCTTTGCACGCGCTTGAGCGCAGCTGAGCCTGCGCTCGCGATTGTGCGGGGCCGGGTCTGGTGTCCAAGCTGTTTCATCGGCCTCCACGAACAGCACCCGCCGGATTGTCTTTTTTAGGGATTTCCCCGCTGAATTGATCTGCCTGTCGCTTGTGCGCTGGCCAGTATCGCCGTAGCCTGTCCGCGATACATAAATCAATCGGAGCGGGCATGATGCGTTGGATAATCAGGATTGCGGTCCTACTGCTCCTGCTGGTGGCGATTGCGATCGGCGCGCTGTTTCTGGTGCCCTCAGAGCGGATCGCGCGGCTGGCGGAAGCCAAGTTTCTGGAAAATACCGGCCGCGTCCTGACCTTGTCGGGCGATGTCTCTCCGCAGCTGTTCCCACGGCTTGGCGTGCGGCTTGAAGGGGTAAGCATCGCCAATGCCGATTGGTCCGATGCAGGCCCCCTGCTGGAGGCCGAGCGGATGGAGCTGGGGGTGGGGCTCATGGCGCTGGTCTCGGGCGATATCGTGGTTGAGGCCGCAGAGATCGCAAGCCCCGTAATCCGTCTGGAACGACGGGCCGATGGCGCGGCTAACTGGGATTTCATCACTGATCTGGGCGGCGAGGAAGAAAGCACCGGCGGCACGCCCGATATCTCCCTGCCGCGCGCAGTGCTATCGGGTGGCACGGTCAGCTTCAGCGACGGGACGACCGGCGAGAGCTACGATCTGAGCGATGTGAACGTGGAGCTCGCGCTGGCCGATCTGGCCGGTCTGGGCGAGGTGGAGATCTCTGCTGTGATGCGCGCTCAGCCGATCAGGCTGAACGGGCAGATAAACGGCGTCCAGCAATTTCTTGATGGCGGGCTGAGCGGGCTGGATGTGACGCTTGCGGTTGGCGGCTCGACGATCAGCTTTGCAGGCGATGTCGGGCTCGATCCGCTTCAGGCCAAGGGCGATCTCGATGCAGATATCGCTGATCAAAAGGCGCTGTTTGCCGCCCTCGGTCAGACCCCGCCGGTTATCCCGCCAGGGCTGGGGCAAAAGACCAGAGTGAGCGGCGCGCTGACGCTGACAGATGGCACAGCGCTGTTTTTGCGCGGCGTGGAAATTGCGCTCGATCAGAACCGGTTGACGGGTGATATCGATGTCGACCTGACCGATACACCACTGGTCACAGCCCGGCTTCAGGCCGGTGATCTCGACTTCTCCGCGATGAGCACGGATACCACGGAAGGCGACGGCGCAGCCAATGCGGGCGCGGGCGGCTGGTCGGATGCGCGGCTTGATGTCAGCGGGCTGGGCGCGGTCAATGGCCAGTTGGATTTCAAGGCGCGGTCCGTTGATCTGGGCTCGATCCAGATTGTGGATGCGAATATGCGCGGCACGTTGGATCGCTCCCGGCTGGTGCTGGACCTTGCCAATGTCGGGGCCTTTGATGGCGGGGTTACCGGTCAATTCGTGGTCAATGGCCGGGGCGGTCTGTCGGTCGGCGGTGATCTGCGCGCAAGCGGCGTGGCGATGCAACGCGTGTTGCAGGATTTTGCGGGCTATGACCGGTTGATCGGCAATGCCGGGCTTGACCTGAAATTTCTCGCCAGCGGCGAAAGCCTTGCGCAGATCATGCGCAGCCTGTCGGGCGAAGGCCGTCTCGATATCGGCGCGGGAGAGCTGCGCGGGCTCGATATTCTGGGCATGATCCGCAATCTTGACGCCTCTTTCGAGGGCGAGGGCTCCAGCACGGTGTTTGATGCGATCACCGGCAGCTTCACAATTGAAGGCGGCGTGTTGCGCAACGATGATCTCGATTTCAAGGCCCGGCTTATGACGGCCACGGGGGCGGGCGCGCTCGATATCGGTGGTCAGGCGATTGAATACCGGATCGAGCCGGTGGCGCTGGCCGACCAGACGGGCGGCGGCTTTGGCATCCCTGTCCTGATCGAGGGGCCCTGGGCAAATATCCGGTTCCGCCCCGACCTCAAGGCGCTGGCGGATCGCGAATTGGCCGAAGAGAAGGCCAAGCTGAAAGCGGCCGCGAAAGCCAAGGAGGCGGAGCTCAAAGAGCAGGCCAAGGCCAAGCTTGCCGCAGAGCTTGACGTGGAGCTCGAAGAGGGCGCCAATGTGGAAGATGCGCTCAGGGACGGTCTGGAGGATCGCGCCAAGGACGCGCTGCGCGGCCTTCTGGGCAGGTAGGCGCGGCGGGCGTGGAGCGGAACCTGAAGCTTTACCCGTGGTTCAAATTTCTGCGCAATCTGTCCTTCTGGCAGGCCGTCTGGTTTCTGTATTTCCAGCAAGAGCTTTCGGCATCCGAGGCGATCCTGCTCTATGCGGTCTATGATATCGGCAGCACCGTGCTTGAGGTTCCATCAGGCTATATGTCCGACCGTCTGGGGCGGCGTATCACCCTGTTGCTCTCGGCGCTGAGCGGGTTGATTGGCACCGTGTTGCTGGCCCTTGGCGACAGTTTTGTGGATTTCGCGCTGGCTCAGCTTTGTTTCGGGGCAAGTGCTGCGTTTGTGTCGGGCACGGACTCCGCGCTGCTGTATCAGTCACTGGCCGCCCTGGGGCGCGAAAAGGAGATCGAGGCGCAAGAGCTGCGCGCGTGGCGCGTAGGCTTCACCGCGCTGGCGCTGTCGGCCTTTGCGGGCGGGGCGATGGCGTTGTGGGGTTATATCGTGCCGATCGCTGCGGGGTTTGTGACCATGACCGGCGCTCTGATTGTGACATGGGCCTTCCGCGAGCCGCCAAGCGAGCCGCGTGAGGGGGCGGATGAATGGGCGCGGCTTGCGTCGCTGAAAACCAGTCTGAGCGAGCCGGTCCTGATCTGGCTCTTTGTGCTGATGGTTCTGATGTATGG
Organism: uncultured Rhodobacterales bacterium; assembly: GCA_964352845.1. Taxonomy (GTDB): domain Bacteria; phylum Pseudomonadota; class Alphaproteobacteria; order Rhodobacterales; family Rhodobacteraceae; genus Litoreibacter. The sequence goes on along the minus strand of CAYGUB010000078.1, from coordinate 4,411 downwards.
CTTCAGCCATATCCCCTTCGTCTTCGGCCAGCCCTTCATCCTTGAGGCACTGGCCGAACGCGGTCTGGATGGCAGCGCGCCTCTGGTCAGTGGTATCGTCTCATCGGTGATGATGGTGCTCTCCGTGGTGGCCTCGCTATTTGCCGCAAGGCTGCGCGCGGGGATTGGTCTTGCAGCGATTGTGCTGCTGGCCTTCGGGATGCAAATAGCGCTGGCGGGTGTGCTGGCGCTGTCCAATGCTGCCATCGTGATCGCCTTCTTGTTTTTGCGCATGGTGCCCAATGCGCTCGCGCAGCCCTTCATCTCGGCCCGGGTGCAGTCGATCCTGCGTGATGACAGCCGGGCGACTTATGTGTCGCTGCAAAGCTTCTTTGGCAGGTTGCTCTTTGCGGCCACGCTTTATCTGGCGGCGGGCTCTGCCTCTGATCGTGGGGCAATGAGCTATCCCGAGATGCAGGTGATCCTGGCCAGCTACGCAGCCGTCGGGGTGGTTTTGCTGATCGGGCTCACATTGCTCGCCCGCCGCCTTCCGATAGACAACAGCCAAGGCGAGCGGGCTGCTTGAAACCGCCGCCGCGATCTGACTAGACTGGTGGCAAGGGGGATATCTCGCATAGGCCTTGCGGCCGATCTGCTCACACTTGGCGCCACGCAAACGCCACGGGTGATATCACCCTCACTTACCAACAGCATAAGTCCAAGGGAGAAAATCATGCTGAATACGTTCAAGGCGGCCGCTATCGGCGCCGTCATGGCTTTGGGGATGGGCACGGCCTCCATCGCGCAGGAGCTTAAATTCTTTACCATCGGCACGGGTGGCACGTCCTTCACCTATTACCCCGTCGGTGGCGTGATCGCCAATGCGATCTCCAAGCCGCCCGGGTCGCGCGAATGCGGCGAAGGCGGGTCTTGCGGGGTGGATGGTCTGATCGCCTCGGCCGTCTCCTCACGCGGCTCTGTCGACAATATCAACGCCATTATCTCCGGCCTGCGCGATAGCGGGTTTGCGCAATCTGACGTGGCCTACTGGGCCTATACCGGCACAGGCACCATGGAAGGTGAGGAGCCCGCAACCGATCTGCGCACCATCGCCGCGCTGTTTGAAGAGCATATCCACCTTGTCGCTCTGGCCGATAGCGGGATCAACTCGGTGGCCGATCTCAAGGGCAAGCGCGTCTCGCTCGATGAGCCGGGCTCGGGCACATATGTCGATGCCAATCTGATCCTCGAGGCCGCCGGTCTGAGCCAGGATGACATCACCGTCGAGGCGCTCAAGGGCAATGCCGCTGCCGAGGCGCTGCGCAACGGCCAGATCGACGCCTTTGTCGCCGTGGCAGGTTATCCAACAGGCGCCGTGGTAGAGCTTGCCTCTGCGGCCGATATCAAGATCGTGCCGATTGATGGCGATGTGGCCGAGAAGCTGACCTCAGAGTTTGGCTTTTTTGCAGCCAGCGAAATCCCTGAGGGCACCTATGAAGGCGTGCCCGGTGCGGCTACGATTTCTGTTGGCGCACAGTGGTTTACCTCTGCCAATGCGGATGAGGAGCTGATCTACAACATCACCAAGGCGCTGTGGAATGAGGAAAGCCGCAAGCTTTTGGATGTGGGCCATGCCAAAGGCAAGACCATCACGCCGGATACAGCCCTTGCCGGTGTCGGTGTGCCGCTTCATGCAGGTGCCGAACGGTTCTACAAGGAAGCCGGTCTGCTCGAATAAACCAAACGGCCCCCGGGCGCCAACCTGCGCCCGGGGGATCCCTGATCCTGATGATGGACCCCTATCATGGCCGCTGACACGCAAACCGGACTGACCGCAGAACAGCTGGCCGAGATCGAGCGCAAGTTCGACCCCGAGACCGCATTCCGGCCCACCGGCCGCGTTATGGGCGGGATTATCGCCGTCGCTCTGGCGGCCATGTCGCTGTATCATTTCTACGCCAAGGGCTTCGCGCTGATCCGCGAGCTTTTGCATTTCGGCATCCATCTGGCCTTTGTGCTCGGCCTTGGCTTCCTGCTGTTTTCCTGGCGCCGCGCGCCCAGCATGCAGGTGCCCAAAAACGCCTGGAGCTTTGACGGTGTCAATATACTCGACATCATCTTCTGCGTGCTGGCCGTCGGTGCCGCGCTCTACCTGCCGCTTCTGCCGCCCGAGATCGTGGCCCGCCGCGTCTCCAACCCATCGCCGATTGATCTGTTCATGGGCAGTTCGCTTCTGCTGATCACGCTGGAGGTCGCGCGGCGATCCATCGGGCCGACCCTGCCGATCATCGCGCTGGTCTTCATTCTGTTCGCGCTTTTTGGCCAATACGCCCCCGGAGCGCTCAAACATGGCGGCAATAGCTGGACCGGTTTCATCAACCATATCTACATGACCAATCAGGGGATCTACGGCGTCGCGATCGGGGCGATGGCGAAATATGTGTTCCTGTTCATTCTGTTTGGCGCATTGGCCACCAAGATCGGGCTGGGCCAGCTCTTCATAGACCTCGCCTCCGTCATCGCGGGGCGCTATGCGGGCGGGCCCGCGAAAGTCGCGATCTGCGCCTCGGCCTTCATGGGCTCGATTTCCGGCTCGTCCATCGGCAACACGGTGACCACAGGTGCGCTGACCATCCCGGCGATGAAACGCGTGGGCTACCCGCCGCATTTCGCAGGCGCGGTCGAGGCCACCGCCTCCACCGGTGGCCAGATCACCCCGCCTGTTATGGGCGCTGCGGCCTTCATCATGGTTGACTACCTTGGCATCCCGCTCAAGGACGTGCTCGCCGCCGCGCTCTTCCCGGCGATCCTGCATTATTTCGGCATCCTCGTGATGGTCCATCTACAAGCCAAGAAGCTCGGTTTGCGAGGGTTGCGCGGGGACGAGCTGCCGCAGGTCGTTCAGGTACTCAAAGAGCATTTCCTGACGCTGATCCCTCTGGGGATCCTGATCTACATGATCCTGACCGGTCGAACGCCCGAATATGCCGCTGTCTATGCGATCATCGCCTGCGTCATCGTGGGCTTCGTCAAAACCGCAGGCGTAGGCGGGTACTGCAAGGCGCGCAGCCTGCCAGTGCCCGACGGCCTGTTTGGCCCGCGCGCGCTGTGGGATGCGATGGTGGAAGGCGCACGCGGCACCATCGCCATCGGGGCCGCCGCGGCCTGTGTGGGCATCATCGTGGGCGTGGTGACGCTGACAGGCTCCGGCTTCCGGGTGGGCTCCATCGTGATCACCACGGCCAATGACATCGCCGGTTTTGTCTCCTCGATCTGGCTTCTGGACACGTTCAGCCTGGAGCAATGGTCGCTTTTCTTCTCACTGGTGCTGGTAGCGATTGCCTGCATTGTGATGGGGGCAGGGGTGCCGACCACGGCGACTTACATTATCCTCGTCTCGGTCACGGCAGGCGCGTTCCAGATCCTGGGCGTCGAGCCACTGGTCGCGCATTTCTTCGTCTTCTATTACGGCGTGCTGGCCGATATCACGCCCCCTGTGGCGCTTGCGGCCTATGCGGCGGCGGGCATTGCGGGCTCGAACCCTTTCAAAACCGGCAACACGGCCTTCAGCCTCGGGATCGCCAAGGCGCTGGTGCCGTTTGTTTTCGTCTATTCGCCTGCCCTGTTGCTGGTGGCAGAGGGCTTCACCTGGACGGCCTTCGCCATCACCCTGACCGGCGCGGCACTGGGCATCGGAGCGCTCGGCATCGCGTTCACGGGCTATCTCTTCGTGCCCCTGTCCCGGTTGGAGCGCTGGTGGGTCGGGCTCGTCTCACTCCTGTTCATCGCCCCGGGGATCGTGACGATGGGGCTGGGCCTCGCGCTGATCGCCCCGGTGGTGATGTTGCAATTGCGCGCCAGATCGCGCCAAGCAGCGGCCTGATTGCCACCATAATTGCGTCGCTTTTGCCCGGTAATCCCGGGCGCATGAGCAGAACTGTTTCCCTTATCGCTGTCGGCGTGATCAGCGTCGCGACGTATCATGGCCTGTCCAACGCGCAAAGTCGCCCGGGCCTGTCGCCACTTGCGGATGCCTGCCTGAACACCATGGACTCGAAGGAACAGGTGGTGCATCACTGCCGCGCTCTGCTTGCCTCAAGTGAGACCGGTCTCGCGCGCGCGCGGGGCGCGTTCCGGCTGGGCTATCACCTTGGGGACGACGCATGGAAGGAAGCGATCGCCGCCTATACAGAGGCGATAACCCATGACCCGGCGCGGCTGGCTGCCTACCATAATCGCGCCCTCCTGCTGGCAAATGACGCCCGCGATTACCCGGCCGCGATCAGGGATTTCACGGTTGTGGCCGACCGATCAAAGCCCGGCGATAAATATGACAAGAAAATCTGGTATCTGCGCGGCAAGGCCTATCAAAGAAACAAGCAATATAGCGAGGCCGTCGCGGATTTTGAACGTGCACTGAAGCGCAATCCTG
>CAYGUB010000077.1:10638-11273 GCA_964352845.1 uncultured Rhodobacterales bacterium | reverse complement strand
CGGCAAAGGCATCAGATCCCGCCTGATCCGGCGAAACCGGCGCTGCGGCCAACCCTGCCCGCCCGTCGATATCCTCAGCGGCTGGAATGCGACCAATGGCGGCGCGCACCTCATCAAGAAGTGCGGTTTCAGGATCGGGCCCCGGATCGGGCGCATCCGCCATCCGGCTGATCCTGTCCTCTTCACTTCTGCCCTCAACAGGCGCGATCAGCACCGAGGCCTTGGCCAGCTGGACCTTGCCCAACTGGTCTTTAATACCCAAGGATAGGCTGCGCGGCTCATCCGAGCGCGGGATGTCAAACAGGGCCACAAACTTGCCCTGCCCATCGGCCTGAGCCCGGGCGACTTCTGATCCGTCAACCAGGATCAGCACATCGCCCCCGGATGGCGCGAACCCCGCAACCACGGCCGAGCCATCGGGCTGCACGCGCACGACGTCAAGGCCGATGTCACGCTCGGCTGTCTCGGGCGCGGGTTCAGTGGCTTCCTGCGCGATCTGCGTCTGTGGTGGCTGCGCGTCCTCTGATCCCGGAGCAGCATCCTCGCCGATTGCAAATTCAGCCTCGGGGGCCGCTTCAAAGGGATCCGGCGCAAGCGCGGCTGTCTGGCTATCAGCGTCCTCGACCGGGCGCCCG
>CAYGUB010000077.1:0-10628 GCA_964352845.1 uncultured Rhodobacterales bacterium | reverse complement strand
CCCCTGCGCCTGAGGCGCTGGAAGGGAGGCTGCAGGCTCAACACTGCCAAGCGACACCTCGCCGTCCGGCTGTGCAGTCTCGACGACGGCAAGCGGCAGCGCGGCCTCTGGCTGGGCAGCGACAGGCAGCTCGTTCGCGGGGCCAGTGGCTATCTGCTGTGCAGGCAGCACGACAAACCAGTAGAGCGCTGCCACGCAGGCACCAAGAAACAGCAAGATCGCTGCAATTTTTCCCGCTGCTCCCTGCGATTGCCGTTCGCTTCTCATAACGTATTTCCTCTTTACCGCTCCAGTTTCGCGCCTTGTTTTCGGGCATGGCTGGTTGTGAAATATTAGCAGCACATCTATCACATAGCAAAAGCAACGATCCGAGAGCGTGATGTGACGTCAACAATGAGCTCGATTTGTGTCTTTTGCGGCTCTCGCAATGGTACATCCCCCGCATATCACGCCGCCGCCCGCGCCACCGGCGAGATGATCGCACGTCAGGGCTGGCGACTGGTCTATGGCGCGGGCGATATCGGCCTGATGGGCGCCGTCGCCTCTGCGACGCAGGAAGCGGGCGGGCAGACCTTTGGCGTGATCCCCGTCCATCTGATGGACCGTGAAGTGGGCAAGCGCGACCTGTCGCACTTCATCGTGACCGAGAACATGCATGAACGCAAAAAGGTGATGTTCATGAATTGCGACGCGATCGTTGTCTTGCCCGGCGGCGCGGGATCCCTGGACGAGTTCTTCGAAGTGCTGACCTGGCGCCAGCTTGGGCTGCATGACAAACCGATCCTTCTGCTCAACACGCAAGGCTATTGGGACAGGCTGTCAGACCTTATTGCCCATATCATTGATCAGGGGTTCGCCGATCAGACATTGAGCGATTTCATCACAGTCGTCTCCGACGTGAGCGATCTGGAACAACAGCTTTTGGCGAAACTCGCCACCTAAAGACGTTGGCCCCGCCCGGCGCCTAAAGCCGATCTGTTTCAGCCGCTTGTTGTGCGGTTTTCAACACGACCGCGCGGCAAGTCGCCCAATGATCGAAAAATGCACCATATTTTCGCAGTTGTGATGCCCTGAACGCGCGAAGCGCTGCTACAGTCAGCGTGGAATCAACAGGAGAGCAACATGAAGCTGAGATATCTACTGGCCGGTCTTGCGATGGTCTTGCCGGGCACCGCACAAGCTGCTGAAGGGGAGCGTGTTCAGGTGCGCGGGGAAATTATCGACACATGGTGTTACTATTCTGGCGTCATGGGTGGCCCGGAGGCCGTCGTAGGCTCTGCGCATCATACCTGCGCGCTGTGGTGCTCTGCCGGCGGGATCCCTGTGGGCCTTCTGGCCGATGACGGGACCGTCTATATGGTGCTCAAAATCGAAGGCGATGATGCCAATTCGGGCGGTGACACGCAGCTGAGCCTCGCCAGCCATGAGATCACGGCCGACGGCATGCTCTATAAGCGTGACGGGCTGAACTATCTGGTGGTTGAAACCGTCGTGACCGATCACGGGATCACCAATCTGAACCACGAAGATTACGGCGTCGTGCCGGGCTTCGCGATCCCAAAACCAAAGAATTGAGAGGTCACGCCATGAAAAAACTAGTCTGTGCGTTGGCATTGATTGCTACACCGCTGGCCGCTCAGGATTTCTCCGAAGGATCCGAGGCCAAAAGCTGGAACCTCTATGCCGAAGTCCCGGCGACATTTGGCGCCAAGGTGGTCGATGTGACCTGCGAAATTACCGGCGACTGCCCTGAAAATTGCGGCGATGGCGCGCGCCAGCTGGGCCTGTTGCGCGATGCGGACGGGGTGCTGGTCTATCCCAACAAGAATGCCCAAAGCTCCTTCAACGGCGCGGGCGCGGATTTGCTGCCCTATTGCGGCAAGCAGGTCGAGGTCGACGGGCTGATGATCGAGGACGAGGATCTGGCAGTCAAAAATGTCTATCTGGTCCAGAAAATCCGCGTTGCAGGCGATGCGGAATGGTCGAAGGCCAATCAGTGGACCAAGGTCTGGGCGCAAAAACACCCCGAGGCCGACGGCAAAGGCCCATGGTTCCGGCGTGACCCCCGGGTGAATGAGAGGATCGCCACAACCGGGTATCTGGGTCTTGGCCTTGAGGTGGATGAGGCGTTCAAGAAGGAGCTCTTTGAATGAGAGCGATAGCCCTTCTGGCCGTGGCCGCCCTGAGCGGCCCGGCCTGGTCTGAAAGCCCCCTCCCCCTGCCGCTCAATCTAGGCGGGGCTTTCGAGTTGATCGATCACACCGGCACCCCGCGCAGCGAGGCCGACCCCGATGGCAAGCCGCAGCTTCTGTTTTTCGGCTATGCGAATTGCCAGCAGATCTGCTCGGCGGCCCTGCCTTTGATGGCGCAGGTCGCGGACGCATTGGAACAAGCGGGCACCGATATCAGCCCGGTGATGATCACGGTCGATCCGGCCCGCGACACTGTCGAGACCCTCGGTCCGGCGCTGGCGCTGCACCGCGATGATTTCGTCGGTCTCACCGGCTCGGAAGACGCGCTGCAGGTGGCCTATGACGCCTATTCCGTAGAGAAGGAGGAGATCTTCTTCGATCCTGAGTTCGGCCCCGTCTTCGCGCATGGCAGCTTCATCTATCTGCTGGATGGCGAAGGTGAGTTTCTGACCCTGATACCGCCTATTCTTGACCCGGAGAACGCCACAAGGATCGTGAGCAAATACCTGCAGGAGATCGGCTGATGGCCCGGCGCGGTTTGTCCCGGCGGATGGTCATTGCGGGCGGTGCTGTTGTTGTGGCGGGCGGTGGTGCCTTTGTGGCGGGGGGCGGTCAAAACCTGTTCTATCACGTCCTGACCGAAGCTGTGGCCGGACCGGTTCTTGATGCCCCCAGCGCGCATAAAAAGGCGCTGGCGGGCGAGATCACATTGATCGATATCCGCAGACCTGACGAGTGGGAAGAAACCGGTTACGGTGAGGGCGCTGTGCGGCTGGATATGCGGCGTGATGATTTCGTGGCTGCGCTTGATGAGGTGATCGGGGGCAATCGTGACGCGCCGGTGGCGCTGATTTGTGCGCGTGGCGTGCGCTCGGCCCGGCTCAATAACCGGCTGGTCGAGGCGGGATATACCAATATTACCGACGTGCCCGAGGGCATGCTCGGCAATAGACATGGCCCCGGCTGGATCGAGCGCGGCCTTCCTTTGGTCAGGAACTAACCCATGCGCTTTGTAACAACCCTTGCCGCGGGCTTGCTTGCGGGGCAGATGGCCGTTGCCGGATGCAATGATGATGGCGCGCCCTGCGAGATTGCCAGCGGGACCTATCACATCGCCTTGCCCGAAGGCGTGGAGGGTCCGGTGCCGGCACTGGTCTTTCTTCACGGAGCAGGCGGGAAAGGCACTGGCGCGCTACGGATGAAATCAGCGCTGGAGCGTGGTTACGCGGTGATCGGCCCCAACGGGCTGGACCGGGAGGGGTCGCGGTTCGGCACCGGCTGGTATTTTCATCCCGACCGCCCCAAGACACGCGACGAGCTTGCCTTCATACGCGATGTTCTTGCCGATGCCAGCGCCCGCTTCGATGTGGACCGGCAGGAAATCCTGCTGGGTGGGTTTTCCATCGGGGGCTCGCTGGTGAGTTATCTGGCTTGCGAGGATCCCGGTTTGGCCAAGGGTTTTGTCCCCGTAGCAGGCGGGTTTTGGCGTCCCCATCCCGAGCTGGGGGCGTGTAATGGCCCGGTCAACCTGCTCCACACCCATGGCTGGCGCGACAAGACCGTGCCGCTGGAAGGCCGGCCTTTGGGCGGCGGGCGGATCTATCAGGGTGATGTCTTTGTGACGTTGCAGATCTGGCGCGAAGAGAATGGTTGTGACGGGATGCGGGCGGATACATTTGAGACAGAGGGCGATTTCTGGCGGCGAAAATGGGAGACCTGCGAGGAAGGCGCATTGGAATTTGCGCTGCATCAGGGGGCGCATGGCATCCCGAAAGGCTGGTCTGACATGGCGCTGAATTGGTTCGAGGCGCTTGACTGACGGGAGCTTGGCGCGTCTGGCATCTGTCGGAGCCTCCGGCGGGGATATTTTTCGCCAAAAGAAATGTGTTGGTTTTTAAAAGGATTATTCGGCCGCGATACGGTCTGGATTTTCCAGGATGATGCGCAGACGGGAGCGGTGCCGCATGGCGGTGCGGATGATGTCGGGCGCGTTGAAATCCTCAGGCGTGCCCATCTGGTTGCGGGTCCATGTGAACCGGGTCAGGTCCATCCCACTGAGCGCTGAGAGCGGAATGGCACAGGCGAGGCTGAGGGCGATTGGCAGCAGCCAGAGCGTAACGAGGCCATAGGCCACGCCTGCCAGGAGTGCTGCGCCCGTTATGGTCTCAAGCGCGTGAAACTTGGACAAGGTCAGCCAGCTATACTGACCGCCGGTGCGGATTTGCGGCACCCAGTTCTCCTTGATGCCGATGAGACTGCGCAGAACGGCGATGGTTTGCTGAACCATCAGGATCGGCGCATAGGCGATGGAGATCACGATCTCGGTCACGAAGGAGGTCAGAAACTGGCCGAGCCCGCCCAGATCGCGCAGGCGCAGACCGGCTTGCCCGATCGCTGTCGCGCCGAGGAATTTAGGGGCCAGAAGCATGCCATACATGAACAGAAGGATGAAAAGGTTGTTGACATGGCTCATCTCGGGCCAGGCCACTTGCGGGTTCAGGCCCGAGAAATACTGGATGACGTTGTTGTCCTCGCCCGTGCCGATCAGCGCCCAGATCGTGAGCAGGATGAACCAGGCGGGTGAGAGCAGATAGGCCATAGCGCCCTGGAAGAGGTGGAAGCGGGTGATGGCATGGAAACCCTTGGAGCCCAGGATGTTGAGATGTTGCAGATTGCCCTGGCACCAGCGCCGGTCGCGCAGGATATAGTCGATAAGCGTGGCGGGCACCTCTTCATAGCTGCCCTTGATGCGGGGCATGAAGCGCACAGCCCAGCCGGCGCGGCGCAGAAGCCCGGCCTCGACGAAGTCATGGCTCAGGATCAGCGCGCCTTTCGAGCGGATCGTATTGAGCCGGGGCATGCCCGCGCAAGAGGCGAAAGCTGCCGTTCGGATAATGGCGTTATGGCCCCAATAGTTGCCCTCTCGATCGGACCATTTGGCCAGCCCTTCGGCCAGAGCGGCCCCGTAGATAGTGGAGGCGAATTGCTGGACCCGGCCGAACAGGCTGCGGGCGCCATAGAGTTTGGGGAAGGACTGGATCAGCCCGGCGGAGGGATCGCGGCCAAGCGCGTCGGTCAGCGCGACGATCGCATCGCCCGACATCAGGCTATCGGCGTCAAGCACCAGCATGGCGCCATAGCCGCCGCCCCAGCGTTCCACCCAATCGGCCAGATTGCCGGTCTTGCGGTCGGTATTCATCTCCCGCCTGCGGTAGTAGATCTCGACATGATCTGGCAATTGCGCGCGCATATTGGCGAAGGCGCGCAATTCTTGTTCAGCAATCCGGGCGTCGCGCGTGTCTGACAGGATGAACAGCGCATAGCTGTGGCCATGTTCCAGCGCGTCGAGTTCTTCGAGCATCGCGCAGGCATTGCCAAACACATCCCAGGGGATCTCATTATAAGCGGGCACCAGAAGCGCCACATTTTGCGGCGTAACAGGCGCGGTCTCGGGCGTGGGCTTGTTCGTGAACAGATTAAAGACCCCCACCGTCACGGTAGATACGGCAAGCGATATCCAGAAGAACGTCACCGCAATCAGGCCGATCAGCAGGATCTCAAAGCCTGATAAGCCGTCCATCACGAACCAGTCGGTAAAGGCCGCGATCAGGGCCAAAGTGGTGATCACCGCAGGCAGGAAGGTCGCCCAACGCCACAGGCGCGCCGAGGCAGGCATTTCCTGCGGCGCCGCGCCGTCGCGATAGGGCTGCCTGAGATTTTGTACAGGCATGACCAGCGGCCGCTCTGGCGGCATCAGCGGCTCGTGATTTCGCGCGTGTGGCGTCATGCGGCAGTCCACCGGTAGAGCCAGACTTCCGTGAGCGAAACACCGTCCTTGACCAGCTGCGCGCGCAGCTCGACCGCACGGTGATCTCCGGGCTCAAAGCTGAAACTCAGCCGAACCCCGCCTGTTCCGGGATTGCGCTGCAATATCCCCGACGAGACCTTGCCCCGGTTGGAGGAGATAAACAGGTTGATCCCCTCAAGATCCGGGTCGGTATTGTCATATTTGGGCGTGGTCTTTTCGCCAAAGGCGGGGTGGTTTTCGAAATCAATTGCCACCACGTCCTTGATCTGATCGAAGCCCTTGCCGATCCGCGTATTGGTGATCGCGGCCACATCGCGCGGGCGCGGCGGTTCCCCGCCCCAAGCCATCTTGTAGGTAAAGCTGTGCTCAGCACCTGCGGCAATCGGCTCTCGCGGGCGCCAATAGGCCACGATATTGTCGTAGATCTCTTTATCGGCCGGGATTTCGACCAGTGTCACGGCACCGTCGCCCCAATCCTCTCCGGGGGTGATCCACAAAGACGGGCGGTTCTCGTAATGCGCTTCGAGATCGGCAAACGCCTCGGGATCGCGGGTGCGCTGCATCAGACCAAAACCGCGCGGGCCGCTATCGACGAAACTGGCCACTTGCAGCCGTGTGTGGTTGGCCAGCGGCCGCCAGAGCAGCTCTCCGGCGCCGTTCCAGATCAGCAGGCCGTCATTGTCATGCACTGCAGGGCGGAAGTCATCAAAGCGGTGACGGTTGGTCTCATCAAACAGAAACATCGAGGTCAGGGGCGCAATGCCCACATGGGCAAGCTCTTTGCGCGCGAAGATCGTCGCCTCGACCTCGATCTCGGCAGGCAGGCCCGGCGTGATCTCGAACGTATAGGCACCAGTAACAGATGGGCTGTTCAAAAGCGCATGCACCTTCATCATGCGCGCGCCGGGCGCAGGGGATTCCAGCCAGAAATGGGTGAATTCGGGAAATTCCTCGCCCGCATCATCGCCGGTATTGAGCGCAAGTCCGCGGGCAGACAGGCCGTAATCCTGACCGGTGCCGATGGTGCGAAAATAGCTCGCGCCCTGAAAGACCATGAATTCCTCGAACAGGCCCGGCTCTTTGAGCTCATGACGCAGCCGCAGGCCGGAATAGCCCATCGTGTCATCGACCGGCATGTCGGGAAACTTGTCGGTCTTGTCAAACAGGCTGATATCGAAGGCCAGTGTCCGCGCGCTATCGCCGTCAACAATGTTGATCTCGACGGGTCGCGGGAAATAGAGCCCGGGATGGAAGAAATCGACATGAAAGGCGCGGTCCGTATCGGTCCACAGGCCCTTATGGGAGTTGAACCAGATGTGGTTATACTCGTCATAGGTCAGGTCCTGCCATTGCTGCGGGACCTCCGGCAATTGCGTGAAGGGACCAGCGGCCATCTTGCGGGCGCGCTCCAGCAACAATTCGCGTGAGAACGGCTGTGCCTCACCCTTGAACATCGGCAAGGCATCGGCTCGGCCTGCCAAGGCGGCAGCGCCCATCACGGCAAGGAAAGAACGGCGAGACAATGTCATGCGGTCTTTTTTGGCCTCCATGGTTGTGACTTTATCCACGCGACGAGGTAGGCCACGAGTATCAACATCGCAATCCCCACCAGATTCATCAGTGTCGTCTTGGCGGTCGAGCGCTCAATCTGGTCCAGCACAAAGCCGGTGACCCGCGCAAAGATCATGGAGAAAACGAAAACGGCAAGCGATTGCTGGCCCACTTTCATGACCACGGTGACGACCGCATCCCACAGCCTTGACAACACGCCACCGCCTGCTGCGATCAGGCGATGCCCGCCGACACCTGCGGCAACCCAGGCCAGATAGGCGACCGCAAGGAAATGCACATAGCGCAGAAGCCCGAAATCCGACTTGGTGATCCACGCCTTGTTGGCGACGCGCCATTCCACCACAGGGTTGCCGTCCGCCACCAGCCCGAACCATTCGCGGTTGAAAGCGCGCACCCCGATATTGCTGAGCGGGATATTGGCGATGACAATCAGCGCGGCCAGAGCGATCAGCCACCATTTGACCGGCGGGGCGGGAATCCAGCCGCGCATGAACGCGAACCCGGTGAAAAACACCAGCTGCCAGCCGAACGGGTTGAAGAACCATTCGCGCTGCGACCACGGCTCTGCCGGGAGGTTGATCGCCATTGCCTCGCGGCCAAACAGAGCGAGGATCCCGCTTTGGGCAAACAGCCAGACGACCACGATGACCGCAAACATGAGCCACAGGTTGATCCGCGACAGCGCCATCACAACAGGCATCATCACGAGGATGACCATATACATCGGCAGGATATCAAAATAATTGGGAACATAGGTAAGCGAGAACAATCCGATCAGTTGCGGGCCGGGGTCCTGGAAGAATTTCCACAGGTTGAGTGAGCCTATATAATGTGTCCCAAACCCGCCGAAATGATCGAAGGCCGCCAGCATTGTGGCTATGAAGAAGAACATCGCGATATGCGCCCAATAGACCTGCCAGACCCGGTAGGCCACGCGGGACGTGCCAAGCAGCCAGCCAGCCCGGTCATAGGTGCGCCCAAAGGCAATGGCCGAGGCCATGCCCGAGCAGAACACGAAAATTTCCGTGGCATCCGAGAAGCCCCAGCGGGCCGGGATCCAGGAGGTGAAGAAATTGCCAGGCGTATGGGCAAACAGGATGATGAACATCGCGATGCCACGATAGAAATCGAGCCGTGGATCACGTATATTGACCGGCGCAGCCGCTACTGCGGCTCTCGGCGGCTCTCGCACCGCATCAGGGGAAGTCGTTACCATACTCATCTCAATATCAATCGTACCGACTAAATCGCCCGGGGCGCGCGCCTATTCGGCGGGGACCCGGCTTTCGCAGCCGCTGGCCGACCGGCCATCTGCGATCAGCGCCATGCGTGCCGCAGCATAGCCATCTTCTGTCTTGTTGCGCCGTTTGGTGCGCTCAAGAAGAAAGCTTTCCGCCTCATCGAGGAAGCCCGCCCGTATCCCGGCATCAATGGTCAGCCGCTCAAACACGTCGCGCTGCGCATGGCTGCCACCTGCATTTTGCATCGTGGCGCGCGCCCGCGCGAGGTTGAGGAAGGCCGTCTTGTAATCAGCCTCCCCAAAAGCCTCGAGACCCGCAGCCGCAGACAACCCCGGCACGGCCATCAGCGCATCCATCTCTACGGCATTTGCCTTCGCATCGCGATGCATCCGGCCCATCAGCTTGGTGATTGCATCTTTCCGCTCCCCGCCAATCAGCGCCAGCAGGTAGTGAAGATCTGCAAAGATCAGGCAGCCATCCTCGGTCCGATTGGCCGAGATATCGGCAAGTTCTTCCCAGCGGTCGCCCACATCAACACCGTCAAGCTCCAGCCGTGACAGAAGCGAGGTTGCGTTTGATATGTCGCGGTAATCATCGGTCTTGTCGGCGCGGATCTCGGTGTCATAAAGCGCAAGCACGACCTCATGCTCCCGCTGATCAAGATGCATCAGTGCCTTGTGCCACCAGACGTGATAGCGGAAATTGTTGCAATGCGCCCAGGCCTGCTCGCGGCCGGTGAGCCAATTGATCCCACCGCGCGAATTGCCCGTCATGTCATAGACATGCGCCACGGCATGCAGACCCCAGGCATCATCAGGACTGATGGCAAGACCCATCCGGCCCACCGTCTCGGCCTTGGAATATTCGCCGGTCTCCTCCAGCGTAAAGGCGTGACAGCCCATCAGATAGCCGCGCCCCGGATGATCGGGACCATAGGCGCCCATTACATTTTCAACCGATTTGCGCATGCCGACACCATCGCCCAGAATAAAACGGATCGCATGGGACAGCTTCATGGCCAGCGTATCGCCGGGATGGACGGCCAGAACATCTTCAAGATGGGCAATCGCTGCAGAGGGTTTGCCCGCCATCCAGACTTTCAGCGCCTTGACGAAGGATTGCTCCCGCGCGCTGATCGGGCTTGCCATCATCGAGGCCTCGGCCACGC
Organism: uncultured Rhodobacterales bacterium; assembly: GCA_964352845.1. GTDB lineage: Bacteria > Pseudomonadota > Alphaproteobacteria > Rhodobacterales > Rhodobacteraceae > Litoreibacter. The sequence continues at coordinate 647 of CAYGUB010000077.1, read as the reverse complement.
CAAGCGCCTCGCGGGCCGTCTCGATCAATTCGGAACGGCCAAGCAGCAGGTAGAACATGCCTTTCACGGCATGGCCCAGCGCAAAATCGGGTTCCGCCGTCAAAGTTGCACCCAGATGCGTAGGGGTCGCGGCACCATGCGCCATGAAGGCCGCCAAGGTGGCATTCCACTGCTCAAGCGCGTCACGTGTGCGCAGCGTGGTCTCTTGCCCATATATATCTGTGTGCATAATCATAACTTCCAATTTTGTACCCGAAGGTATTACCCACCGTATCGCTACTTACCGATAAAGGGGCTTCGATCCGAGAAGGAAAGCCCCCAATAACGGACATGTGAGACGAAACGCGATTTTGGTGATAATTGGTCCATTTCCCGCCCATCGCTTCGGCAAGAAACAGCCTAACTCCAACACGGCAGCAAAAATTTTGGCAGTTTGCCCAAATGCTTGACAGCTAGCTATCGCGTTTCAACCCATTGAGAACCGCTTCGGTGTCCTGCCCAAATTGCGGCGGCGCAGCGCGATATGTGACGGGTGTGCGCGACAGTTTCAACGGATTGCCGATCAGCCGGACCGAGCCGGCGCCCGCAGCCTCGCTCTCCACATCCACCGCCATCCCGCGCGCCCGGGCCTGATCGCTTTCAAACAC
>CAYGUB010000076.1:0-11294 GCA_964352845.1 uncultured Rhodobacterales bacterium | reverse complement strand
ATACAACACCAGGCGGGCCGAATTTGCGGATCTGCACTACCAGCAATTGACCCGCGCGGGCACGATCAATGCGTCCGACGGGACCTTGATCCCGGCCGGTGTGCAGCTTGGCCTTGGGGTCAGGCCGACGGCAGTGACAGTCAATGTCCAACAAGGGGCCCTATCGGCAACAGGCGGTGATCTTGATCTGGCCATCGAAGGGCGCGGCTATCTGGAAGTCACCCTGCCCTCGGGCATTTCGGCTTATACAAGGGACGGCGCGTTGAAGCGCACTGGCGACGGGCTGGTGGTGACATCGGACGGCTATCCCGTGGTCCCCAATATAACCATCGCCGAGGATGTGCGCAGCATCTCCATCAACGCCGATGGCGAGGTGTTTGCCTATTTCGCGGACAGGGTCGAGCCCGAGAGCATCGGAAATTTCACGCTGGCAGGGTTTTCCAACGAAAAAGGCCTCGAGGCGATTGGCAGCAATCTGTTCACGGAGACCGGCGCGTCGGGCCCTGCGGTTGTCGGGGACCCGGGCACCAACGGTCTGGGCATTTTCCGGCATGGCTATCTGGAAGACAGCTCCGTCGACGCAGTGCGCGAGATCACGGATCTGATCGAAGCGCAGCGCGGCTACGAGCTCAACGCCAAGGTCATCACCGCCGCTGATCAAATGCTCGGCGCAGCAACGCAAATCCGATGAGCTTGCGCGTATCCTGTCTCTTGCCCCTTTTGGTATCGCTTGGCCTCCCGGCGCTGTCTGACACGGTCGTGGCCGCCCGGACCATCCGCGCCAATACGGTTCTGACCGCCAGCGATATGCGGCTTATCTCTGACACGATCCCGGGCATGGTGACAGAGATCGCGCAGGCCAGCGGGATGGAGGCGCGCACAAATCTCTATGCTGGCAGGCCGATCAGGCTGGCCGATATCGGCCCCCCGGCCACCATTGAACGCAATCAGATAATTACGCTGATCTATGCCGCCAATGGCCTGAAAATCTCGACCGAAGGCCGCGCGCTGGCGCGTGGCGGTGTGGGTGACAGGATGCGCGTGATGAACCTGACCTCACGCAACACTGTTTACGGTCGGGTCGATGAAAGCGGTGCTGTTCGTGTTGGGCAATAAAGTTTGGATATATTCATGAGACGACTGACGATAATCGCTTCCATGGCGCTGTTTGCAAGTGGCTGCGAGCGGCTCGATCAGGTTGGCAAGGCGCCAGGCTTCAACCCGACCAATACCGGCAACGAGCATTTCGCCATGATGCGCACGCCACCACCGCAATCAGCTGTCGAGCGCCCCGTTACCTCCGAGGCCTCCTTGTGGCGAGCCGGTCGCACCTCTCTTCTGGGCAACCAGCGCGCGCAGCAGGTGGGCGACATTGTGACCGTCGTCATCGAAATTGATGAGCGCGCGGAGATATCGAACAGCACCTCGCGTTCGCGCGGGGGCAGCGAAAACCTCAGCATCCCCAATCTTCTGGGCATCCCGCAGCGGATCAATCCGCTTTTGCCCGACGGCGCCAGCCTCGATAATGCGGTCTCGACCAACTCCTCCAGCGCCTCCAACGGGGACGGATCGGTCCGCCGCAACGAGAAATTCTCGCTCAGGGTCGCGGCGACCGTCACGGATGTGTTGCAGAATGGCGTTCTGACGATCGAAGGCTCGCAAGAGGTGCGCGTGAATTTCGAGCTGCGCGAGCTTTTGGTGCGCGGCTATGTCCGGCCCAACGATATCTCGCGCCAGAACGAGATCACCTATGATAAAATCGCCGGCGCCCGGATTTCCTATGGCGGCCGGGGTCAGATCACCGATGTTCAGCAGCCTCGGCGCGGCCAGCAGATCGCAGATATCATCTTGCCGTTCTAGGGGATTGTCATGAAAGCTCTTTTGCCACTTATCATCCTGATCGTCTTTGTCGGCGGAGGCGCGGGCGCGGGGTTTTTCCTCAGACCGGCGCCCGAGATCGTCGAAGAGGCCGAACCGGCGGAAGGCGAAGAGAAAACGGAAGAAGAGGCCGAAGAGGAGGACGATGAGAGTCTGGCCTTCGTCAAGCTCAACAATCAGTTCATCATTCCCATCGTGAGAGAGGATGTGGTCGCCGCATTGGTCGTTTTGTCGATCACGCTGGAGACCGGCACGGAATCGACGGAAATGCTCTATGCGAAGGAGCCCAAGATACGCGATGCTTTTCTGCGCGTCTTGTTTGATCACGCCTATAGTGGCGGGTTTGACGGCTCTTTCACCACCAGCCCAAGCCTGGATGCGCTGCGCTATGCCCTTCTGGAGGCAGCCCATAGCCAGATCGGCAAAGAGATCCGCGATGTCCTGATCACAGATATCGTGCGCCAGGACAGCTAAGCGGCGCAGTCCGCTAACCTTTCCTCTCCTCCAGCGACATCCTGAACGCATTATAGCGTCCGAAAGAGTTGCGCAGCTGAGCTTCTGCGGCGCCCATGGCGGCCATGGCATTGGCAAGCTCCATCGACTGCTCGCGAATCTTTTGTTTGAGCAAGATGCGGTGCTTGTCCGCCAGCATCTCCAGCGCGCCGTCTCCATCCGTTCCGGTCGTGGCCTCGTGGCGCGCATTCAGCGCATCGATCCGCGCCTCGACGATCAACGCGGCCTGTTTGGCCTCCGACAAGGCGACCTGATCGGCATCCATGACGCTGCGCAACAGGTCGAGCAGCTGTCTCTCCTGCTCAGTCACGATAGGCGCCTTTGCGCATTTTCTCTCTGATCTCCTCAGCAAATCGGATGGCTGCGGCCACAGCCCGGTACTGATCCCGCTCGATCTGCGCGCCGATCTCAACAGTGGCATGCAAGGCCCGCGCCGTGGGCGGGTCGCTGAAGATCGGCACCTTGTTCTCCTCCGCAATCTCGCGAATGCGCGCAGCGATCTCATCGACGCCCTTGGCCACACAGACAGGTGCAGTCCCAGACGAGCGGTCCCATTGCAATGCCACGGAATAATGGGTCGGGTTGACCACGATTACATCGGCCTTCGGGACATCGGACAGCATCTGGTTCATGGCAATCTCATAGCCACGCTGTCGCCGAAGCTGTTTGAAATGCGGATCGCCCTGAGAATCCTTCGTCTCGTCCTTGATCTCCTTGAGCGACATGCGGTTTGTCTTGAGGTGATGGGCATATTGCCAAAGGTAATCCGCCCCGCCGATCAAAAGCGTCGCCACAAAAACCAGCAGCAGAAAATCCATCAGGATCGTGCCAATCCCACTGGCCAATTGACCCGGAGACATGGCGGTCGTGGTGATCAACTCATCAAGCCTCCCCGCGACAAACCAGACCAGAAGCACCGAGATCAGCACAAGTTTGAAGGCGGATTTGGCGAATTCGAACAAACCCTTGGCCCCGAACTTGTTCTTCAGCCCAGAAATTACGGAGATGCGGTTGAGCTTCGGGGCCACCTTCTCAGGCGCAAATACGATGGCACGCTGGGCAAACAAAACCCCAAGCACTGCCAGAGCGGGCATGCCAAACAGCAGGGCTATCACGCCCGAAATCCCACCGACAATGCTGCCCATCAGCCAGGGCCCACCGAGATCGCTGATGGAGATAGCAAGCCTGTCCGCATCCCGGATCAGGGTCGAGAAGGTGCCAAGCATCTTCGTCGCCCCCTCCACACCAAGTAACATCAACGCCACGATAAAACCGATATAGGAGGCCGAGGTCGTCAGATCGGTTGATTTCGGCACCTCGCCGCGCTTGCGGGCATCTTCAAGCTTTTTCGGCGTGGCGTCATGGGTCTTCTCAGTGTCGTCGTCGCTTTTTGACATCAAAAGGCCCCGCGCTCGAAATCCACACCGGCTTCGAACGCATTTTTCCAGACATCAAGCAGGAAGGGCGCCGCAATCAGCAGCATGACCATCCCCGCAAAGCTGATCGCAGGCGCACCGACAAAGGCCACCATCAGCTGTGGCATGGCCTTGTTGATCACGCCCAGACCCAGATTATAGACCACCGATATCAGCACGAAGGGACCCGCGAGGGTAAAGCCCAGCGCGAAGCTCGCCGCAATCTTGGACACGCCCCATTCGTAAAGATCGGTGCTCGGGACCGCCCGGCCGGGTTCAAATATTTCATAGGACAGGATCAGCGCCTGCACGACATAAACATGAAGCCCGGCAATCACCGCGAGACACAGCCCGGCCATGACCAGCAGGGTGCTGAAGGTCGGTTGCGGCTCGACCCCGACACCGGCCCCGAAGATCTGCGACAAAGAGGTAGACTGACCCGCGATTGTGCCCGCGATCTGCAGGGCGATGACAAAGAGGCGAAACAGGATACCGATGCTCAGCCCGGCGATGACCTCCGACGGAATCATGCCCACGACCTGAGATTGTTCCAGATTATCGGGATAAAGCGGCAAAACGAGCGGGGCCACGATCGCCGTGAAAGCGAGGGTCGCGCCCAGTTTGATGCGGCGCGGAACCGCCTGTTCTCCGAAGGCGGGCAGCAACGCCATGACGGCGCCCACACGTATGAAGACCAGAGTTGCCGCGCCGATGACCGTCTGCGCCCATTGCGCGATATCGGCAAGATCCTCCATCAGGCGGCGATCAGGCCCACGACCGAGGGTTTGGCATCGCGCGCGATCTCCTCAAAAGACAGAACCGGCGCCGATATCCCGCGCGATGAAAGCAACGTATAGAGAAACCGGCGGCGTCTCAGCGAAGTGACAATCGCCGGGAAAACGCCGCGTTCACCGGCCTGGTTGAGCTTCTCGGAAATCGAGTTGGTCAGCAGGTTGAACGTCTCCGGTGACAAGGCCACGTCAGAGCCATCGCCTTCCAGTTGATGCTCGGCAAAAATCGTCTCCCAGGCAGGGTCAAGTTGCAGCAGTGGCAAGGTGCCGTCTTCGCGTTTCAACTCGGCGACCAGCTGGAAGCCCAATCTTTGCCGGACATATTCGCAAAGCCCTTCGGCGCTGTTGAAAGAGCTGCGACCTTCGGCAATGGATTCCAGGATCAGCGGAAGGTTACGCACCGAAACACCCTCATCCAGAAGCAGTCGCAGAACCTGCAAAAGCGTATCCATCGAGACCTTTTCGGGGATCAACTCGTCCAGCAGGCGGCGGTTCATATCGGCGCGGTGCTGATCAGAAAGGTTGACGAACTCGTCAAGGATCCTCCGCAGCGCCCGCATCGTGAGAAGCCGCGACATGTTGCGTTTCGTCACCTCCATCAGATGGGTTGCCAGAACTTCCGCCGGGGAGACAACCGTGCAGCCGGCCATCACGGCTGCTTCCCGGTCGGCGCGAGAGATCCATTTGGCAGGCGCGCCATAAACCGGCTCGCGCACGGAATCGCCCATAATCGCGTTCTCATCACCCACCGATAGCAGCGCCAGCACATCATCGGGGCGCAACACGTCGCTTGCCTGCTCAACGCCGTGCAGCTTGATGCAGTATTGGCCGTGCTGCAGCGAGGCATCATCGGTCAGGCGCACCTCAGGCAGGACCAGTCCAAAACTGCTGGCGATATGTTTGCGCATGCTGACAATGCGCGCCTCCAGCCCTGTTGCCGGGTCAAGCGCCATAGGCACCAGATTGGGCGCAAACTCGACATGGATCTCATCGAGATCGAGTATGTCGCCCATGGATTTTTCAGGCGGCTCGGGCAGTGCTTCCAGCTCGACCGGCTCTTCGGTGTCCACATCCGGGCGACGCGCGACATTCCATGCACAGGCAAGAAGCGCGATGGCCCCCAGCACAAAGGGAAGAAAGGGCAGTCCGGGGACCAATGCGAAGAAGAACATCAGCACACCGACCGTTGCCAGCGCCGACGGGTAGCGGCCAAGCTGTGTGAGAAGCGTGGTATCCGTGGGCCCGCTCGCGCCGCCCCGCGCCAAGAGCAGAGCGGTCGCAATGGAGATGATCACGGCCGGGATCTGCGTGACAAGCCCGTCGCCCACCGTCAGGATCGCATATGTCTCAAAGGCGAGACCCAGTGGCATATCATGGATCGCCACGCCGATGATCAGCCCCATCAACAGGTTCAGCATCGTAATCAGAAGGCCCGCAATCGCATCCCCTTTGACGAATTTCGAGGCACCATCAAGCGAACCGAAAAACGTGGTTTCCGCCTGCTCGCGCTCGCGTCTCGACTTGGCCTCACTGTGATCAATTGCGCCGGCGGACATATCACTGTCGATCGCAAGCTGCTTGCCGGGCATCGCATCAAGGGCAAAGCGCGCCCCCACTTCGGCCATCCGCGCGGCCCCTTTGGTGATGACGATGAAATTGACGATCAGCAGCACGCAAAACACCACGAGCCCCAGAAAAACGCTTCCGCCCATGATGAACATGGCAAAGCCTTCAATGACCTCGCCCGCAGCATCTGTTCCGGTGTGCCCATTTCCGATGATCAGTTTGGTCGACGAGACATTGAGCGACAGTCGCAACATCAGTGAGGCGAGCAAGACGGTGGGGAATGATGAGAAATCCAGCGGGCGGTCGAGAAACAGCGTGATGGTAAAGATCAAAATGGCGATGCCAAAGGACGCGGCCAGACCAACGTCAAGGACCCAGGAGGGAACCGGCAAAACCATCATGACAATGATCGCCATCAGCGCCAATGCCAGCAGCACCGTTGGATGAAAGACGGCGCCCATACTCAGTTTTTGCATGAGCACACCTGTTGACGAGGCTCAGCCAGGTCCCGCGATAAAAAGTCCCTAGAAATAACGAGCTTCCTTCCCGTGAAATGCGTTCTGCATCACGGTGAACGCTAGGGCGATTGTCTTTACAAATCGTACATCAAGGTTGGTTTTCGCGGTTGAGCAGCTGGAAAATTGCGTCCCGTGCCGCTTCGCTCTTGTCGAGCAATTGCTCCGATTGCGTCAGGGGCTCTGAGGCCTCGAGTATCACAGGCGCGGTCGCGATCTGCCGCGCCAGTGTCGAGGTCGCATCATCCCCGGTCACGTCTTCCCAGGCCGCCGCCCGCCAGGCTATCCGCTGTTTCAGTGCTTCATCCTCTATCCCGGCCGCGCCATCGCGCCACAGCTCGTTCGGGGTCTCTTCCAGCAAATGCAGGTTGGCCCGCAACGCGGCATCGCTTCCCTCTGCGGCCATTGCCTCCAGCGCCTCAGCGTAAGCGCGGTCTTGCAGTAGCGCCGCTTGCCTTTGCGCGGCGGAGGGCAGGACATTGCGCATTTGCGAGATCTCAAGCGCCAGATCGGGCAGGCCAAGTGCGAGCAGGTCGTCGCTCAGTCTCTGAGCTGTTTCGTCCTCCAGATCGGCAGCAACGCCTTCGCGGATCATGGCGGCCGCCATGAGCGAGCGATCCCCCGGCGAGCCAAGGGTCAGCATATCGGTCACAGCAGCATTGATAACTTTTGCGCGGGCCTCGGACGCAAGCTCCTCAAGAGCGCGATCAAAGGCCGTGCGAAAACCGCCAAGCCGGGAGATCGACCTGAGCTCAAGCGTTTTGAGCGTTTCCGACAAGGGACTGCCGCGCAACTGATGAGCGTAGCTCGCAGCCAGATCGATATCGGTCTCACTCACCGGCTCTCCGCGTGCAAGTATACCCTCCAGCAGGTGTGCCAGGGCCATGGGCGAGCTTTCATCGCTACGCTCCAGCATTGCGCGCAGCTCTGTGTCATTGGCTGTCATGACATCTACTGATGGCGCGACAGTGGTCGTGTCCTTTTGCTCATAGGGGACAGAGCGATCAAGCGCGTTGCGCACCACCTGGGCTGCGACCGGTTCTCCGGATGCTTCAAGTTTGTTCGAAAGCCGGGTACCGATGAAACGGCGCAACTCGGCGGGAAGCCGGGAATATTCCGCAACGATCCGTTCAGTAGCCTCCGAACTGATCGCGCCCTCCCCGCCACCAAGCACGGCCCATAAGGCCACTTCTCCGCTACAGTCGCGCATCGCGCTCAAGGGCGCATCGGGTGACAGTCCGCGCCCGTCAAGGATATGGGCGATCTGTCGCGCAGCCAGTGCCGCATCGCTTTCAACCTGCAATGAGTTCAGCGTCATATGCGCCTCACTGGCGAGCCCGTAATGCAGATAGAGCCGCACCAGCCGCAGCGCCTGAGTGTCCGAGATCTTGTCAAACTCCCCATATAGCTGAGAGCGGATCGCGCCTTGTTCTTCCATGAAGGGCTGCTCGCCGCGCCAATTGGATATATCGAAAAAATCCGGTTCGTAGCAGGCCTGCGTCGAGCTTTCGAGCAACTCCCTGATCTGCGGCATCGCATCGTCCTGCGCTGTCGTGATCTCCAGCCGGGTCTGTGGCGCCGGGCTGACCCGCGCGAATTCCTCCGGCCCTTCATCAACAACCTCAGCCGTGACCGGCGGGGCGATTTCTACCTGCGGCACGGTCAGCAGGTTCTGGGCACCAGCGCGGCCAAACTGCTCCAGAAGAGAGCGACGGAATTCATCAATCCGCTCATGGCGGTCAGTCATCTCTTCGGGCTCGGGCAATGTCTGCTCAATCGGTGGTTTGGCGATGACAAGAGGCAACACTGGCTCATTGCTGCGCGGGATGACAGTGGGCAGCGCAGGGGCCATAAACGGCGCGACGGCTGGTGCAGACGCTTCCTGAAAAACACTGTCGGGGACACCATCAACGACATCGATCACCAGAAAGCCGGTGGGCAGGGTGTATTGCCGAAACCTGCATTCGCATCCCAAATCGACAATGAGCTGATCCGCTTTCGCATCAACGCTGTCGAGCCGGTTTCTGGGAAGAATGTCGAAGATTCCCTCGATGTCGAACCCGTCCTGATACCCCTCCACATCCAGCCGGAAGGTTGTCCCGTCAACCGCCGTGGTCCAGTCAACGCCGCGCGGCATGTAGACGACAAGCCGGGAGAAGGTCTCATGTTCTCCCGACTTCACGATGATTTCGGACAGTGCAGGGACTGCTCCGAATAACGAGACGACAACCGAGAGGATCAAGCGCATCACGCGGTCGCCTGTTTGACTTCTTTCAGCGCCTCTTCGAGATCGGCGAAAGAGGGGCGCACATGGCCGGGGGTGTTCTGTCGCCCAACCTCAAGGCAGACATTGATCGCGTGATTGCGCAGATTGGCCACGAGGACCTCCCGGATGAGATTGTGGAAACTGCTTTCATCCTCGATCACTGTCTTGAGTTTGGCCGCAAAGGGGCCCACGAAACCGTAAGCCATGAAGACACCCAGAAAGGTCCCCACAAGCGCACCACCGATCAACTTGCCCAGCACCTCTGGCGGCTGATCAATCGAGCCCATGGTCTTGATCACGCCCAGAACCGCAGCAACAATGCCGAGTGCGGGTAGACCATCGGCCACGGTCTGAAGCGCATGGCTGGAATGCATCGCGTGATGCAGATTGGCGTCCATCCGTTTCTCAAGCACTTCCTCGACCTGATAGGGGTCATCGTAGTTCATGGAGGCAGAGCGCAGCGTGTCGCAGATAAGCTCCACCGATTCGCGATCGGACTGAATCTTGGGGTAGCGCCCGAATATCGGCGAATCGGCTGGCGCCTCGATGTGAACCTCAAGATCCACCGGGTTCCGGCGCGCGATGCGGATCAGCTCGAAATGCAGGCAGAGCAGATCAAGATAGTCCTGTTTTTTCCATTTCGAGCCTTTGAATACCTTGCCGATATCCTTGAGCGTATGTTTGACGGAGGGGCCATCATTGCTGATCAGAAAGGCTCCGGCGGCGGCACCACCAATCATGGTCATCTCATAGGGCAATGCCTTGAGAATGATGCCCATCTTCCCGCCGGCAGCAAGATAGCCGCCAAACACCATAACGAGCACGACGACAATTCCGATGATACCTATCACTGTTTTGGCGCTCCTGCATTGCGGCCCGCCAGAATCACCGAGATCGCATAGGCCTGCTCTGATGCCAGCCCGGCCAGGATGGCGGCGGCAGCGTCAGGGCGCATTCGGCCCAGAAACCCGGCTGCGAATTCTGGCGACATTTGACCAAACAGAGGCACGGCTGTCTTTGGCTTCATCGTCTCATAGACCGCGACAAGCCGGTCCACATCATCCTCCGCCGCCGTTTCAACGAAGGCGACCGTTTCGCGCAGACGCTCTTCGGCGGCTTGCAGCTCGGCGAGGTTTTTCTCGATGACCAGCGCGGCGGCATCGAGGTCCTTTTGCCTGTCGGCAAGCTCAATCTCCCATTTCATCAGCTTCTCCGCGCGCCCGTTGATCCGCTCAAGCAACGCCTCGAGATCCTGCTGATTGGGCGCGGATTGCTCAGCCACCGCCGTCATCTGTTCTTTCGGCTCAACTGCGTCGCGCGCCACAGCGATGCCGACAGCACCAAACCGCAACAGGCCCGAGACGACCAGAAAACCCACGATCGTGAGAAGAACGGTTTTAGGTGTTTTTTGACCAAGCTCTTTGTTCATGCATCCACCTCAGCCGGTCGTTTTGGATTGCGCATGAAGACCGATACCGACGGGTCATCCTCCACTGGCAGGACAAGTTCAGGTTCCGGCGCGGGGGCGGCTGCAGGTGCCAGGGGTTGATGGGTCTCCACAGGCGTAGCCGGAGCTGGTTCCGGGGCTGCCGGCGCAGGTCCCGCAGGTGTCGATGCGACAGATGGCGCCGCTGGTGCAGGCGCGGGCGGCACAGGTGGTGCAGGTGGTGCCGAAGCTGCAACAGGGGCGGGATCATCCGTGATGTCATGCAGCGCCGCCATGAGAATTTCGAGCTTGTCGGCCACGGACTCGGCCTGTTTCGTCTGCTCATCGAGCTTGGTAGAGGACAAGGTAGCCGCATCCTGCGCTGACCGCAGCGCCCTGTTCATATCATCCACCTGCGCAGAGAGCTGCGAGATCGCGCCGCCAAGATCCTGATCAAGCCCCTTAAGCCGCGTGAGCTTCCTGGACAGGATCAAACAGTAAAGAGCGGCGGCCAATGCGCCCGTTCCGAGAAAGATATCTGCAACGAATTCCACGTGTCCGTCCTTATCTGAAAACGAATTCTGTTATGAGGAGATCCCGGACATGGTCGGGGCCGGTAACCAGCTGGACCCGCCTGAGCATTTGCGATCTGAACCGGATCAGGGAGGCCGGGTCCTCCATTTCCTTGATATCGACCGCGCGCAAATAGCCGTTCAGTATGTCGAGAATCCTTGGCTTGAGATGTTCGACCTCCTTGCTGTGGGTCGGATCGACCTCCAGCTGGGCGCTGAACCGAAGCAATGTCTCGGCACGCGGGCCCAGGGAAATCGTCATCTCGTCAATCGGCACGAAAGCAATGGGTGCCTCGTCGGATTTCTCTTCCGCCACCTCCTTTTCACCCGAAGGTGCGCCAAGGATCATGCC
>CAYGUB010000075.1:0-11346 GCA_964352845.1 uncultured Rhodobacterales bacterium | reverse complement strand
GCATGGAGGAGATTTGCGCTGGAATTGGGCCTGCTTATGGGGTGGAGGTGCGGCTCGATTTCCAGAAGGGCTACCCCGCGACCGTCAATCATGCGCAGGAGACCGGTTTTGCCATAGAGGTCGCCGCCGAGATCGCCGGCGAGGATGCGGTTACGCTTAATGGCACGCGCGAGATGGGGGCGGAGGATTTCGCCTATATGCTGGAAAAGCGCCCCGGCTCCTACCTGTTTCTGGGGCAGGGCGATAGCGCGATGCTGCACCACCCGGCCTATGATTTCAACGATGAGATCGCGCCTGTCGGGGCCTCCTTCTTTGCGCGGCTGGTAGAACGTGCGCAGCCTGTCAGTCGCGCGAAATGACCCTGCAGGAGCTTGACCGGAGCCATATCCTCCACCCCTGGACACATTTTGACAGCTTCACCCGTGACGGTGCCTTGATGATCGAGCGGGGTGAGGGCTGCTATCTGTGGGACAGCGCAGGCAGGCGTTATCTCGATGCGGTGGGCGGGCTGTGGTGCACCAATATCGGCTTGGGGCGGCGCGAGATGGCCGAGGCAATCGCCGCTCAGGCCGAGAAGCTCGCCTTTTCCAACACGTTTGTGGACATGGGCAATGCACCATCGGCGCAGCTTGCTGCAAAACTGGCCGCGCGCGCGCCGGGCGATCTGAACCGGGTGCATTTCACCACGGGTGGCTCGAGCGCTATTGACAGCGCCTACCGGATGATCGCCTTTTACCAGCGCTGCATGGGGCGGCCCGAAAAGACCCATGTGATTGCGCGCGATCAGTCCTATCATGGGGCCACTTATGCGGCGATGTCGATCAGCCAGCGCGATGGCGACAAGGTGCCGGAATTCCACTACAAGACCGATGGGATCCACCATATCTCCGCCCCAAACACCTACCGGATGCCCGAGGGTATGGATGAGGCCGCGTTTTGCGATCATCTGATAGCGGAGTTCGAGGCCAAGATCCTTGAGGTCGGCCCGGATCGGATCGGCGGCTTTTTTGCAGAGCCTATTCAGGCATCGGGTGGCGTGATCGTGCCGCCTGACGGCTATCTCGCGCGGATCGCGGGCATTTGCCGGGCGCATGATATCCTGTTTGTTGCCGATGAGGTGGTCACGGCCTTTGGACGGCTGGGTCACTGGTTCGCGTCAGAGGCAGAGTTCGGCGTCCTGCCCGACATCATTTGCTGCGCCAAGGGGTTGAGCTCGGGCTATCAGCCGATTGGCGCGGTGATCTTCTCGGACCGTATCTGGGACGCGATGGAGGGCGATCGCTGGTATGCGTCAGGCTTTACCTATGCGGGCCATCCCGTGGCCTGCGCGGCGGCGCTGAAAAATATCGAAATCATCGAGCGCGAAGGGCTTTTGGCGCGCGCGTCACAGCTGGGCGCCTATTTCGAAGAACGCCTCGCCGGGCTGGAAGCGCTGCCGCTGGTCGGCAATGTGCGCGGTCGCAAGCTGATGATCTGCGTTGAGAATGTGGCCGACAAGGCGCGCAAGACGCTGTTGCCCGATGTGCTCAATGTCGGCAAGCGGATCAGCGATGCGGCCGAGGCCAAGGGGCTGATGGTGCGGCCCATCGGTCATCTCAACGTGATGTCACCTGCTTTGGTGATCAGCGAGGATCAGATAGATATGGTGGCCGATACGCTGGGCGATGCAATCCGTGAGGTGACGGATCAGCTGGTCCGTGAAGGAGTGAGGATTGGATAGATGGCTGAGGATTTATGGCACTGAGTGATGCGCGCGACGATGTCGACAATGCCCTGACGCGCAAGGGCTATCGCGGGCACTCCTTTGAGAACGCCTTTGGCGGCGCGCTGTCGTTCATGCGCAGGACCTATAGCAAGGATCTGACCGGCGTGGATCTGGCCGTGACCGGCGTGCCGTTTGATCAGGCTGTGACGAACCGGCCGGGCACCCGGCTGGGGCCGCGCGCCATCCGGGAGGCCTCGACCCTGCAGCCCTGCGATCCGCCCTATGGCTGGGATATCGACCCGCTGGTCGATGCCAATGTGGCCGATTACGGCGATCTGGCTTTTGACTATGCCGATATCGCAGCCTTCCCCGCCGCGCTGAAGGCCCATATCGCGGGGATACTGGAGGCCGGGGCGGGCGCGCTCGTGCTGGGGGGGGATCACTATATTACCTTCCCGATCCTGCGCGCCTATGTCGAGAAATTCGGACCGCTGTCGCTGCTGCAATTCGATGCCCATACCGATACCTGGCCCGATGACGATATGGACCGGATCGATCACGGCACGATGTTCTACAAGGCGGTGAAAGAGGGTCTGATTGTTCCCGCGCGTTCGGTTCAGGTGGGGATCCGCACGGTCAATGCCGACCGGATGGGCGTCCATATCATCGATGCGCGCGAGGTGCATGAAAGCTCTGCGGCGCAGATCGCGGCCAAGATCAGGGAGATCATCGGCGATCATCAGACCTATGTGACCTTTGATATTGATTGCCTCGATCCCGCTTTCGCGCCGGGGACGGGAACGCCTGTCTGGGGCGGGCTGAGCTCGGCTCAGGCGGCGCATATCCTGCGCGATCTGGCGGGGCTGAACATGGTCGGGGGTGATGTGGTCGAGGTCTCCCCGCCCTATGATGTCGGCGATTGCACCGCCGTGGCGGGCGCCCATGCCGCGATGGAGCTGATGTGTCTGTATTGCCATAACAAGAGGGAACGTGATGCCTAACCAACCCGTTTCGGGAAATGACCTCGCACGCTTTGCCGGGCAGGGCAGTTTCATGCGCCTGCCCAGAGCCGAGACCGCGGAAGGGCTGGATGTGGGTTTTGTCGGGATCCCGATGGATCACGGCTCCAGCTGGCGGTCCGGCACGCGGTTCGGGCCCCAGCAGGTCCGCGCTGAATCCTCGATGATCCGCCCCTATGGGCTGCAAACGGGCGCGGCGCCTTTCGATGCGCTGCAATGCGCCGATCTGGGCGATGTGGCGATCAATACGTTCAATCTGGCGCAAAGCATCAAGATCATCACCGACCATTTCGATGCGCTGCTCAGCCATGATATCATCCCGGTCAGCATCGGCGGGGATCACACGATCACACTGCCCATCCTGCGCGCGATCGCCAAAAAGCACGGGCCCGTCGGGCTGGTTCACATCGACGCCCATGCCGATGTCAATGACGAGATGTTTGGCGAGCGCGAGACCCACGGCACCGTGTTTCGCCGCGCCTATGAAGAAGGTCTGCTCAGGCCCCGGGATGTCTGGCAGATCGGTCTGCGCGGCACGGGCTATACGGCGCAGGATTTCGACGAGCCGCGCGACTGGGGGTTCAATCTGGTCCTCGCACAGGAGCTGTGGCACACATCCGCAGCCCCGCTGGCCAGGCAGATCCGCGACCGGATGGGGGCGGGCCCGGTCTATGTCAGCTATGATATCGACAGTCTCGATCCCTCCATCGCGCCCGGAACCGGCACGCCCGAGATTGGTGGGCTGACGACGCCGCAAGCGCTGGAGCTGATCCGGGGCCTGCGCGGTCTGCCCATCGTGGGCTGCGATCTGGTCGAGGTCTCGCCGCCCTATGACAGTTCGGGAAATACGGCATTGACGGCGGCGAACCTGATCTATGAGATGCTGTGCGTGCTACCGGGCGTGCCCTATCGGTGATCTGTCGATTGGGTTTGCCCAATGCGACGGCTGGGCCTAAGCTCATGCCATGACATCACACAGACCCTTCCTGCGCCGGATCACCGCGACTTTTGTCGCGTCCGCTGTGTGTGTGAATTCGGCGCTGGCCGGGAGCAGTTGCGTCGAGGATGCGATGGTGGTGTTTGACGGATCAGGCTCCATGTCCGAGACCGGGTTCAATCTGCTTGAAGAGCCCCGCATTCACGAGGCTCGCCGCGCCATGCGCAGCGCGATGCCGCCCATCGCGGCCAACCGAAATCTGGGCCTGATCATTTACGGGCCGGGTCCGGGCGATCTGTGCAGCAATATCGATCTGCGCTTCGCTCCGACGCCCGATGCGGCCGCTGCGATCATTGCGGCGGTCGACAGGCTTGTGCCCTCGGGCAACACGGCGCTGACAGAAGCCGTGCGCCAGGCGGCCGAGGCGCTGGACTATGCGACGCAGCCGGGCACGATTGTGCTGGTCACTGATGGCAAGGAGACCTGCGGCGGCGCGCCTTGTGAACTGGCCGGCGAGCTGGTCTCGCAAGGGCATGATCTGACGATCCATGTGATCGGCTTTCGGGTCCGGGGCGATCATTTCAGCTGGGACAAATCAACGGCTGATGATTATGCCAATGCAACCACGGTGGCGCGCTGTCTGGCGGATCGAACCGGCGGAAATTACGTCGCAGCCGAAGGGGTCGATGAGCTGGTCGCGGCCCTGCGCGATACGTTGGGATGCCAATTGATCGGTTTGCGGCGGGGCGACATCGCGAAAGGATAGGCCTATGCGACGCGGGGCGCGTCAGTGGGGGTTGCGCGGCCATAGCGCTCCAGCTTGCGCGAGATATCCATACCCCGTGGCCAGACGACGAGATTGTCACAGGCTGATCCTATATGGCCCAGATAAGCGCCCGGGGAGCTGACTGCGACAGCCGCGCCGCCGATTGTGCCAAAGATCAGCGCATTGGCAAGCGCCAGCGGGTCGATCAGACTGCTCTGCGCGGCATTGATCAGATAGGCGTCTTCCTTCATCAGATCGAGCCGGGCGGAGGTGATGACGGGGCCGCTGCAATCCGTGGTCGCGCAATGCAGCGAGACGAAATCGCGTTCGGCCAGCAGCGTCTCGAGCCTGTCCACCTGACGCGCCTTGAACCCGCTAAGCGTTGCCCGGGCAAGGGCGGTGGAGTGATGGATCACGATCTCAATCTCCGGGATATGGCTGGCACGGCGGGCGAGATCTTGTCCCGATGCGTCAAACCCCACAATCCCGAGCGTCTTGCCTGCCATCCGGTCCCGGATCTGCGCCATTGGATCAGGGGCGCGGTCTGTCTTGCCTTGCGCGCGCTGGCTCTGATCGCAATTCAGCAAAAGCAGCATTACCAGTTTTGCGCAGCTCTCGGGGGCGGTGTCGATGGCGCCGGATGTCCGGGCGTCGCTTCGATTATACATCAGGCAGCCTCCATCACCTGTGCAATTGTCTCGCCGATCAAGGCGGGGCTCTGGGCTACGGTGACGCCTGCGGCCGAGAGGATCTCGACCTTCTCGGAAGCGCTTTCGCCGAAAGCCGAGATGATTGCGCCTGCGTGACCCATGGTCCGGCCTTTCGGTGCTGTCAGACCGGCCACATAGGCAACCACAGGTTTGGTGATATGATCGCGGATATACGCAGCCGCTTCGGCTTCCTGCGGGCCGCCGATCTCGCCGATCATGGCGATGATATGGGTATCGTCATCTTGCTCGAACCGCTCCAGAATATCGCGAAAGGAAGAGCCGTTGATCGGGTCGCCACCGATCCCCACCGAGGTGGAGACGCCAAGGCCACGGTCTTTCAACTGCGCCGCCGCCTCATAGCCCAGCGTGCCGGAGCGCCCGACAATGCCCACATGGCCGGGCAGGTAGATATGGCCGGGCATGATGCCCAGCATCGCCTTGCCGGGGCTGATGGTGCCTGCGCAATTGGGGCCAGTCAGCACCATACGCCGGTCCTTCGGGTAGCGGTACATATAGCGTTTGACGCGAATCATATCCTGCGCGGGGATGCCATCGGTGATGCAGACGCAGTAGCCGATCCCGCTATCTGCCGCCTCCATAATGCAATCCGCCGCGAAAGGTGGGGGGACGAAGATCACCGAAGCGTCTGCTCCGGTTTTTGCTACGGCCTCTTCGAGCGTGTCAAAGACCGGCACGCCGCCTACATCCTGCCCGCCTTTGCCCGGCACCACACCGCCCACGACGCCTGTGCCGTAGTCCAGCATGTTCTTGGTGTGAAAGCGGGCCATCTTGCCGGTGATGCCTTGAACAATGACCTTCGTGTCGCGGCCCACCAGGATGCTCATGAGACTGCCTTTATGCGCAGCCCTTGCGAGATGTCGCTTTTCCATGCGCCCACGGCCCGCTCTGCGGCCTCATCAAGCGTGCTGGCGCGGATAACGGCCAGGCCCGATTGCGCCAGAATCTTCTGGCCCAGATCTGCATTGGTGCCCGCAAGGCGCACGATCACGGGCAGATTGACGTCTGCCCCGCGCAGCGCCTGAACCACACCTTCGGCGACCCAGTCGCAGCGATTGATGCCCGCGAAGACATTGACAAGGATCGCCTCCACATTCTTGTCCGCCAGAACCAGCCGGAAAGCCTTGGCAACACGCTCGGGCGTTGCCCCGCCCCCAATGTCGAGGAAATTTGCCGGCGCCCCGCCTGCCAGCTTGATCATGTCCATCGTGGCCATGGCAAGCCCGGCGCCGTTCACGATGCAGCCGATATTGCCCTCCAGCCCCACATAGCTCAGCCCGCGATCCGCCGCCCGGCTTTCAAGCGCGTCCTCCTGGGATTTGTCGCGCAATTCGCTGATCTGCGGGTGGCGGTAAAGCGCATTGTCATCGAATGTCATTTTCGCATCCAGCGCGATCACCCGGTTATCGGTGGTGACGGCCAGCGGGTTGATTTCGACCATGGTCGCATCAAGCTCGGTGAAGGCGCGGTAGCAGCCTTGCAGGCTGCGCACCATCTGCTGGACCAGCCCGGCCTCGATCCCCAGTTTGAAAGCGATCTGGCGGCACTGAAAATCGCGCAGACCCACGGCGGGCTCGACCGTGGCGCGCACAATGCTGTCGGGTTTCTGGGCCGAGATATCCTCGATCTCCATCCCGCCCTCGGCGCTGGCCACGATCATCACGCGCTGAGAGCTCCGGTCCAGCACAAGCCCAAGGTAGATTTCACGCTCGATCGGCACGGCGGCCTCGACATAGACCCGGTAGATGCCCTTTCCCTCGGGTCCGGTCTGGTGGGTGACCATGCTCTGGCCGAACATCCTCTCAGCCGCGGCGAGGATGGCTGTGTCGCTGTCGCAAAGCCTGACGCCGCCTACCTTGCCGCGCCCGCCAGCGTGGATCTGGGCCTTGACGACCCAGTGCTCTCCGCCCAGTTCGCGGGCGCGATAGGCGGCCTGCTCGGGGCTATAGGCCAGGGCGCCCTCTGGCACGGTGACACCGAAATTGGCCAGAATCTCCTTGGCCTGATATTCGTGAATATCCATCCCGCCTCCAGTTCTCCGAGCAGCGCCGGGCGCAGATCATTCCGCCGCTATGGCCTTGCCGTAATGCCGATCAAGCGCCCGATCAACCTGCGCCTGATCGAAGCTTGCGCCAAGCGCGCGCAATGCGGTGCCGAAGCGATTGGCGATATCGCTGATCGCTGTCTCGTTGAGCAGGTTGAGGATGCCGATCCGCACTTGCACCGGTTCCGACAGCGTGGGCCAGATGCCGAAATTCTGCGCGCGGCAATGCTGGACCAGCTCCATCTCCCGACCTGCAAGACTGCCGGGCAGGTTGAGCACGATCAGCGACGTCATGTTGGAGGTGATCTCGCAGCCCATCGCGCTCAATGCGTCGCGCAGGGCGGCCTCGTGGAACGCGTAATCCTTGGCCCGTTGCGCGACGGTCTGCTGCAGCGTGATGCGCAGCGCCTCGTGGAAGGCAGCGACCGCATAGGCCGAATGTGTCCGGTGATAGGTGCCTTTCTCGACATCCTTGCCGTCGATGATGCCCCAGTGTCGCGCCTCCATGACCGGATGATGGACAAAGGTTCTGGTGCCGGTCCGCTTCAACTGGTCGATATAGTGATCGGTGAAGGAGACCGGGGCATAGGTCAGCGGCAGGCAGCAAATGCCTTTTTGCGGGCAGGAGGCCCAGCCATGGATGCCCGGGTAGTCATCGATGCGAAAATCCTCAACCCCGAGCGACGAGACAGCATCCACCAGCCCCATGACGCCATGCGCCTCACAAGCGTCAGAAAAGCCGCGAATGTCATTGATGCGCCCGGAGCCGGTTTCCCAATGCGCCATGGCAGCCCATTTCGGCTTATGCTCTGCCAGTGCCGTCTCGATGATCTCAGCCGTGACCGATTGCCCATGCGGCACATCGATGATCGTCACGCTGGCCGGTTGCGGATCCATGGGGTTGGCGGCAAGCTCCTTGTCGGTGGCAGCCTTCATGCGCACGGTCAGCCCGTCTATGCCCGAGAAAGTTCCGTTGACAAACATCACCACCCGGTCGCCGGGCATGACCGCGCTGAACATGACGTCCAGACCCGACCAGCCTGTGCCTGCGACGCCGAACGTGTAGGTGTTTTTCGTCCCCATCACGTCGCGCAGCATATGTTTGCATTCTATCATCCCCTGCAAAACCGCCGGGTGCATGTGATCGGCCAGACCCGCGCCTGCAAACCGGGCCAGGACGCGGGCATCGGTATTGCCTGGACCGGGTCCTGCGGCGATGGTTGCGGGGATTTCGAGCTGGGGGAATAGAGTGGCGTCAGTCATGTCGTCTCCGCTGTCAACTTTGCAAAAAAGGGCGCGAGATACCGCGATTAACGAAGCCTAAAGATATCCCGGCCGCTCACAACGCCCCTTACTCCTGCTTTTGGGTAACCAAATGGGTGGGAAATTTCCCATCCTTTATGGTAATATGCCCCTGCATACCGACTGAAGCGCTCTCAAATGGGTGGTATTTTGGAAATAAATCATATGACTCAATCTTTTGGCCCGGGTGGGAAACCAGTCGATATCATGATCGCTGACAGCAATACGCTCGTCCTGTCTGCGCTGTCTGAGATTATTGATCGCGACCCAAGGTTCTCGCTTGTGGCAACCTCTGCCACGGCAGAGGGGTTTCTTGGCACGGTGATGCGGGTGCCGGTTCAGATCGGGATCATCAATTGGAACCTGCCGAGCTTGGGCGGGGCAAAGCTGATCGAGGTGTTGCGCGATCAACAAAATGCGCCGCGCATCGTGGTTTATGCCGAGGAGACCGGCGATCTGCCGCGTCTGGCGATGAGCGCGGGGGCAGCCGCCTTTGCGCCGCGCTCTGCTGCGGCGGAGCAGTTGCTGGAGACCTGCCTTGACGTGGTTGCGGGCAAGATGGTCTTTCCCTTCATGGATGTGCGCCAGTTGCAATCCGACCCGATCCATCAGCTATCACGCAAGGAGAGGCTGATCCTTGAGACGCTCTCCAAGGGGCTCACCAACCGCGAGCTTGCAAAGCAATTGTCGATCTCCACCAATACGGTGAAATTCCACCTCTCCAATCTCTATGATAAGCTGTCGGTCAAGAACCGCGCGCAGGCCATCGCCTTTTACTATTCGTCCCGTCTGGCTCTGGAGCGTGACAAACCCGACGGGCCATCCGGTTAGTCGCGCAACAGGGGCGCGGAAGGTCCCTCAGCAGAGCGACAGCTGCCCTTGACGGACAGAAAATCTGGCAAAAGTTGGGCATTTTTAGTGTCAATCCGCACCTAAAATGAGCATAATTTTGTCCAACTGTTAGCACTATCTGCCTAGATAAGGCAAAAACGCAATGTACTGGGCGGACTTCTGGCTGCTCAACGATCTAAATGGAGCAAGTTTATGAAACCCATGACGTTTCTTTCCAGACCCGCAATCAGCACCGGACTTGCCACGATACTATGTGCCTCACTATTGGCCTTTACGCCTACGGGTCTTGAGGCGCAGGGTTTGAAAAGTGCGAATGAGCGGATCAATTTCTCCGGCAAGTTACGGATGCTGTCCCAGCGCATGGCTGCGGCGGGCTGCAACCTGAATGCAGGGGTCGATGCGCCGGCCAACTCGAAAAGGCTGACCGCAGCGCAGGCGGAGTTCAAGAAGATCCTTGCCGGGCTGCAAAACGGCAGCGGTGATCTGAAGATCGACGGTGCGGAAAGCAACGATGCTATCCTCGACAGAATTGCCGATCTGGGCGAGACTTGGGCGCCCATTGACGCGGCAATCACGACGCTGACGCAAGACCCGTTCTCTTCTGAGAGTATGGAGCTGATAAACGCGCAGAACATGGCGCTTCTGGCTGCGGCGCAAGATGTCGTCTCTGCTGTGGTGACTGTCTATGCCGATAATGGTGCAGATGCAGCCTTGGGCAAGGCGATTGATGTGGCGGGCCGCCAGCGCATGCTGACACAGAAAATGTCAAAGGAAGCCTGCCAGATCGCCTCCGGGGATAGCTCGGCCGAGAGATCAGACAGCCTGAAAGGCACGATCAACCTGTTTGACAGCTCGCTCGCGGATCTCAGCACTGGCGAGAACGGCATGGCACGGCCGCCCAGCCGGGATGTCTCCGAGGGGCTCGCGGATGTTGCGGCTTTGTGGACCGATCTCAAACCGGCTCTGGAGGCTGCCGCGACCGGCGTGCCGATGGACACCGATCAGCGCGCCAAACTGGCCGCGGATCTGAACGTGGCCCTGCAAGAGGCGAACCGCGTCGTGGGCTTTTACGTGATTGCCCGTCAGGAGACCGGCAATATCGAGGATATCGGCGCGACCGAGCGGATCAACTTCTCCGGCAAATTGCGCATGTTGTCACAGCGCGTTGCGGCGGCTGCGTGCAACTATACGGCCGGCATCAACAGGGATGAGAGCCTCGCCATTCTGACGGCCGCACAGACCGAGTTTGACAAGATCACCAACGGGCTTGAGTTTGGCGATCCGGACCTGCGCATGCGCGGGCAGGAAAAGCGGCGCAAGACGCTTGTCGCGCTGGAGGCGCTCAAGACGGAATGGAACGATGTCAGCGCGGCTATTGACGGTCTGGTTCAGGGCAAAGATGTCGAGACAAGCATTTCCCTCATCGACGGTCACAATTTGGAAGTGCTGGAGCGGGCCAAGTTGCTGGTCAGCGAGCTTTCAGGGCAGTATTCCGATCCAACTGCAATGCTGCAGGCCGATGCGATGCTCGTCGATATTTCCGGTCGCCAGCGGATGCTGACCCAGAAAATGTCGAAGGAGGCCTGCCAGGTCTGGAGCGGTAATACAGATGCCGCCGAGGCGCTGAAAGGCACGATGCAGATGTTCGAAATTTCGCTGCTTGCGCTGCGTGAGGGCATGAGTGAGGCAGGTATCAAACCCGCGCCCACGGAAGATATCCGGGCTGGGCTTGATGATATCTGGGGTGACTGGATGGAGCTCAAGCCAAGCCTCGAGGTCGCGGTGGCAAAGCAAAACCCTCCGGCCGAGCTTCGCTCAGACGTATTTGCCGATCTCAACACAATGCTGCGCGAGATGAACGCGGTGGTCGGTCTGTACACGATCTACGGCAAGACCGGGCTTTAAGTCTGAAGTGTCGCTTTTGATCTATAGCAGTTTGCGCCTATAGCGTCTGACGAAATATCCGAAACATCACGCATCACATAACGCGCCC
>CAYGUB010000074.1:0-11348 GCA_964352845.1 uncultured Rhodobacterales bacterium | reverse complement strand
CAAACGCAAGGGTCTCGATCGCATCCAGCGCCTCGGCCAGCATCGTCTCGGCCTCACGCGTCGCGCAGCCCGCGATCCACTCGGCCTCCTTGGCCAGAAGCCCGGCCAGATAGGGGCTGCAGGCGGCCGTGCCATGGATCAGCCTTGCAAGCGGGTCGGGCAGACTGTCAAACAGCGCCTCCGCCTCCGCCCCCCGCTCGGGCTCATAGGGCAGCGGTGCGCGGGTTATGTCATCTGCAAAACTCATTCGAGCTGCGCCAGCACCGAGCGCGCGGCACGCCGACCCGGCGCCTCCCCCCCGCGCCCGAGCGCCTCCATCACCGTTCCGAACGCGGCCAGCTGCGCCTTGCGCGCGGAAGGATCTTCCAAAAGCAACGTCACCGCCGTCGCGATATCTGCAGGCACGCAGGCATCGCCCAGATATTCCGGCACCGCGCGGGTTTGCGAGACCAGATTGACCAAGGTCACCGTGTCGATCTTCAGCATCCGTTTGAGCATCTGGCGCGACACCCAGTTCATGTCATAGGCAATCACCATCGGTGTATCACTCGCCGCAAGCTCCAGCGAGACCGTGCCCGACGCCGCCAATGCCACATCCGCAGCCCGAAACGCCGCGCGCTTTCGCGCAACCGCCTGCTCGGGCGATTTGCCACGCGGATCGAGTATCACCGGCGCCCCCGGCCAGCTGGCGGCCCGCGCGATCACCTGACCTGCAACAGGCGCAGCAGCAGGCAGAACGACGCGCGCTTCCGGGTGCTGGGCAATGACACCTTCCAGCGCCGCGCCGAACGGCTCCATCAGGCGCGAGACCTCTCCCCGCCGGGAGCCGGGCAAAGCGAGGATGACAGGTGCCTGACCCAACCCGTTTTCGCGCCGAAACAGGGTCGCTTCGCGGGCATTGGCCACGGGTTCGGTGGTGATCGGATGGCCCACGAAATCGCAGCTCATCCCGGCGGCTTCCATATAGGGCGGCTCAAAAGGCAGCAGCGCCAGCACGTGATCAATCACCCCGCGCATCCGCTCCACCCGCTTGGGCCGCCATGCCCAGACCGTCGGCGCCACGTAGTGAATGGTCTTGAGATCAGGGCGGGCCACCTTGAGCTTGCGGGCAACGCGCAGGCAGAAATCAGGGCTGTCGATGGTGATCAGCACATCGGGCGCGAAGGCCAGACAGGCGGCGACCGCCTCATCGCGCCGCCGGAACAGCCCGCGCAGCTTTGGCAGCACCTCGGCCAGCCCCATCACGCTGAGCTCTTCCATCGCAAACAGGCTATCAAGACCATGCGCCTGCATCACCGGACCGCCAATGCCCGCATATTGCGCCCCTGCCCCTTCCTTGCGCAGACCGTCCATCAAGGCGCCGCCCAAAGCGTCCCCCGACGGCTCACCCGCGATGATGAAGACCTTCATGCCTTCACCCAGATAAACAGCCCCGCGCGATCGGCCAGCGAGACACAACGCGGGGTCTCAAGAACCATCACGCGACCGGCCTCGATCACGATCCCCTCGAGCCCCACCTGAATAGCGCGCCGCAACGTGTCGGGGCCAATCACCGGCATGTCGATCTTCAACTCCTGCCCCGGTTTCGCAGCCTTCACCAGCACACCGCCATCCGGCAATCCCGGCCCCCTTTGAGACGGGCCACGGCCAATAAATGCAGCCGTCAGATCGGCGCGCAGCGGCTCTGCCTGCAGCAACAGGCTTTGCATCATCCAATCCGTGCCGCCCATCGCCTCGATAGCCAGCGCCTGCCCGCCCGCGACGATACACGCCTGCCCCACATCGACCGCACCCATCGCGGCGATGATCTGCACCCCCCGCATGGCGTCGCGCTTGTGCTGGTCCTGCGGCGCGACCGCCCCAAGCGTTCCGGGCGGAGGCAGCAGATCGGGGCGCAGTTCATGCGCGCCAACGGGCTCGATCCCCTCTTCGCGGAAAAACGACAGCAGCAGCCGCAGCGCCGTGTCATCGCCCGCCTGCAAAGCCTGCATCATGCGCGGCACCAGTGGCATCGTGGCCGCATCAATCGCGGCAGGGTCAAGCCTTGGGCGGCCGATGCGGCCGGCAAAGCAGATCCGGGTGACATCACGGCTTTTGAGATCGGCGATGAAACTGCCCAGCGTCTCCACCCGAAAGCGAATGACCGGCTGATCGGCGCGGTTCGCATAAGGATAGCCATGCAGTTCGCAAAGATAAAAACTGTGCCCCTGCGCCGTCAGATGGTCCAGCACCAGTGGCGGCAGGGCCCCCTCACCTGCGACGATGGCAAGGCTCATCTTGGAGTGAGATACGACCGCTCGCTGTCGCCCAGTACGAAATCCACGACCTCGCGGACATAATCGCTGTCGGTTTCTTCATGCAGGCGGCGCGCGCGATCCTGAAAGGAGCCATCGCCCTGTCGCAGCATCTGATAGGCCGCCCGCAGCGCAGTGATATCGGCCCGCGCCACGCCGGAGCGTTTCAGCCCGACATAGTTCAGCCCGTCCAATTCTCCCCGGGGGGCCTGCACGAGGCCGTAGGGGATCACATCATTGGTCACCATCGTGACCGCACCAATGATCGCGCCACGTCCGATGCGCACCCATTGATGGATCCCCGCAAGCCCACCGATGATCACCTTATCCTCGATCACGCAGTGACCGGCGAGCGCAGCCTGATTGGCCATGATCACGCCATTTCCGACAATCGCATCATGGCCCACATGCGCGCCGGTCATGAACAGGCAGTCATCGCCCACTTTGGTCAACCCGCCGCCGCCATCGGTGCCAGTATTCATCGTGACGCCTTCGCGGATGCGGTTACGCGCCCCGATCTCAAGCCGCGTCTCCTCCCCTGCGAATTTCAGATCCTGGGGAATCTCCCCCAGCGTAGCGAATGGGAAGACTTGCGTCTCGGACCCGATCATCGTGTGACCGCTGACGACGACATGCGACTTCAAATCGACCTTCGGTCCGATCACGACATTGGGGCCGATTGTACAAAACGGACCAATCCGCGCGCTGCTGTCGATCCGGGCGCCGTCCTCGACAATTGCGGAAGGATGAATGCTCATTTCGGCAGGTCCATCATCGCGGTGAATTCGGCCTCTGCCGCCATCTCGCCCTCGACGCTGGCCGCGCCCCTGAACTTCCACACCTTGCCGCCGGGCTTCCCGCGCGACACCGCTACCTCCATCTGCAACACATCGCCGGGCACAACCTTGCGGCGGAATTTGCAATTATCAATCGCCATGAAATAGACCAGCAGGTTCTTGTCGGCCATCTCCATCGTCACGCCCACCATCACCGCAGCGGTCTGGGCCATCGCCTCAATGATCGTCACGCCGGGCATGATCGGCTTGCCGGGGAAATGGCCCTGAAAATGCGGCTCGTTAAAGGTCACATTCTTGATACCCGTCGCCGACTGGCCATGCACGATATCGACAACCTTGTCGACCAGCAGGAACGGATAGCGGTGCGGAATGATGCGTTGGATCAGGTCGATATCGGCGCTGTCTGTCGTCATGGAGGTCCTCTCGAGCGGTCCCGTATCGGTATCAGGGCGCCGTTTTGCGCACAAGTGTTACGGATTGACGGTCTGCATTTGCGCCCCGGTCTCGTCCTGACTGGTATCAGGCGCGCCGAAGCCTTCGGGGCGTTGCTGCGGGATCGGCCCTTCGCGCGGCAGCGGTGAGGCGCCGATCTGCTCATTGATCCGCGCAATCGCGCTTTCCGTGATGTCGATCTGGCGCACCGAGAAGATCACGGATGTGCTGTTGAGGATCGCCACCGCGCCGGTCTCCTCGACCAGCGAGAACAGGACGGGGAAAGCGAGTTCAAAGAAGCGGGCGCGCTCCGCCTCGGCCCGGTTTCGGATCTCCGTGGCCTTGGCGTCCTGAGCAGCCCTGATGCTGACCACGCGCGTGTCGAAATCCGCGGCCGGTTCCTGGAAGGCATCCACCTCCATCGCCGGGCGCTCATCTGTGAGGCGTTGTTCTTCTGCAATCAGCTCGGCCTGGATTTTTTGGTTCTCGACCTGCAACTTCCGCGAGGCCTCCGCGATCTCTGCCTGCACCCGCTTGCCGAAGTCCGATTGCTGATACAGCCGTTCCTGATTGAGCGTCAGCACGGGGCTGGGCGCCGCCTGCTGCGCGATGCCGGGCCCGGCCAGTCCCAACAGACTGCTCAGGCAAAGCGCGCGGAGCACCTGCGCGAGCTTCATGATCAGAATTGGGTCGAGACGGTCAGATCGAAGCTGCGCTCACGGTCGAAATCTTCCTTGACGATCGCCCGGGAGAAATTGAACCGCAACGGTCCAAGTTGCGTGTCCCAGAACAGTGACACGCCGATGGTGGAGCGCAGGTTGAACCCGTCATCGACCTCGACCCCGCCCGTGCCGACCGTATCGTCAAGCCCCCAGACCGAGCCCACATCCAGAAACAACCCGCCCGACAGGCCGTATTCCTCGGGCAGCCCAAGCGGGAATGCGGCCTCAAGACGGGCGACGGCGAAGTAATTGCCGCCAAGCGCATCGCTATTGACAGATGCCAGATCACGCGGACCGAGCCCGGCACCATCAAAACCGCGCATCCGGCGGGAGTTGAGAAAGAACCGCTCTGTGATGCGGCTATTGCCGGTCAGGCGCGTATGGGCACCGAATTCGAGCGCGGCGGTCAGCGTGACCTCTTCGCGCAGCACACGGGTCTCGCCCTGGATCAGACCTGTCGTCTCGACAAATTCCTGATCGCCGCCGAAACCGCCGATCTCCTGGCCAAAGCGCAGCAGGACGCCCGCATTGGGATTGAGGCCCGTGCGGCGCGTGTCGTAGCTGTACTGATAGCCAAAGGCAGAGGTACTGCGGCTGCCTTCCTCCCGCTGGATGATCTCGGACGTGTCAGCTGCCACGTCATTGATCGCGTCATCAGACAGCCTGTAGCTGAAGCGCAACCGGCCATTTTCGCTGACCGGGAATTCCAGATAGGGCTGGAAGCCCACATTGCGCGTATCGTAATTGGCAAATTGCGCATCAGTCGTCTGGTAGAAAAGCGACAGGCCAAGTTCCAGATCGCGGCCCAGGAAGGCGGGCTCCACAAGCGACAGGCGCGTGTTTTGATTGTCGGTGCCCGTGTCAAAGCGGAAAGCGACTTGCTGGCCACGACCGAGGAAGTTCCGTTCCGAGAAATTGACGTTGAAAGAGGCCCCTTCCACGGCACCATAGCTGACCCCGAAGCCAAGCGAGCCTGTGGTGGTCTCCTCTACATCGACATCAATGACGACCTGATCAGGCCCGGAGCCTTCGCGGGTATTCACATCCGCCGTCGTGAAATAGTTGAGCGCGCGGATCCGCTCCGCTGCGTCGCGGATCTCGCGCGGGTTGAAGGGGTCGCCTTCCACCGTGCGGAACTGGCGGCGCAAGACGCGGTCGAGCGTGGTTGCGTTGCCTTCGATATCAATCCGCTCCACAAAGACGCGCGGGCCACGGATCAGGGCAAATTCCACATCCAGCGTCATCTGCGCATCATTGCGCACCACGCGCGGCTCGACCCGGATGAAGTTGAGACCCTGCTTGGCGGCCAGACGTTCCATCCGCGTGATCATGTTCTCGACCTTTGCGGGCGAATAGGTGCTGCCGGGTTTGATGTTGTTGACGGCGGCAAAATCGTCGATATCGACATCCGGCAGATCGGAGCTTGTGGTGATCTCGCCAAAACTGAATTGCTGTCCTTCCCGTATCTTGAAGGTCACGAAGAAGCCGTCGCGCTGGCGCGTCAGTTCGGGCGTGGCGGAGAGAACCTGAAAATCGACATAGCCGCGGGACTGGTAGAAATCGCGCAAAAGCTGGCGGTCGAAGGCGATACGGTCGGCCACGAATGTATCGCTCTGGATGATCCGGCGGAACAGGCCCGCCTGTTTGCTTCCCACAACGCGGCGCAACCTGCGGTCGGAAAACGCGCGGTTGCCGACGAAACTGATCCGCTCGACTTCCACCACGCGACCCTCGGCCACCTCGAAAACGAGATCGACGCGGTTATTTGACCTGCGAATGATGCGCGGCGTGACGGTGGCGGAAATCCGGCCCGACTGGCTATAGGCCTCGGTTATCAGGGCTGCGTCGGCCTCAGCCGTGGCAGGGTTGTAGACCCGGCGCGACTGGGACTGGACGATATTGAGCAAATCCTCGTCCTTCAGACGCTCATTGCCTTCGATATTGACCCGATTGATGGTCGGAAACTCGGTGACCGTGACCAGAAGCTGGTTGCCGGCAGGGACAAGATCGACAGTCTCAAACAGGCCGGAGCGTTGCAGACGCTGGAACGCATCATTAAGTTCCGCACCGGAGACCGTCTGCCCGCGCTCAAGCTGCAGGAAGCTCAGGATGGTCTCATCCTCAATACGCTCGTTGCCTTCGATCACGACCTGAGAGAACTGAAAGCTCTGCGCTATGGCGGGCAGCGTCAAAACCGCCGTTCCCGTAGCGCCAACGGACAGCGCCGCGATAAGCAATTGAATTCGGATGTATTTTGGAAGGCGAGATGTCGCTGATGCGATCTTCATGTGCTCGGGCCCCGTTCTGCCACATTATATAGTAGCTGTCGTAGCCCGTGTTAACTTAATTGTCAAAACGAAGAAGGCGGCTTTCGAGCAAAAAGCAAAAGACGCGAATTCAATGTCACAGTTTATGAGATCTGACGCAGCCGAAGCCTGTGCCCAGCCCGTTCAAAGGCCTGAGAGATATCCCCAGACCGACAATGCGGTCAGCACAGCCAGAGGCCAGATCAACCGGTCGAGATTGACCAGTGCCAGAAGGCGCAGACCGCGCATGCCATTCGAGAGATGTTCCATGTCAGAACCCTGAATATACCGATCGTGCTATTCTGCAGGGCAAATATGTCAGCATCAGGGCAAAATCAGGGACAAAACAGGTCATTTGACAGGGCAAACACCATCAGCGACAGGATCATGGCCAGCCCCCCGCCCATCAGGATGCGCAATGCCTCGTCCGAGGGCGGTTTGCCGGAGACGGCCTCGTAGGCATGAAAGACCAGATGACCGCCATCCAGAACCGGGATCGGAAAGAGATTGATCAGCCCCACAGCGGTCGAGAGCACGGCGATAAACCAGATAAAGCTCATCGCGCCCTGCGAGGCCATATCGCCCGAGGTCTGGGCAATGCCGATTGGCCCCTGAATATTGCAAGAGCTGATAGCGCCGGTGATCATATGCCACAGGCCCGACAAGCTGCCGCTGGCCACATCATAGGTCTGGCGCACACCGCCCCAGGCAGCCTCCCCCAAACCTAGTTTCTCGCGCGGCGGCTCGAAGAACAGACCGCCGGAGAAACCGATCAGCCAGCGCGTCTCAAACCCGTCATCTGTCGGCAGGTCGCGTTTGCGCGGGGTAAGCGTGACATCATAGGTCGACCCGTCGCGCCACACGGTCAGCGCCATGGGCGCGCCGTTGCCCGCCTGAGCTGCTGCCTGAACCTGACGCAGCGCATAGATCGGCTGCCCGTCAACGGTCTGGATCACATCGCCCACTTCCATCCCGGCATCCATCGCGGCGGAGCGGGGTTGCAACTGGTCGAGCACGGCTGGGAACGGGTAGGTGGCCTCCAGATCAATCTGCCGCCCGTCCCGCTCAATCACATAGCTCACAGTTTCCGCCGGCTCCGTTGTGCTCGCGGCCTCATAGAAACTGGTCAGATCAGGCGTCGCGACGCCATTCAGGCTGACAATCTTGTCGCCTTCCTCAAATCCGGCCGTCTCCCCCGGCAGGTTCTTGATCGTGCCAATCACAGGCTCATCGGTTGTGGTGCCCGAGAACAGAAAAATCCCTGCGAAAACAATGATGGAGAGGATGAAGTTGAACACAGGACCGGCCGCAACAGCCGCGGCGCGGCGCCATAGATCGGCCCCATGCATGGTGCGCTTGCGCTCTGCCTCGGACAGGCGCGACATCGTCTGGCCATCGGCGCCCGCACTGGCGGCATCCGCATCGCCCAGAAATTTCACATAGCCACCGAAAGGCAGAAGCGCGAATTGCCATTTCGTGCCGTGCCGGTCGACCCGGCTGAAGAGAACCGGACCAAACCCCAGAGAGAACACTTCCGCATGGATCCCGCACCAGCGACCAACGATGTAGTGACCATATTCATGGACAGCAACGATCACGCTGAGCGCCACCACGAAAGCCAATAATGTCCAGATCGTCCCACCGAAGGACGGCATCATGCCAATAACGTCCATGCTCATCCTTTGCTTCTGAAACGTCCGGTCCAGGGACCCGACTTCAGGTTGATTAGGTCACGGATTGATCAGACCCTGATCGTTGCAGCATCTGTTCACGCGCAAGCTTCCTTGCCAGATGGTCCATAGCTACCACATTTTCAAGCGATACTGTGTCGCAAGCAAGGCTATTTTGCTGCACGAGATGGCTCAGCACGCCGTCAACCACGGGCGCCATATCGAGAAAACCGATCTGCGATGCGATAAATCCGTCCAGCGCGGCCTCCTTGGCGGCATTGAAAGCCGCACCGGCCAGCCCGCCGATCTCCATAACAGTGCGTGCGATGTCCAGCGCCGGGTAGCGCGCCGGGTCCGGGGCCCTGAAATTGAGACTTCCGATACGCGCCAGATCCAGCCGCTCCACGGGCAGATCACCGCGCTCGGGCCAGTTCAGCGCGTATCCGATGGCGTGGCGCATGTCATGAGGCCCAAGATGGGCCATCAGCGCCCCGTCGCGAAAACCGACAAGCGCGTGGATCAGGCTTTCGGGGTGAATCACGGCCTCGATCTGGTGGGGCGCGACGCCAAAAAACTCTTTTGTTTCTATAAGCTCCATCGCCTTATTAAACATCGACGCGGAATCAATGGTGATCCGCTGGCCCATATCCCAATTGGGGTGGCTGGAGGCTTCGGCCAGCGTTGCCTGCGCCAGCTTTTCCATGGGCCAATCGCGAAACGCGCCACCTGAGGCGGTGATGATGACCCGCTCCACGGCGTCCATATCCTCACCGGTCAGGGCCTGGAACACGGCCGAATGCTCGCTATCGACGGGCACGATCGTGGCGCCATGCTGTCTGGCCTGCGACAGGATCAACGGGCCTGCGGTGACAAGCGATTCCTTATTGGCCAGCGCCAGCGTGCCGCCATGCGCCAGAGCGCTCAGCCCCGGGACAAGACCAGCAGCCCCGACGATGGCCGACATGGTCCAATCGGCCTGCCGGGCGGCGGCCTCCTCCATCCCCGAGGCACCACCGGCGACGGTCACGCCTGTGCCCGAAAGCGCCTGCCTGAGCTCTTTATAGCAGTCATCATGCGCGGTTACGGCGAGATCGGCGTCCAGATCACGCGCTTGCTGCGCCAGCAGCGCTACGTTGCGCCCGCCGGTCAGGGCCACGACGTCAAACGCCTCTTTCCGGCGCGCGATCAGATCTACCGTGTTGACCCCGATGGAGCCGGTTGCGCCAAAGATCGTCACCCGTCGCGTCACAGCATCACCGGCGGAAAATCGACAAGCTGTTCAATCAAAAGCAGAAATACCGAGGCGCCGAGCATCCCGTCAAAGCGGTCAAACACGCCGCCATGGCCCGGAATCAGCCCCGAGCTGTCCTTGACGCCCATCTTCCGCTTCATCGCCGATTCCGCGATATCACCCATCTGCGAGGCCATGGAGAGCGCCACGGAGATCCCGAGGATCTCCACCCCGACCCCCGGTTGCCGCATGAAGATCGCGCCCACCACACCTGCCGCAACCCAGCCAGCGACCGTGCCCGACCAGGTCTTTTTGGGGCTCACCCGTGGCCAGAATTTCGGCCCGCCCAAGATGCGCCCGGCGAAATAGCCAAACACATCGGTGGCAATCACAATGAGCGCCAGCCACAGCATCCAGACGAAACCAAAGTCAACGCGCTGGATGGCCAGCCCGTAAGTCGCGATGACGATAAGCGCCGTGAAGATCATATAGAGCGAGCGGTTGTGCGGCAGGACCGATATCCCGGCAATCGCAGGCAACAGGAGAAAGGGAAGCCCGAGCCCGACCGGCACGGCGCGCGCGATCACGAAACAGGCCCCGGCACCAAGCCCCAGAAGAAGCGCTGCCCGCGGATTGCCGCCCAGCATGCGCACGACCTCCCAGACAAGTGCTGCGCAGATCACTGCCAGAAGTGCGACAAACCAGATACCGCCCACCCAGACTGCACTGAGCCCGATGATGGCCATGACAGCGCTGGAGCCCATGCGCAGGGCGAGGTCCGAGAATTTGTCGCTTGCCGCGTCTGCCAAAACTGCTCCCCCAAGCCGCCTGTCAGGCTTTGACAGCCCCGAAACGCCGGTCCCGTGCGCCGTAGCGTTTTACGACCGTCTCAAAGACATCGGGCGTGAAATCGGGCCAATGCGTGTCGATAAACTCATATTCCGCATAGGCAGATTGCCACAACAGGAAGTTGGATATCCGCGCCTCCCCGCTGGTGCGGATGACCAGATCGGGATCGGGCAAAACGTAAGTGTCCAGAAAGCTCGAAAGGACCTCGGTATTGACCTGCTCGGGCTTCAGACGACCTTCGGCCACTTCAACGGCCATCCGCTGCGAGGCGCGCGTCACCTCATCGCGGGAGCCATAGTTCAGAGCAATAGTGAGGTGAGTCGTATCGTTCTCGGCCGTGAGATTTTCCAAAAACTCCATAAGCGCCTGAAGCTTCTTGTCGAGCTTCTCACGATCGCCGATGAAGCGCACACGCGTGCCGAGACGGTGCAGATAATTCGCCTCCCGCTGGATATAGCGGCGAAACAGCGCCATGAGACCGGCGATTTCCGATTGTGTGCGTTTCCAGTTTTCGGTCGAGAAGGCGAACATAGTCAGATACTTGACGCCCAATGTCGGACAGGTTTCCACCGCTTGGCGTACCCGTTTGGCGCCCGCCTGATGTCCAAACAGCCGCGGTTTGCCGCGCTGCGTCGCCCAGCGTCCGTTTCCATCCATGATGATCGCCACATGCCGTGGGGCATGGGGATAGATGGTGGTCAAGCTCATATCAGGCCTCGCTATTGTCGTTTTATTGGTATCACAGTATCGGCAGAATTCGGCAACTCGATGACATTTCGGCTAAACCTGCATGATTTCTTCCTGTTTCGCCTCTAGCGCGGCGTCGATCTGTTTGATCTGCGCGTCGGTCATGTCCTGCACCTCGCTCTCCCAAAGCCGCTGGTCATCTTCCGACAAGCCGTTCGCCTTGGCCTTTTTGATCTGGTCCATCCCGTCACGGCGGATGTTCCGGATCGAGACGCGGGCATTTTCGGCATAGCTGGCCGCGACCTTGCTCAACTCGCGGCGGCGTTCTTCGTTCAGCTCTGGGATGGGCAGCAT
Source organism: uncultured Rhodobacterales bacterium (assembly GCA_964352845.1). Lineage (GTDB taxonomy): Bacteria > Pseudomonadota > Alphaproteobacteria > Rhodobacterales > Rhodobacteraceae > Litoreibacter. Next base: position 6 of record CAYGUB010000074.1, on the reverse strand, counting down.
GATGAT
>CAYGUB010000073.1:1895-11351 GCA_964352845.1 uncultured Rhodobacterales bacterium | reverse complement strand
GATGAAGACCTGGAACACATCCGGCAGCGGCGACGTGCACGCAATCAGTTTGGTTTTGCCCTCCAGCTTTGCGTGTTGCGGTTTCCCGGTCGATCGCTGTCACCCGGAGAAGTCATACCGGAGGAGATCACCAGTTTCCTGGCCGCTCAGCTTGGGTTGCGCGATGAAGATCTGGGCAACTATGCCATCCGCGAAGAGACGCGGCACGAGCATCTGGCCATCTTGCGCGATACTTTCGGTTATAGAGCATTCTCTGGCCGAGGTGCACGGGATCTGAAAACCTGGTTGGATCGGCAGGCTGAACTTGCGACCTCGAACGAGGATATTGCCCGCCGGTTTGTCGAGGAATGCCGAAGGACGCAGACGATCCTGCCAGCCGTCACGACAGTCGAACGGTTATGCGCAGATGCGTTAGTGGCCGCTGAACGGCGGATCGAGACTCGGATTGCACAGCGATTGGCTGATGATCTATGTGGCCAGCTTGACGCCTTGTTGTCCGAACACATTGATGATCGGCTAACGCGGTTCGTGTGGCTACGACAATTCGAGGTAGGAAACAATTCCGCGGGTGCGAACCGGCTGCTGGATCGTTTGGAATTTCTGATCAGCATAAATCTGCCGTCAGATCTGGTTGATGGCGTGCCAGAACACCGTGTGACTAGCCTCCGTCGTCAGGGGGAAAGGTATTTCGCCGACGGCCTCCGAGATTTGCCCGATGATCGTCGTCTTGCCATCCTGGCTATCTGTGCTTTGGAATGGCGAGCTGCAGTTTCAGACGCGATTGTTGAGACCCATGATAGGATCGTCGGGAAGACATGGCGCGAGGGGCAGCGGCTTTGCGCGGCGCGGGTTGAGAATGCCAAATCGGCAGTTCAACAGACCGTTCGATCTTTCAGGGATTTGGGTGCCGCCTTGCTGGAAGCCAAAGAGGATGGCGTTTCGTTGGAGAAAGCGGTCGAAAGCAGTCTGGGTTGGGACCGGCTGCCTGAACTGGTCGCCGTCGCCGCGCGATTGTCCGACACTTTGTCGTCGGACCCGATTGCTCATGTTGTTCAGGGTCACAACAGATTCCGGCGCTACGTTCCGCGAATGCTGCGCCTTTTGCATGTGGAAGGTGCCAAGGTTGCCGCGTCTCTCATTGAAGCGACGGCGTTGATCGAGAGCGGCGCGAAGCATGATCAACCCAGGAGTTTTCTGCGTCGGACATCCAAGTGGCATCGGCATTTGGACAGTCAGGAGCCAGGAGACATGCGCTTGTGGGAAGTTGCCGCCTGCTTTCATCTGCGAGACACATTCCGATCCGGTGACATTTGGTTGAAGCAATCCAGGCGCTACGGGGATCTGAAACAGGTCCTGGTTCCGGCGACGGCGGCGGCAGAGAATGCCCACCTGGCGGTCCCGCTTGATCCCGAAACATGGTTAGCAGATCGGCATGTTCAAATGGAGATCGGGCTACAGCAGTTGTCGAAAGCCGCCAAGGCTGGTGCAATTCCGGGAGGCGCGATCAAGGATGGCGTTCTCAGCCTAAGCCGTTTGCCGACGAAAACTCCTTCTGACGCAACTGATCTCTTGTTCGATCTTTACAAGCGTGTTCCCGACACGCGGATCACCGACATCATGTTGGAGGTGGATGAGGCGACCGGGTTCACCGATGCTTTCACCCATTTGCGCACAGGCGCACCGCCGAAAGACAAGATCGGCCTCATGAATGTGCTCTTGGCCGAGGGACTGAATCTCGGGCTGAGCAAGATGGCGGAGGCCAGTAACTCCCACGGATTCTGGGAATTGATGCGTCTATCCCGTTGGCACATTGAAAGCGAGGCATATGGCCGGGCGCTAGCCTGCGTAGTTGACGCCCAAGGCAATCTTCCGATGGCCCGTTTCTGGGGCATGGGTCTGACGGCTTCGAGTGACGGGCAGTTTTTCCCAACCACACGCCATGGCGAAGCGATGAACCTGATCAATGCGAAATACGGAAATGAACCGGGCTTGAAGGCCTACACCCATGTCTCCGATCAGTTTGCCCCATTTGCATCCCAAACCATCCCCGCCACCGTCAGCGAAGCACCTTATATATTGGATGGACTGCTGAACAACGATGTGGGCAAGCGGATCAAGGAGCAATATGCCGACACGGGCGGATTCACTGATCACGTCTTTGCTGTCACCTCGATCCTCGGGCATCGGTTCATCCCACGCATTCGCGATCTGCCATCAAAGCGGTTTTACATATTTGATCCCGGCGGCACTCCGTCCAACCTGAAAGGCATGGTCGGTGGCCAAATCCGGGAGGGGCTGATCGCCTCGAATTGGCCGGATATTCTGCGGATTGCCGCGACCATGACTGCCGGAACCATCGCGCCAAGCCAGATTCTACGAAAGCTTGCTTCCTATCCGCGCCAGAATGATCTCGCCGTTGCATTGCGCGAAGTCGGCCGGGTCGAACGCACGCTGTTCATGATGGACTGGGTGCTGAACGCCGACATGCAGCGTCGGGCGCAAATCGGACTGAACAAGGGCGAGGCACACCATGCGCTGAAGAACGCACTCCGGATCGGGCGACAGGGTGAAATCAGAGATCGAACGGCGGAAAGCCAACATTACCGCATGGCTGCGCTCAACCTACTGGCGGCAGTCGTGATTTACTGGAATACGGCTCGTTTGGGTGAGGCGGTTATTGAACGTCAGGACGCCGGATTGGCAGTTCAGCCAGAACTTCTTGCCCACACCTCCCCGCTTGGCTGGGCCCACATACTGCTAACCGGGGAATACAAATGGCCGAAAAAGCGTTGATGGTCTCGCAGCCTCTCGCGGGCGCGGTACGGTTCTCGCTATAATGCGGCATGTGTCGTCAGAGCGGTCATTGAAATCCACCCTGAGAGGTAAAAATCAAACCGCCCGTTCGCCGCAACCGCGATTAACCAACGAGGAGCGGACGAAGCGGGCATTCGGTATCGACTCACCGATGTTGGCTTTCGCTAGATAGTCATGGATGTCGATTGAACCGCTGGCTTAATTGGTATGATATCATTCCGCCTGCATTATTTTCAATAGGCTTGAAGCTCTCAAGTGTGGTGTTTTTGAGCGTTTTAAGCTTTTCATACTGCTATTTTTGAAGATTTATGCTAGGTATGAGACAATTGCATAGATTTATGGATTTGGACTTATGACGAAAAACGAAACACTGCTGGAAGATGATAAATTGGAACCGTCGAAATATTATGAACCGCCATACCTGCTTACTCCAACTGATGATGATGAACAGAGATTCAAAACACTATTTGACTACACAAAGTTCCATATTGGTCTGTACACCACACTAGTATCTCTGGTTTTCGTTCTGATGGGTATTGATGCGCTGGCGGAATGTGCCGTAAAAATTATACGATATCCATTGGCGCTCGGTATCTTGTTGATCGCAGGTGCTGGTGCTTGTGGCGGTTTAATCGCAACTCACATCCCGATTAGAAAAAAGCAGTCATTTTCGGAATTTTTGTTCGAAGAAAAAGTGGGATGGCACGGCAAAGAAAAGTTCTTTGTCAAGCGTGTCATACATGCGGAGCATCATTTTTTTTGGGCCGCAGTTCTAGTGTTCCTAATCTGCGCATTGCTACTCCTCTTTTCAGATGGTCTCGAAAGTCTAGGCGTGGTCGATTTAACAGAGTGTAAAGGCGCTGATGCAGGTTAACCAAAAAGAAATACCACATAGCCTACGAGGTGGATCATAAAGACCTGCACGATAGTAGGTCGACGTTCGGTTCTTTAGCGGTTTCCTCGCAAAAGACTATCTGGTCCTTCTACGCTGGATTTGACGGCAATTTGTTGTTCCGACTCTGAGATCAGACATTCGTGCACTTCGCAGCATTCAGCACTCTGGGCTCAGTCGTTGAATCCGCCGCTCCCGGGCCGAATGCCCGCTGTCTAATGACGAACGGCGCGCAATCATCTCGAAGGTTCGAAACATCCGTGCGTTTGCAGATGTTTTGCAGGAAAGTGCTGGAACCTCGCGAAAGGTCGGTATCGGGATTTGACTGTGTTGCCGATCGCTGCGCCACCGCATGGCTGCGAAGAGCCAATTTTGACCGATGCTGCAAGATGAACAAATGTCTGCTCTGACGCCAGAAAACCAACAGTCCGATCGTCGGGTGACGGCGTGAGCACGCCAATCTCAGCCATTCAATGATACGCAACTCTCACTCAGCGCATCAATCATTGCCCTCATGCGTTTGTTGAGACGGCGCTTGCTGCTGTGAACGACGTAAATGCCGTAATCGGCGTGTTTGAGATGCGGCAGAACCGGAACCAATTTACCCTTTTGGACCTCGCTATCGACGACGAAAAGTGGCAACCGAATGATCCCGTCATCATTCAAAGCGGCATCAAGCAGAAACGTCCCATAGTTGGATCTCAAGGCGGGGCGAAACTTCACTGTTCTTCGTTTTCCGTCGTTCTCAAAGGCCCACGTCGCACGGCGTTCGGCGCCGTAGTGTAGGAGTGGGTGTCCCGTAAGCTCTTCGATGCTTTTCGGCAGCGGGTGGCTTTCCGCGTACCCTTGGCTTGCAAATAGACCGTGCTGTGTGGTGCCAAGCCGGTGGCAGTGTAGCCCCTGCAACTCAGTCGCTGTCACGCGTACGGCGAGGTCGTAGTTTTCGCTATCCAGATCAACGGTCCGGTCATCGAAGTCGATGGTCAGGTCGATGTTCGGGTGATCTTGGGCAAATTTGAACAGCGTCGGTTTGAGGTATGCCAGGCCAAACTCACGCGCGATGGTGATGGACAGCGGCCCCTTGAGCGTATGGCCCACTTGCAAGAAGTCTGCGTCCAACTCATCTACTTCAGCCACCATGTGGTTGGCACGTTGGTAAAGCTCTTGCCCGGCGCTCGTGACCTCCCATACGCGGGGTTGGCGGTCGATCAAGCGGACAGAGTAGCGGTCTTCCAATTGGGCCAACCTGCGACTTACGGCTGATTTGGCGATGTTCATCTCTTCCGCCGCACGGGCGATCCCGCCGCTGTCCACGACTTTCACGAAAAGGCGGAGGTCTTCGATCTGGCCCATGGTTGAGTTTCCGTTCGCTAACTTGTGTGTGCCTTCGGCAGGAAGGTCCTGCTTAATACTACGGGCCAGTCAAAACAGGAAGCTTGTCAGCGTTCTCATTTTGTGACCCTTGGGGTCACTTTTTTCTGGCTAGAGAGATTTTCGGCACCTCTTAGTTTGCGGTCAATCTATTCACAAACCCGGAGATCCTCATGAAACTGACAAAATCTATTTTGACCGCGAGCGCTTTGGCGCTGGCCGCGGGCGGTGCAGTTCAAGCACAATCACTGTCTTCGGCAGGCGCGCTGGCTTTTGATAATGCCGACACCCTTTTTGTGGGCGATGCCAAGGCCGGTTTGGTCCATGCCTTTGATCTTGGTGACGCTCTTGCCGATCAATCTAGCTATCAACTTGGCCGCGCTCAGACCTTTGAAGGGCGCACGATCTTCAACAACCTTGATGTGGAGATTGCAGCTATCCTGGGTGTTGAGCCAGAGCAGGTCGTGATCAACGACATGGTGGTCCATAAGCCCAGCAAGCAGATTTTCCTTTCAGTGCATCGTGGGCATGGGCCAGACGCCGAAGCAGTCATCGTGTCGGTCAACAATGGTGCGCTTGAACTGGTTGATTTGGCTGCCGCTGATCATTCCTCGATGTCTGTCGGGCCTGTGCCAACCTCTGCCACGCTCGAATTCGGGCAGCCGCTCAATACGCTGGCAATCACGGACATCGATTACTACCAAGGTGAATTGCTGGTGGCGGGCGTGTCGAACGAGGAGTTCAGTTCCAAGCTGCGGCGGATGCCATTCCCGTTCACCGATGAGATCAGCACATCCTCCATCGAGATTTGGCATGCTGTTCACGCGCAATATGAGACCCGCGCCCCGATCATCACGCAAACCGTAGCCGAGTTGGACGGTGTCGCGACCTTGATCGCGATCTACGCTTGTACGCCTATCGTGAAGATCCCGTTGTCTGAATTGACGGACGGTGCAGAGGTGAAAGGCACGATGATCGGCGAGATGGGCTTTGGCAACACACCAATGGACATCGTTCCTTATGTGAATGCATGGGACGGCAGCAGCAATGTTGTGGTGACCAACACCAACCGGTCGGCAGCATCACTGAGCATTGCAGGTCTGACCGCCGCCGAAGCGATGCCAGAGGGTGAAGGTGTCCAGCCCGTATTCTCTGTCGCTGGTGTTGATCAGTTTCCGCTGCCAATGAGCGGGACGATGCATCTGGATATCTTGGACGAGAACTACGCGGTGGTCGTACGCACCAGTCCCGAGGACCCGCGCAACATCCAGCTTCACACCATCCCTCTGCCGTTCTTTTTTGATCGGGCGGATCACGTCGTCGAAATGAACTTTGAGGGCAGCCCTGATCCATTCGGATACAAGGCAGCGCCTCCGCTTGAGTTCAACTGATGCGGTCGGTGAGATATCTGGTGCGGCAGGCTTTGCTTGCCGCACTTATCGTGCTGCCTCTGCCAGCTTTGGCAGAGGTTGCTGCACGCATTGATCATGTGTCCGGAGCCATCATGGTGACAGGCCTTGAGGATGCAGATCGCGCCGCATTGCTGACAAATCCCGAGCTGCTGCGCCTGCAAGTCGCGCGCTTGGACAGCACGCGCGGCATGCCGGTTACTCTTCGCGATCAAGGTGCAGCTTTGAGTATTCAGCCGCGTTTCAATCTTAAACCGGGGACGGCATATGTGCTCGACCTGAATGGTACGACCTTAGAAATCGTGCCCCCTGCAGCAGAGGCTACGGTCCCGCGTTTGGTTGGCTTCGCCCCGTCTCAGGCGGTTATCCCGGCCAACACGTTGCGGCTTTACTTGCATTTCTCAGAACCGATGGCGCGCGGGCAACTCCGTGACGCTGTGGCCTTGCTTGGCCGGGATGGCACAGCAGTACCAAGCCCTTTCCTCAACCTTGAAACGGAACTTTGGGACCCCAGCCAAACCCGTGCGACGCTGCTGCTCGATCCCGGACGGATCAAGCAAGGCGTGGGCCCAAATGCGCAAGCTGGCGCGCCATTGATGACCGGCGAAACCTATCGGCTTGTCGTCTCGGACGCGATGCAAAGTGCGGCGAGCGTTCCCTTTGGGCAAGAGGCCTCGGTGACCTTTCGGATCGGTGACGCAGAACGGCGCGCGCTTGTCCCTGAAGACTGGCAAATCCTTGCACCGTCGGCGGGCAGCTACGCACCAGTGACTGTTGCCTTTGACCGGATCATCGACAGCGGAACCGTCTTGCGGCTGCTCACCGTGAAAGATCCGCAAGGGGACCCCGTTCGCGGTCAGATCGAAACCGACGGCGGTGGGTGGAGCTTGATCCCGAACCAACCGTGGCAGGGCGGAACGTACAAGCTGATCGTCGATCCTGAGCTCGAGGATGTTTCCGGCAATACGATTGGGGCAGCTTTTGACGCGGTGGCTGGCACCATCGGGACCAAACAAGAGCCGATCACCCTTACTTTCAACATCACGCAATAGACACGTAGGAGGCATATCATGGGATTGCTGCAGAACGGCCAGTGGGTCGACAAATGGTACGATACGAAGTCAACAGACGGACGCTATGTGCGCAAGCCGTCCGCCTTTCGTAACTGGGTCACCGCCGATGGCAGCGCAGGACCGTCCGGAGTGAGCGGTTTCAAGGCGGAAGCCGGGCGCTATCATCTATATGTATCGCTGGCCTGTCCTTGGGCGCATCGCACCTTGATCTTCCGGGCGCTGAAGGGTCTTGAAGACATGATCGATATCTCGATTGTGCATTGGTTCATGGGACCAGATGGCTGGACCTTTACACCCGGCGATGGATCAACGACGGACCCGATCAACAATGCCGCGTTTTTGCATCAGGTCTACACAGCAGCAAAACCTGACTTCACGGGGCGGGTGACCGTGCCGGTCCTGTGGGACAAGCAACAAGGCACAATCGTCTCAAATGAGTCCGCCGATATTATCCGCATGTTCAATTCAGCCTTCGACGACGTTGGCGCGACCCCTGGGGACTATTACGCCGAAGCCGAACGTCCAGAGATCGACGCGCTCAACGCGCGCATTTATGATACGGTCAACAACGGGGTCTACAAGGCTGGTTTTGCGACGACGCAGGCAGCCTATGAGGACGCATTTGATCCTCTGTTTGAAACACTCGATTGGTTAGAAGACCGCTTGTCAGAACGTCGGTATCTGATGGGGGATCACCTGACCGAGGCGGACTGGCGTTTGTTCACGACGCTGCTGCGGTTTGATCCGGTTTATGTCGGGCACTTTAAATGCAACCTCCGTCGTATTGCCGATTATCCTAACCTCTCGGGATATGTCCTGGATCTGTACCAACACCCGGGCGTCGCGGCGACCGTCGACATCGCCTACATCAAAAACCACTACTATGGCAGCCATGACACGGTGAACCCAACCCGCGTTGTCCCGAAAGGGCCGGTTGTTGACTATGCCGCTCCACACAACCGCGCTGCATTGAATAAGGAAGCTTAACATGACCAAATCTGTTCCCATCATCGCCGCCAAGGCCCCTGCAAAAGTCGATCTGGAGGCTGGCAAAGACTATTTCTGGTGCCGCTGTGGAAGATCAAAGAGTCAGCCGTTTTGCGACGGATCCCACGCGGGGACCGGGATTGAGCCGCTGAAATTTACCGCTGACAAGGATGGCACTGCGGCCTTGTGCCAATGTAAATCCAGCGCCAATGTGCCGTTTTGCGATGGATCGCATACCCGCCTTGGCGAGGCCGCAGTAGGGGATGCAGCCCCCGCACCGAAGTCTGATATCCCACAGGCGACGCCAACCCCCGAAGAACCCACCGTGGCGCGCATCCATGCATTGGCGAAAGACGGGCTGTCCAAGCTGGGCCATCATGGCGAGATGGGCGCGATGGGCGTGCCGCGCAAGGACTTGCCGCATTGGGACGACATCCAAATTTTGCCCGCGCAGATGGCGCGCAAACCACTTCTGGATGATGCGTCAGTGGCGACCTCGGTCATCATTGGACCGCGAGCGGCCAAGCCTTTGCAGCTCGATATCCCACTCTTTGTCTCCGACATGAGCTATGGCGCACTGTCAGAAGAGGCCAAAACCGCATTGTCCCGTGGGGCGCAGATGGCGGGAACTGGGATTTGTTCCGGCGAAGGCGGGATGCTGCCCGAAGAGCAGGCTGAGAACAGCCGCTATTTCTACGAGCTTGCCTCCGCTGGCTTTGGATGGTCCCTCGATCACGTCGAAAAGGTTCAGGCCTTCCACTTCAAGGGCGGCCAAGGGGCCAAAACCGGCACCGGTGGGCATCTGCCCGGCGATAAGGTACAAGGTAAAATCGCAGAGGTGCGCGGGCTGAAGCCGGGGCAATCTGCAATCTCGCCTTCGACCTTTCCGGCCCTGCACACGCCGGAGGAC
>CAYGUB010000073.1:0-1885 GCA_964352845.1 uncultured Rhodobacterales bacterium | reverse complement strand
TTCAAACTGTCCGCGAACCACATTGAGGATGACATCGACTTCGCGTTGGAGGCCAGCGCGGACTACATCATTCTGGATGGACGCGGCGGGGGCACGGGCGCGGCCCCGCTCATATTCCGTGACCATATCTCGGTCCCGACGATCCCTGCCTTGGCGCGCGCTCGCAAGCATTTGGATGCGCGGACGGGCCGCGAGGTGACGTTGGTGATTACTGGCGGTCTGCGCGTCGCAGAAGACTTCGCCAAGGCGATAGCCTTGGGCGCGGATGCAGTCGCCGTCAGCAATTCTGCTATGCAAGCCGTCGGCTGTATCGCGGCGCGGATGTGCAATTCCAACAACTGCCCTGTCGGTGTGGCCACGCAGAAGCCAGAACTACGCAAACGGTTGGATGTGCAGCTCGGCGCGGAACGTTTGTCGCGCTATTTTGGGGCAAGTGTGGAACTGATGCAGGTTCTGGCACGCGCCTGCGGTCATGACAGCCTGTCGGGCTTCACGATGCGCGACATTACATCGTGGAAGCGCGAGGTCGCAGACTTGAGCGGTATTCGCTTTGCAGGCGTGTCCTAGACGCATACCCGACCTGTCAAAGTCCCATCTGGTGCAGGCCGCGCGGCACCCCCAGATGGGATGGGAAAGGAGAAATCAAATGCTTGATACATATACCATCCGCCAAGACGAGATGCCCCAAGAGATGCGGTTTCTCTTGGATCAGTACCCGCGCGACGGGTGGGACGCGCATCCCGGTTTCAAAGAGAAAACCCGCCACTGGCTTGGCGCGCATCAGATGTTCCGCCGGGTCTCTGAGAGGGTCCGGCTGGATGCAGAGGCCCTGTTGAACAAGGATATGGCTCTCGACGATTATGCTGGGCGGCTATCTTACTACGGCGGTAATCTGGTCGGGAACTTGCACGGCCATCATGGCTGGGAAGATCACAGTTACTTTCCAGAATTATCCGCCGCCGACCCACGTTTCGATGCGGGATTGGAGGTGTTGGAAAAGGACCATGCCGATCTGGATCGCGTGCTGGATGACTTCACCCGGCAGGCCAACCGAGTCATCAAACTGGCGCATCTGGACGAGACGCAGGCGCGTGAAGAGGCGGCAAACGTACATCAGACCAGCGCGGTGATCGAATCCTTTCTGAAACGCCATCTTGGTGATGAGGAAGAACTGGCGGTGCCAATCATCTTGCATCATCGCCTTAGGGGGTGAAGGTTCGCACATGACCAAAGATATCGCGACCCAAGAAGATCAATCCAAGGCAAAAGAACGCCGCGCGCGAGGAGAATTCGTGCGCGGCGTTAGCGGCTTTCGCAACGCGATTGGCGACCTAGACTTCCCACCAGAACCGGGGCGCTATCACCTGTTCGTGGCACTCAATTGCCCGTGGTGCCACCGCGTAACCTTGGCGCGCGCCGTGCTGGGGCTGCAAGACAGTATCACAATGGATGTGGCTTTTCCCAATCGCACGGATGAGGCCGACCCTGTTGGCCCGAACCTGTGGGAATTTGCGCCTCACCGTATTGCATCGCTGACTGGCGCAAGGCTGCCCGAATGCACGCTGGAAACCGGTACGGGCGAAGGGTTGCGCCTGGCCAAGAAAATCTACCAGCGCGAAGGTTCGGACGAGCAATCGGTTCCGATCCTCTACGACAAAACAGCCGGCCGCATCGTCAATAATGAAAGCGCCGAGATTATCCGGATGCTGGACCTACACTCCGAAGCTCTTGGTGGGGATGCGCATCGCGCGATCCTCGTACCGGATGATCTGGCACTGCAAAAGGATATGGACGCTCTGAACGAGCGGATCTATGTGACGATAAACAACGGGGCCTACAAAGCTGGGTTCTCGTCGGATCAAGCGATCTATGCTGAGGCTTTTGA
>CAYGUB010000072.1:0-11473 GCA_964352845.1 uncultured Rhodobacterales bacterium | reverse complement strand
CCAAACATGCTTTCACCGGCGGCGGCGGCGGTGATGTCGTTTTGCACATAGACCTCAATGCCGAGCGCGCCTTCGATCTCTTTGCCCAGAGCCTCAAACCGCTCGGCCATGCCTGTCGGGCCAAGGGCCAGCTCCTCGCGGTCTTCGGGCATCGCAATGCCAATGCCGGCAAGGCGGACTTCCTGTTTGTCCGGCAGGGCAGCCAAGGCTTGCCTGACGGTTTCGACAAGTTTCGAATGGTTCGTCGGGTCACCCTCACCCGGTAGAGGCAAGGACGTGTAGAATTTGGGCTGACCTATGAAGTCGATCATCACCACGTCTGTGTGGCGGTGGCCGAGGCTGATGCCGACGGAATAGGCACCCTCCGGGTTCAAGGACAATGGAATGGTGGGCGGTCCCATACGGCCTTTGACGGCCTCCCCCTTTATGACCAGACCTTCCTGTTCAAGTGAGCGGACAATCACAGAGACGGTCTGCGCCGACAGGCCCGTCCGGTTACCGATCTCCATGCGCGACAGCCCCTTGTTCTGAAGCAACAGGGACAGAACCAGCCGCTCATTATAGCTGCGCACGCTGACGGCATTCATGCCGCTGGAACGATCCGCGATCCGGATCGGATTGGGCGGGGCGAAACGCATATCGGGCATCAGTCGGCCCATCCGATGTTGCGGACTTCCTGGGCGATCGCTTTGCCAAGGGTATGATGGGCGTCTTTGCCAAGGTGAAACCCGTCGCCGGGGTCCGAGGAAATGACAGTGCCCGCGTCGAAAAAATGGACCTCCAGCGAATCGGCGATCAATTCGAACTCATGGGCTAGTTGGTGGCTTTTGGGTTGTGCGCCGGAAAAGATGCCTTCCCATTCGCCAATATCGTCCAGCATGGGTGGCGGAGCGACGACGAGGATCTCCGGGCAAAACCCGCCGGGTCCGGGGTTCAGCTCGCGAATATCATGGATCAGGCACCCTATGCCCATGGCCACCTCTGTAGCGGGCTGGTTGAACCGCGCCTTCAGGTCGTTTGTGCCCAGCATCAGAATCACCAGATCAAGCGGCGCATGGCTCATCAGGCAGGGGCGCAGGTACAGCCGGCCACTTTTGATGTCACCCTCGATCGGGTCTTTATGCACTGTGGTGCGACCGCTCAGCCCCTCTTCAATCACGTACCAATCGGGGGCCAGTTCTTTTCTGAATACGCCAGGCCACCTGTCATTCGGGCCGAACCGATCAAGTGGGCTGCCGCCGGGAACCTGCCCGTGGGTGTTTGAGTCTCCGAAGCAAAGCACTGTTTTCATGTCGTTTTATCTTGTCCTCTTGGCATGAAAGCAGACCGGCAGGTACTTATTCATGCAAAGTGAATGTGTCAGGGAAGCCGCGATAAAGCAAACTGAATACTTATTCATTCAGTCTGAATAAGTATTGACACGAGACTTTGATACTGCTTCAAAAAGCGACAGGAGAGGACTCAAGTTGATTGATGCGTTGCCCGGTTTCAGGCGCAACGAAGGCTTGGGGAAAAACAAGGGGAGGAGACCCAAAATGACCTTTAATCGTGTTGCAACAGCCGCAATGGTGACGGCTTTGCTCGGCTCGACAGCGTTGGCACAGGATGTCGCTCTGATGGACGGCGTAGAGCCGCGCCCAACTGACAATTCCGTCGTTGAGGCAGGTGCATTCCAGTCCGATGCGCCATGGACTATCGCCATGAGCCATTTCGGCGTGAACGCGAACACATGGACGGTGCAAACAGCCCATGAAGCGCAAGGCGTCGCGGATGCGGACGACCGTATCGAAAACTTCGTCATGCTTGATGCAAACTTCGATCAGGCCAAACAGGTCGCAGATATCGAAGACCTGATCGCCCAGAACCCTGACGTTCTGATCGTCATGCCTGTGACGCCAACATCTGCGGATGCGGGTATCCAGAAAGCCATCGACGCAGGCATCCCTGTTGTCGTGCACACCGGCCGCACCGAAAACCAGAACTTCACTGTCGAGATTCAGGGCGGTGCCGAGAATTTTGGCCGCGTGATGGGGGATTTCCTGGTCGAGCAAACCGGCGGTGAAGGCAAAATCTGGGTTCTGCGCGGCCTGCCATCCCACCCCGAAGACATCAACCGCTACAACGGTCTGATGCAGTCGCTTGAAGGGACCAATATCGAGATCACGCAGGAAGACTACGGCAGCTGGGTCTATGACCTTGGCAAAAGCCTGTGTGAGACCTTCTACCTCAACGATCCGCAGGTTGATGCGATCTGGTCATCCGGCGCGGACATGACGCGCGCCTGTGTGGATGTGCTGACTGAATTCGGCGCAGACATCCCGCCGATCACGGGCGAAGGCAATAATGGCTTCTTCGGGCAGTGGCTTGAAATGGGTTATCCGTCCATCGTGGCCGAATACAGCCCATCGCAGGCCGCAGCTGGTATGCGCGCCGCAGTCGCCCTGCTGGAAGGCAAGCCGCTTAACAAGCACTATATCTACGAGCCTGAAGGCTGGGATGCAGCAAAGGCCGCAGAGTACTACCGCGATGACCTGTCCGCCAATGTCTGGTGGCCAACCGAATTGCCGGAAGAGAAACTGCAAGAACTCTACGGCAACTGACACCCTCCCTGTCAGACTGGCTCTCGCGGGGGTATACTCCCGCGAGAGCACATTTTCATTTTAATCGGTAGGTTGCAATGCTGCCAGCAGTCACCATGACAGGTGTGACCAAACGCTTTGGGTCCACACTTGCCGTTAACGATGTATCCTTTGAAATCATGCCCGGCCGCGTGCACGCGCTGATGGGCGAAAACGGGGCGGGCAAGTCCACGCTCATGAAGATGCTTGCCGGCGTACATCAGCCGGACGCGGGCGAGATCGCGTTAGGGGGCAAGGTTGTCGCCTTCGTCAATCCGCGCGAGGCACTGGCCAATGGCGTCTCGACCGTGTTTCAGGAACTGTCGCTGCTGCCCAACCTGACCATCGCCGAGAATATGTTTCTGGGCAAAGAGCCGCAGGGCCGCTTTGGCATCCCCGATCGGACCACCATGGTGCGCCGCACAGGCGAGGCCCTGTCCGAACTGGGCATGACGGTGGACCCCAACATGCTGGTCTCCGAACTGAGCATTGCCGAGCGGCAATTCGTCGAGATCGCCCATGGCATCAAGGCCGATGCGCAGGTGTTCATCCTTGATGAGCCGACCGCCGCCCTGAATGCCGCAGACGTCGAAATCCTGAATGCGCAGATCAAGAAACTGAAGGCGGCGGGGAAATCAATCATCTACATCTCACATCGGATGGACGAGATCTTTGCGATGTGTGACGACGTGACGGTCATGAAAGATGGCGAACACGTTGCAACTCAGCCGTTGCGCGATCTGACGCCCGAAAAATTGATCGCCCTCATGGTTGGTCGGGAACTGAGCGATCTGTTCCCCGACCGTGGGCAGGCACCGGGGCCGGTGCGCCTGTCCTGCAAGGAGCTGCGTCTGAGGCCTAATGCCGTACCGCTGCATTTTGATCTGCACGCCGGGGAAATCCTGGGGCTTGCCGGGTTGGAAGGACAAGGCCAGAGCGAAATCGCCCGCGCCTTGATCGGAAAAAGCCCGCTTGCAACCGGCGAGGTCAGCGTCGCAGGCCAAACACTTCGTCTTCCGATTGCATCGGAAGGTGGCGTTCGCGTCATGCAAGGCTTGCGCGTCGGTTTCGTGCCAGAGGACCGCAAGGACGAAGGCCTTTTGCTGGGCGCATCAATCGCCGAAAACATCGGGATCGGGCTTCAGGCCGCACGCCCCGGATACAAACTGCTTGCAAGTGTCCGCAAGATCGCCGAACGCGTCATGGCAGACCTGAACGTCAAGGCGCAAAGTGGCTCTACGCTGGTCGAATCCCTGTCAGGCGGCAACCAGCAAAAAGTGTTGCTGGGCCGATACCTTGCCTCGGAAATGGATGTGCTGATCATCGAAGAGCCCACGCGCGGCGTTGATATCGGTGCCAAGGCCGAAATCTACAAACTGCTGCGCGAACTCGCGGTTCAGGGGAAGGCAATCATCGTGCTGTCGCGCGAAACTGTTGAGCTGATCGGCCTTTGCGACCGGCTTCTCGTCATCCACGACCGCAAGATCGCCGCTGAAATGGCCGCTGAAACTGCGACCGAACATTCAATTCTCAATGCAGCACTGAGCTCATGACCGATACATCCACGACCCCAACACCAGCCGCGAAACCCAACCGCTGGCTCGGAAAGAACTCGCGCCAGGGCAACTGGCTGGCCGCCTTGGTCATCATTGTTGCAACACTGGTTCTTTTGCTGCTCACAACAGATGACTTCGCCACGCCGCAAAACGCGTCCAACCTGCTGGCGCAGGCGATGCCGCTGATTATCGTGGCTATTGGCCAGATGATCGTGATTGTGCTCGCGGGCATGGATTTGTCGGTCGGCTCCGTCATAAGTCTGACCACCGCCATTCTGGCACTGGACGGCTCGCCCATCGTACTGATCCCGCTGGTGTTTCTATCCGCCATAAGCATCGGTCTGGTCAATGGGATCGCAATTGTCCGATTGAACGTGCATCCGATCATCGCGACCCTGTCGATGCAGTTCATCGTCCTTGGTATCGCACAGCTTTTGCGCCCCGTGGCGGGCGGTTCTGTACCCGATGTCGTCGTCAGCCTTGTCACCGGGTCGGTTCTGGGCATTCCGGCGCCGGTCTTCTGGGGCGTGCTGGTCATTGGGGCCGGGTGGAAGATATTGCACGGATCGCGTTTTGGTCTGCATCTTTTCGCCATTGGTGGCGGAATTGCCTCGGGGCAGGATGACACCGCCCATAATTTCGGCCTGAAGGCGCGGCGCAACATCGTTCTGGCCTACATGCTCAGCGCTCTGTTCGCAGCCCTCGCAGGCTTTTTCATCGCTGGGCGGATCGGGTCGGGGGATCCGGGTGTGGGGTCGCAATTCGCGCTTGATTCGATCACCGCGGTCGCAATCGGAGGCACGCAGCTTTCAGGCGGTGTCGGCGGGCTGCATGGCACCATTCTGGGCGCGGTGCTGATGGCGCTGCTGGCAAACGGCATGAACCTGGCCAACCTGTCGGCCTTCCTGCAAGGGGCGATCAAAGGGGTTATCCTGCTTTTGGTCGTGGCTTTGCAGTCGCGTAAGAAGATGGGGCTGTAACGATGAACCAGATGTTGCGCACCGCCGCTCGCATCCCTCCGGCCTATTTCGTTTTTGCAGCCTTGCTGGCGACGTTATGGCTGACAAAGCCGCAGTTGATGAACCTCAATGTGATGGGCATCTTTATCCGTCAGGTCGCCCCTTTGGGCATCCTGGTTCTGGGGCAGCTTCTGGTCATGCGGGTCCGGTCGATTGACCTGTCCGGGGCGGGGGTGTTGCTGCTGGTGAACTACCTGATCGCCTCTGGCCTGCTGGGCGGCGTTCCCTTGCCTCTGGTGCTGCTGCTGTCTCTTGGGATTGGCTGCCTCGTTGGTCTGTTTAACGGCTATCTGGTGGCCAAGCGCCGCGTCTCGGCCGTCATCGCGACACTCGCGGTCACAGTGATCATCACGGGCTTTGTTCAGTTCCTTGCCAGCGGCAAACCACCCGGAAACATGCCCGCAGTGATGAACGACATCTACAAGATGAAATGGGGTCCGGTACCACTGCCGGTCGTGCTTTGGGTGACGCTGACGGCGGCGATGGCGATCTTCCTGTCGCGCTTTGTCTACGGGCGGTTTGTCATGGCCGTCGGCGAAAACCCCACCGCCTCGCATTTCAGCGGCGTCCCTGTAGAGCGCACCGTCCTTGTGGCCCACGTGTTGGCCGGGCTGTTTGCGGGTATCGCTGCGATTGTGCAATCATCATCGGTCGCTGTGGGCAGCCTGCGCCTGGGCCTTGAAATGCCCATTGATGCTGTAGCTGCAACGATCCTTGGTGGTGTTGTCTTTGGCCGGGGCGATGGCGGTGTCTGGGGCCCGTTCTTCGGGGTGATGTGCTTTGCGCTGCTGTTTGTCGTGATGACCAGTTTTGGCGTGCCTGAACCGGGCAAGCAGATAGCACGCGGCCTGATCATCCTTTTGGCCGCCATCTTCTATGGCCTGAACACACGCAAGTCTTGAACGTATCCGGAAAGGAAACCCGCCATGTCTGACAAACGTATCATGTGTTTCGGAGACTCCCTGACTTGGGGCTGGGTCCCCGTTGTCGAGGGGGTTCCCACCACACGCTATGCCCCCGATATACGCTGGACAGGCGTGCTGCAGGCTGAGCTGGGCGACGGTTATACCATCATCGAGGAAGGCCTGAGCGCGCGCACCACGATGCTGAGCGATCCGACCGATCCGCGTCTGGACGGCAGCGCCTATCTGCCCTCGGCCCTTGCAAGCCATCTGCCGCTGGATCTGGTGATCCTGATGCTGGGCACGAATGACACCAAAGCCTATTTCCACCGTACCCCGTTCGAGATCGCGACCGGCATGTCCAAACTGGTTGGGCAGGTTCTGAGCTCTGCTGGCGGTGTTGGCACAACCTATCCTGCACCCGAAGTGCTGATCGTAGCACCCCCACCGCTGACACCGATGCCGCATGCCTATTTCCAGTCGCTTTTTGGAGGCGCACATGAAAAATCGGCAGAGTTCGGAAAGCTCTACGGTGACCTTGCTGACTTCATGAAGGTGCATTTCCTGAACGCCGGCGATCATATCTCCACCGATGGTGTCGACGGGATCCACTTCACGCCCGAGAATAACCGCGATCTGGGTCTCGCTATGGCGCGCAAAGTAGCGGAAATCCTCAAAGACACCGCTGTCGCATAAGGCGGGAAAGTCCGCGTTTCGATGGATCGGGTGCCGCGCAGCCAAGAAACGGTCGGAATGTACCGTCTCACAACCAGTTCGAACGGCCGCTTCAATGACCAAGGCTGCGTTGCTGCATAAATCACGCGGCCACTGCTCGCAAACGCCGCGTAAGCAATAGCTGCACCTGCAAAAGTCCGGTCAGTCATGGGTCTGAAGTAGCCTCTTCGCAAGGCGCGTTGAGTGAAGGTGCCAGTCGCTGCGTCACGCCCAAACGAAGGGGGACGCGGGGGCGCATGCGGCTTGCGATGCGCGTAAAGGATAAGCAGCTCTACCGGAGATGCTGGCTTTTGGGGCAAACCCGCAGGGAATATCCGCGTGCCCTGCCGCGCGTCGTTGACGTTCTTTCAGCCCAGATAAATGGACACGTGATGGACCGTGACTTGCGTATTCTCGTTGTTGAACCCGACCCTGAGCGGGTGCTGGGCATCATCAATGCCTTGACCGACGCGGGATGGTCGGATGTGAAGGCACTGGCGCGCATTTCGGGATTGAACCGAACGGTCAAGGAGTTCATGCCGGACATAGTCCTGATTGATCTGACCAACCCGGATCGCGACACGCTTGAACATATCTCGGACGCGACGGAGTCGTCTAAACGCGCCGTGGCGCTGTTTGTGGACTATACCGACGAGGAACTCACCCAAGCGGCGTTGAACGCCGGGGTCAGCGCCTATGTTGTGGACGGCCTCAAGATGGAGAGGATCAAATCCGTCCTTGAGACAGCAATCGCGCGGTTCAAGCTCATGCGTCAGATGCAATCGGAACTTGATGCTGCGAAACAGGCATTGGAGGACCGCAAGACCATCGACCGCGCAAAGGGCATCTTGATGCGCCAACGCAAGCTGTCCGAGGACGAGGCTTACAACCTGCTGCGCAAAACCGCCATGGACCAGAACCGCAAGGTCATCGACGTTGCGCAGGCACTGGTCACCGCAGCGGATCTTTTATCGTGAGCGATACCGTTCTTAACTGTGGCTATGTTCCGCTAGTGGACTGCGCGCCTCTGGTGATCGCAAAGGAACTGGGGTTTGCCGCCGAGGAGGGGCTAGCCCTCAACCTCGTGCGGCAGCCTTCATGGTCGGCACTGCGTGATATGTTGGCGCTGGGTCATCTGGAGGCGGCGCAGATGCTGTCCCCGATGCCTGTGGCCATGTCGATCGGGATGGGCGGGCTGCCAGCGCGGGTCGACACGTTGATGGTGTTGTCGGTGAATGGCACGGTCTTCGGCGTCTCCAACGCTCTCGCGGCAGCGCTTGGCGATGTGCCGTTCGGAGATGCGCGCGCGCTCCTGAGTGCGCTGCGTACGCAGAAATCCGGACCGCTGCGCATTGGCGTTCCTTTCCATTATTCGATGCACCGTCTGCTGTTATCCCATTGGACGTCGGCTGCGGACGGCTTCGCGGTCGAGGAAATCGCCGTGCCGCCGCCGCGCATGGCCGATGCTGTTGCGGAGGGGTTCGTAGACGCCTTTTGGGTTGGTGAGCCCTGGGGGAGCGTGGCCGTCCAGAGGAATGTCGGCCAGATAATGATGACCGGCAGCGATGTTTGGAAATTTGCCCCCGAAAAGGTACTGGCCGCCCGACACGAATGGGTCGAGAACAACGAGGACGCCGTGCGAAGGCTTATGCGGGCCGTGTTCAATGCGTCAGCCTGGCTCGACTCATCCAAGAACCGGACCCTCGCCGTCGAGATACTGGCGCGCAGCGAACATCTGAGCCTGTCGCCGGACCTGATTGACCCTGCGCTTTCGGACCAGATCATGCCCCGGCCAGATGCCGCCCCAAGGACTGTCAAACGGTTTGTAGCCTTTCACAAACACGCCGCCTCATTCCCGTGGCGCAGTCAGGCTGCATGGATCGCTCACCATCTGGGGTCGGATGCGGCAGGCATCGAGAAAGCCAAGGCCTGTTTCCGGTCTGACCTGTATCGGCAAAATCTCACAGGCGTCGGCGTGGATATGCCCGGCGCATCTGAAAAAGTCGAAGGCGCGCTGCGGTTCGAGACCGCCGTAGCCTCCACACGCGGTCATATGATTCTTGCCCCTGATGCCTTTTTTGACGGCAAGACCTTCGATTTTGCAGGGTGAGCGTGCCGTTTCTTTGGGCAATTTCTGCATCGCGGCACAAATCTCTGCGGCATTGCAGAAAAATCATTGCGCTGCCTGCTCACCGCCGACTTCAATAGCTTAAAGGGCAATGACGCCCGGACAATTGCAGCGACCACTGCTGGTCTCTGCCCTTCCAAGAGCAAAGCCGCTCGTATGGATCACGGACCTCCTCCCCCGTGGCCCCTACGTGCGGCTTTTTTCGTTTTCGGCCTTTCTCTCCGGCCAATGCAAAGGATCATCTGATGACAAAAACGATTGCGACACTCCTGACCGCCACGACGATGCTCACCGCCCCGGCCTTCGCAGACATTCTGGATCTTGAGAAAGAGGACCTCACACTCGGGTTCATCAAGCTGACAGATATGGCGCCTCTGGCCGTGGCCTACGAGCTTGGCTATTTCGAGGACGAGGGCCTGTTCGTCACCCTCGAGGCGCAGGCAAACTGGAAAGTGCTGCTTGACGGCGTGATCAGCGGCGAGCTGGACGGCGCGCATATGCTGGCAGGCCAGCCCTTGGCCGCCACCATCGGCTATGGCACCGAGGCGCCCATCATTACGCCGTTTTCAATGGATCTGAACGGCAACGCCATCACAGTGTCCAATGACATCTGGGCGCAGATGAAACCCAATGTGCCCGTGATGGAGGATGGCCGCCCGCAGCACCCGATCAGCGCCGCGTCCCTCGCTCCGGTCGTCGAAGAGTACAAAGACCGCGGCGAGCCGTTCAACATGGGTATGGTGTTCCCGGTCTCCACCCATAATTACGAAATCCGCTACTGGCTGGCTGCCGGTGGGCTGGAGCCCGGCTATTACAGCCCGCAAGACATCTCTGGCCAGATCGGGGCGGACGTGCTGCTGTCGGTGACCCCGCCGCCGCAAATGCCTGCCACGATGGAGGCGGGCACGATCTTTGGCTACGCCGTGGGCGAGCCTTGGAACCAGCAGGCCGTGTTCAAGGGCATTGGTGTACCGGTCATCACCGATTACGACATGTGGAAGAACAACCCCGAAAAGGTGTTCGGCATCACCAGGGAATTCGCCGAAGAGAACCCCAACACCACCTTGGCACTGACCAAGGCACTGATCCGCGCCGCGATCTGGCTGGATGAAAACGACAATGCCAACCGCGAAGAGGCGGTGCAGATGCTGTCGCGGCCCGAATATGTCGGTGCGGATGCCGAGGTGATCGCTAACTCCATGACGGGCTTCTTCGAGTTCGAAAAGGGCGACCTGCGCCCGGCCCCGGACTTCAACGTCTTCTTCCGCTACAACGCGACCTACCCGTTCTACTCCGACGCGATCTGGTATCTGACCCAGATGCGCCGCTGGGGCCAGATCGACGAGACCAAACCCGACCAGTGGTATTTCGACGTGGCCGCTGACGTCTACCGCCCCGACATCTACCTGCAGGCGGCGCGTATGCTTGTCGATGACGGCATGGCAAACGAGGCGGATTTCCCCTGGGACAGCGACGGCTTCAAGCCGGCGACGCCAGCCGCCGATATCATCGACGGGATCCCCTATGATGGCCGCACCCCCAACGCCTATATCGACAGTCTGCCGATTGGTCTGAAATCCGGCCAGACAATCACCAATGGCCGGGTCGACGGCTAAGCGACACATGCAGGCGCCCCGCAGGCCGGGGCGCCCCTCACCGCCTTTTCAGACAGTAGCAGTTGGACATCAAACATGACCGCGATTGACCCACAAACGCTCGACACCGAGGCACGCCGCACGCGGCGCTTCGCCCGCATCAACAAGGCAGACGCATGGTTCAAGGTTCTGGGGCTGGCGTGGCTGACCCCGATCCTGAAGGCCGCCGCAGGCGACAACCCACGCGCGCAGGCAGGCGAGATTTGGCGGCTGCTGGGCGTGCCGTTGCTCGCGATATCGCTGTTCCTGCTGGCTTGGGGCACCCTTGCCCCGAAAGTTCAGACATCGCTTGGCGCGGTGCCGGGCCCTGTGCAAGTGTGGGAGCAGGTCGGCGCGCTCCATTCCGATTACCTGCGCGAGAAAGGCAGGGAGACCGCCTTTTACGAGCGTCAGGACAAGCGCAACGCCGAGCTTATCGCCAGTGGCCGCGAGGACCGGGTGCGCGAGCGCGTCTACACCGGCAAGCCCACCTATTACGACCAGATCTGGACCTCGATCCTGACAGTGTTCTTCGGCTTCCTGATCGCGTCTATCGTAGCCATCCCTCTGGGTATCGCGGCAGGTCTGTCGGCCACCGCCAACGCGGCGCTGAACCCGCTGATCCAGATTTTCAAACCGGTGTCGCCGCTGGCATGGCTGCCGATTGTCACCATGATTGTCTCGGCGGTCTACACCACCAATGACGGAATGTTTTCCAAATCGTTCCTTGTCTCCGCCATCACGGTGACGCTGTGCTCGCTCTGGCCCACGCTGATCAACACCGCCCTTGGCGTCAGCTCGATCGACAAGGATCTCGTCTCGGTCAGCCGCGTGTTGAAGATGAACACCTATACCAAGATCACCAAGCTGGTGCTGCCCTCGGCTTTGCCGTTGATCTTCAC
>CAYGUB010000071.1:0-11500 GCA_964352845.1 uncultured Rhodobacterales bacterium | reverse complement strand
GGTTTCTGATCGACCACTGTGACCGCGACACCGGCCTGCGCCAGCACCTCTGCGGCCATCAGCCCGGCTGGACCTGCGCCCACGATCACAACCTGCGTCACTCGGATGTATCGCCCCGCATCTCGATCACACGGCGCGGATACGGGATCTCGATATCGTTCTCCTTGAGCGCGTTCCAGATCACAAACAGCACCTGCGAGGCGTATTTGTTCTTGCCGTCATCTATCCCGTTGACCCAGAATTCCAACCCGAAATCGATACCGCTTTCGCCAAAGCCCCGAAGTTCGCAATCGGGCAATTCCGGCTCGTCCAGCACATCGGGGTGCTTGCGCACCGCCTCGACGATGATATCGGGGATCTTGTTGATATCGGTATCGTAACTCACCGAGAATTCGACCTCGTAGCGATTGGCCGACCCGCTATCGGAATAGTTGACCACACGGGTCGTGATCAGGTCCTCATTCGGCACCACGATCCATTTGCCGTCAAAGGTCTCCAGAATGATCGCGCGGGCCGTCATTTTCACGATGGTCCCGGCCTCGCCGCCGTCAAGCTCGATATAATCGCCGACGGTTGCCTGACCTTCCAGCAACAAGATGACGCCAGAGATAAAGTTGGAGGCGATCTTTTGCAGACCAAAACCAAGCCCGACACCGATCGCACCCCCAATCACGGCAAGCGAGGCGAGGTTGATCTGCATGATGTTCATCAGCAGGATGAACGCCACGCCGAAGATCACGATTTCGGCTGTCTTGTCGGCCAGCTGCTTGGCGGCCGGTTTCATCTCCTGCTTGCTGATATAGGTCGATGACTGCCGGTTGGACCAGCCGCCCAGCCAGAAAATGAACCCGCCGACGATGATGAACTGGATCAGCCACATCAGATCGAAGGACAGGTTGCCCAGCGGCACAACGGTCTCGCGCAGGGTCTGGGTGACAAAACCCAAAGCTCCGATGGCATATAGCGCAGCCCCGGGCACGATAAACGCCTTGCCAAGAACCTTGAGCAGCGGGGCCGAGATGATGTCGCGCACAAGAATCCGCGCCGCTAGGAAGATAAAGACACGCTTGCCGAAGGCAATTACCGTGGCCTTGCTGTCAAACATCGCGTTGACAACACCCTCACCGGCTGCAGTGAAGGCAAAGGCCAGAAGCGGCAGCAGCAGCGACAGGAAGGGCATCGCAAAACGTCTGGCCTGCGCGAAGACAGAGTTGTTTTCCGCCTGTGGCAGCAGAATGCGCGTCAGAACCGTCTTCAGCTTGCGGCTGACCACCACGGCAAGGAAGTAAGAGATCAGCAACAGCCCGAATTGCATCCATGCCGCGGGCGAGGTCAGCCAGGCAAGCGCCTGATCCCGCGCCATTTCATAATATGGCAGAACAGGTCCGAGATATTGTGTCAAATCCATGTGGTTTCCCCAAAAACCAGGCTGCCGCCACCGTAGTCAAACCAGGACCAAAAGGTAAAGGCGGGATGCGCTTACCTTATAGCGTCTGACGAAATGTTTTATGCGCCGCAAAGTCGTTTGATCGCGGCGATATGTTCAGCTGACGCCGCGCAGACAGCTTCGGTCCAGCCGCGCGCCGTCTCCAGCAGGGCGTCCGGTGATGCGATCGCGTCAATGAGCCCCCAATCCAGAGCCGTTTGCGCCTCGATCTTCTGGCCCGCCATCAGGATCATCTTGCTGCGCGCCGGTCCGATCAGCGCCCGCATGCGGTCCGGATCGCTGGGCTGGGGCAAAAAGCCCAGCGTCATGACCGGATAGAAGAATTTCGCATGTGGCACGGCGATGCGCAGATCACAGGCCAGCGCCATACCGCAGGAGCCGCCCGCCAGCGTGCCATTCAGCGCCGCGATGGTAAGGCCAGGGTAGTCGGCTATGGCTTGCGAAAGTTCCTCCCAGACAGGATCCGTGGCAAGCCCGGCGCGCGCCGCGTCAAGATCGGCGCCAGCGCTGAACACCTTGCCCGTACCCGTCAGAATGATTGCCTTGCTGCGGGCCGCGCGCACAGCATCGCGCAGCTCCGCGAGCATCTCACCCGTCACGGCATTGGCCTTGTCGGGCCTGTCCAGCTTCAGGGTCAGTACATCCCCGCTCAGGTCGCTGTGGATCATGCGATCAGACCCACGCGTTTGCGGATCTCTTCCTCCCTCAGCGAGATTTCGGTGCCCAGATAGCTATCGGCATCCGCGCTGCACATCCATAAAAGCGCTTTGGCGGGCCAATCAGCAGGGATATGGACCGACGGATCGAGCTGGCTGACCGGGTTGATACCGCTTTGCTTGATCTGGACCTGCATTTCAGTCGCCACAGTGCCGGGCGACAGGCCCATGATGCGCAGACCCTTGCCCCGCAGCTCCTTGTCGGCGCAGGCGGTCAGCATTGCGGCCCCGGCCTTGGAGCTGCAATAATGGCTCCAGCCCTCCAGCGCATTATGCGCGGCCCCGGAGCTGATGGTGATGATCGTGCCGCCGCCTTGCCTTTGCATGATCGGGGCGGCTGCGCGCAGCCCGTAATAGACGCCCTTGAGATTGACGTCGATCACGTGACCCCATGCCTCCGGCGCGCTCGCGGTTATCAGGGAGATCGGCTCGATCAGCCCCGCATTGTTGATCACGATGTCGAGCGATCCAAACCGCTCATTGCCTGCTTGCACGGCGCGGTTCACGTCGTCGAAATTTGCAACATCACCGGCGATGGGCAACGCCGCTGGCCCGATCTCGCTTGCCAGTGCTTCCAGCTGATCTTGCGAGCGCGCCATCAATACGACATTGGCCCCGGCTTGGGCGAAAATGCGCGCGGTCTCGGCACCGATGCCTTTGCTTGCGCCGGTGATCAATGCGGTTTTGCCTTGAATGGACATGGCCGGTTCTCCTTGTTTGTGCCGATATGACGGGAAGGGGCCGCGCAGCGCAACCATGTTTGCGCCTTGCACCGGGGGCGGCATGGCACTAACTCCTGATCGATCAGCAAAGGATTTGACATGGCCCTTGACCTCTCCGATCTGACCGCGCGCCTTATCGACGCTGCCCGGCGCGCGGGCGCCGATGCCGCCGACGCCTTGGCCTATACCGATACGTCGAACACGATTGAGGTGCTGGGCGGAAAGCTCGAACATGCGGAGCGCTCGGAAGGTACCGATATCGGCCTGCGGGTGATCATTGGCAAACGGCAGGCCTGCGTGTCCTCATCGCTGTTTGATGACGACACGATCACGACCCTGTCGGAGCGCGCCGTTGCCATGGCGCGCGAGGCGCCGGAGGACCCCCATATCGGGCTGGCCGATCCGGAGCAATTGGCGCAGGGCTGGGACATACAGGCGCTTGATCTGCGCGATCCGTCAGAGCCGCCAAGCCCCGAGGCGCTGGAAGATCAGGCGTGTCGTGTCGAGGCGGCGGCGCTGGATGTGGCGGGGATCAGCAAGGTGGACTCGGCCATGGCAGGCTATGGAGAGCAGGTCCTGCACATGGCCGCGAGCAACGGTTTTTCGGGCGGGTATAGCCGTAGCGGGAGCCATATCTCCTGCGTGGCGATCACCGGTGAGGGCACAAACATGGAGCGCGACTATTTCGGCGAAAGCCGCGTCTATGCCGCAGATCTCCCCAGCCCCGAAGAGGTCGGGCGGATCGCGGCGGAACGCACTGTTGCGCTTGCCGGCGCACGCAAGCCCAAAACGGGTAGCTTCCCGGTGGTGTTTGACGAACGGGTCGCGGGCGGGCTGATCGGGCATTTGCTGATGGCCGTCAACGGCGCGTCGATTGTGCGCGGCTCGTCCTGGGCGCGTGACAAGCTGGGCGAGCAGGTGCTGCCAGGCGGTCTGTCGATCACGGAAGACCCGCTGCGCAGGCGTGTCTCAAACTCCCGGCCCTTTGATGGCGAAGGGCTGCCCACCGCCGCGCGTGACATCGTGCGTGACGGGGTGTTGATGGGCTGGACGCTCAACCTGCTCAACGCCCGCAAGCTGGGGATGGAAAGCACCGCCAACGCATCGCGGGGAACTGGTGGGCCGCCGGGCTCATCGGTGAGCAATATCGCACTGACGCAAGGCAGCCAGACACGGGCAGAGCTTCTGGCCGACATGGGCACCGGGCTTCTGGTCACCTCCATGATTGGCTCGACGATCAATCCCAATACGGGCGACTATTCACGCGGGGCGTCGGGTTTCTGGGTCGAAAACGGGGAGATCGCCTATCCCGTGAACGAATGCACAATAGCGGGCAATCTGCTGGACATGCTGATGCGCATCCGCCCTGCCAATGACGCACGCACCCATCTGTCGCGGGTTGTGCCGAGCCTGCTGGTTGAAGGAATGACCCTTGCCGGAGACTGAGCCCGGAATCGAGCCTGATCCAGATTTGGTGCTTCTCATTGATGCTGCATATGCCAGTGGACAGATCGCGCGGAAATTCTTTGGCGCGGCGCCTGAGACCTGGGACAAAGGCGATGGCGCAGGCCCGGTGACAGAGGCGGACCTGGCAATTGACCGGATGCTGCGCCACGACCTGCTTGGCGCGCGGCCCGATTACGGCTGGCTATCGGAAGAGACCGAGGATGACCCGGCCCGGCTTGCCCTGCGCCATGTGTTCATCGTTGATCCGATTGACGGCACGCGGGCGTTTATCGCGGGCGAAAAGAGCTTTTCGCACTCGCTCGCCATCGCGCGGGACGGCAAGATCGTCGCGGCGGCGGTCTATGTGCCAATGCTCGATCTGCTTTATGCAGCCTCCGAGGCGCAGCAGACCACGTTGAACGGGCAGGCCATATCCGTAACCAACCAGTCGGAGATCTCAGGTGCGACTGTTCTGGCCGCAAAACCAAACATGTTTCCCGAAAACTGGATCGGCGAGGTGCCACCGGTGACCCGGA
Source organism: uncultured Rhodobacterales bacterium (assembly GCA_964352845.1). Lineage (GTDB taxonomy): Bacteria > Pseudomonadota > Alphaproteobacteria > Rhodobacterales > Rhodobacteraceae > Litoreibacter. The sequence goes on along the minus strand of CAYGUB010000071.1, from coordinate 6,633 downwards.
AGTTTCGCCCCTCGCTTGCCTACCGGCTCAGCCTTGTCGCGCAGGGGCGCTATGACGCTATGCTGACCGTGCGCGACAGTTGGGAATGGGACATCGCGGCAGGCGATCTGATCGTGCGGCAGGCCGGTGGTCGCGTGACCGATCGTCTGGGGCAGGATCTCGCTTTCAACGCCTCCCATCCCAAGACCAAAGGATGCCACGCAGCCAATCCGGCGCTGCACAGGGCATTGCAGGCGCGATTGAAGCCGCAATAGGTCTATTCACCCCGTCGCGCTTGTCATAGGGTCACGAAAAGTTTGATGACCGTGGAAGGGACCGCGCATGACCCAGCGTCTACATCTTGTTTTTGGTGGTGAGCTGATTGATCCGACAAAGAACGCGTTCAAGTCGGTCGATGACATACATATCGTGGGCATGTTCCCCGATTATGACAGCGCCTATAACGCCTGGAAGGCAGAGGCGCAGCGGACGGTGGACAATGCCCATATGCGCTACTTCATCGCGCATATCCACCGGCTGCGCGATGAGGAAGCTGCGGCAAGCCCGACCGAAGAACTCGACAATTAGCGCATCGGACTTGCGACCATGGCACAGCCTCTTGGCCTTGCAACCTATCTGGCCATGTCGGGGCTGCTTAAGCGTTATGCCAACCGCCAACTGGCGAGCAGGCTTGCGCAGGGCAAGGAGGATCCCGACCGGATCGAAGAGCGGCGTGGCGTGGCAGCGGTGCCACGCCCTGACGGCCTGTTGATCTGGTTTCATGCAGCGAGCGTGGGCGAATCCGTCTCGCTTCTGACCTTGATTGACGAGCTTCTGAAGGAACGCGACGATATCCACATTCTGGTCACCACGGGCACGATCAGTTCGGCGGAGCTGATGGCCGAACGCCTGCCCATGCGCGCAATTCATCAATATGCCCCGCTCGATGCGCGGGCCTTTGTGCTAGCGTTTCTGAAGCATTGGAAACCCGATATCGCCGTCTGGACCGAAAGTGAGCTATGGCCCGCCTTGATCTGTGAAACCGACAAAACCGGCGCCCCGATGATGTTGCTCAATGCGCGGATGTCAAAGAACTCGCATCGGTACTGGCGTTGGTTCAAATGGTCGGCTGCAGCCCTACTGCGCAAGTTCGACATGATCCTTGCCCAGGACCGGCAAAGCGCCGATTTTTTGCTCAAACTGGGGGCAATTCAAACCACGTTGCGCGTTGTGGGCAGTCTCAAGGAAAGCAGTGCTGCGCTCCCGCATAACGAAGCGGAGCGTGCGGATATAGCCCATCAGTTGCAGACACGCCCCGTCTGGCTGGCGGCCTCGACCCACCCGGGCGAAGAGCAGATTGCGGCCATGGCCCATGCCCATGTCCGCCCTTTTGCGCCGCGCCTGTTGCTGATCATTGCGCCCCGGCACCCCGAGCGGGGCCCGGAGATCGCCGAGAACCTGCGGGCCGATGGCTGGTCGGTCGGGCTACGCAGCGATGGCGATGAGCTTGATACGCGGTTTGAGATCTATGTAGCCGATACGCTGGGCGAGATGGGGCTGTGGTACAGGCTGGCCCCGGTCAGCTTTGTCGGCGGCTCGCTTGCCGGTATCGGGGGCCATAACCCTTTTGAACCCGCGGCGCTGGGCTCGGCGATTATTCACGGCCCCCATGTCAACAGGGCGCGAGAGGTCTATGCAAGGCTGACCGATGCCGGTGGCGCCATGCTGGTCGAAACCCCAAAAGAGCTTGGCCGCGCCGTGCAAACCCTGCTGGAGCCGCATGTCGCCGCAGAGATGGCCCATGCTGCCTGGGAGGTCAGCTCGTCCGGGGCGGAGGCCTCCGAGACCGCGCGGACCTTGCTGCTTGAAACGCTCGACGAGGTAGAACGCAAAAATGCAACCGCCTAAATTCTGGTATCAGCCACCGGGTTTGCGCGCCAAGGTGCTCTCGCCGCTTGGTGCACTTTATGCGCGCGGAACACGCAAGCGCCTTGAGCAGGGGCAGCCGGTCAAGCTGGACGTCCCGGTGATCTGTGTGGGCAATATCAATGCGGGCGGGACCGGCAAGACGCCGACCGTTATCGCGCTGACAGAGCGTCTGAAAGCCGCTGGCCATGTACCCCATATCGTGACGCGCGGCTATGGCGGGACGGTGATCGGCCCGATGCGCGTCTCGGAGCGTGATGATCTGGCAGAGCAGGTCGGCGATGAGCCGCTTTTGTTATCCGCATTTGCCACGACCTGGGTCGCGCGTGATCGCGGGGCGGGCGGGCTTGCCGCAGCAAATGCCGGGGCAGATGTGATCGTGCTGGATGACGGGTTGCAAAACCCGCAATTGCACAAGGACCTCACGATTATCTGTGTTGATGCGATGCGGGGGTTCGGCAATGGGCTGGTGCTTCCGGCTGGCCCTCTGCGCGAACCGATCAAGACAGGGATGGCGCGGGGTGATATCCTTCTAAGCCTCGGGCCCAAATCGTCGCAAGAGCAGTTTCGAACCTCCTGGCACCATGTCCTGACACTGCCGCATATCGAGGGCAGTCTGGAGCCGCTCAAGACCGGGATGGACTGGACCGGAGAACGGGTGATGGGCTTTGCAGGCATCGGCAATCCTGAGAAATTCTTCCACACATTGCGCGAGCTTGGGGCCAATCTGGTCAAAACCGAGGCGCTGGACGACCATCAGCCGCTGACCCCCGCGCTTATGCAGCGTCTGCTTGCGGATGCGGTGCGCCATAATGCGCAGCTGGTGACCACCGAAAAAGACGCAGCCCGGCTACCTCCAGAGCTGCGCCACACAATCCTGACCTTGCCGGTCAGACTGAACGTGTCAGACTGGGCGCCGCTGGACGCGTTGATCGCGCAGCATTTGCCCGTGAAACAGCAGTCACCCGAGAAAGACTAAAGCTCCGCGTCGAGGATGGCCTTGAGTTCCGCATAGCTCATATTGCCATGGGTGGTTCCGTTGATCACGAAAGAGGGGGTCGAGCGGATATTGTCGGCTCGCGCGTTCTCTTCGTAGAAACTCTGCAGCGCTTTCGCCTTATCCGCATCGCGCATGCAGGCATCCACTGTATCGGCATCCATACCGGCCAGCAGCCCCATTTTGCGCAGATTGCCCGCAATCGTCGTCGCATCGCCTGCGGTCCATTCGCTTTGCTGTTCGAAGATCAGATCGACGATGCCGAAATAGCGCTGACCGCCGGCGCAGCGTGCGACCATACCGGCCCACAGACCGTAGCGATCAAAATAGACCTCACGCAGCACAAATTTCACCTTGCCCGTGTCGATATACTCGGCCTTGAGCTCTTTGAAGGCGTTTTCATGGAAGGTCCGGCAATGCGGGCAGGTGAAGGACGCATATTCGATCACCGTGATCGGCGCATCTTCCTCGCCGATGGACATGTCGACCACCCCGGATGTATCGACGGCCTCATCGCTTGATTGCGCCTGTGCGGCAGAAATGGGCGTCTGTTGCGACCCGCTTTGCGGCACAAATACAAGATACGCGCCAATGGCGACGGCTATGGCCGCTGCGGCCCCCAAGATGGTATTGCGGTTCATCTGCAAAATCCTGACTTAGCTTCTGGTTTTCAATTTTCGCGACAGGACACTGGTGCCCAGACGCTCAAGCGCTTGCCTCAAATCGGTGCTCTCGACGCCGTTTGCAAGCTCCGAGGAGGCGCGGACAATCTCGGGCGGCGCGGCTATCGGGGCGTTGGATTGCTTCGTCTGGGCGCTTCTGCGGCCCTCATGAAAGCCTGCGGGCGCGGTTTGCGTGATCCGGACCCGCGAGATCGCATGGTAGCCGTAGCAGGCGTTCACTTTGCTCTGGATCTCCGGCAGCATGGTTTGCAGGATCGGCGCATGCGAGCCCGTGGTCAGTACGGTCAGGGTGGCGCCAAACCCTTCGCGGGTATAGCTGACATCAACCGGTTGCGCGATCTCAGCGATCCTGGGGCCCACGATTTCCCCCCAATGGGTCACCATCCGCATCACCGCGAAGCCGCGTTTTTTGCCCGCCACCCCGATCTGGCGATCCACCAGCCCGGAGATCGCGGCAAAGCCCCGCTTGTATCGGCGCCTTTTGTCTTGCGGATTGGGGGTGCTGCGGGTCATGTGATCCTCTGATACAATCACAGATATAGCCTGTCACGGGGTGATCGCGCCAGATGGAACAGGAAAACAAAGGTTAACAATTTTGTGTGATCTCAGCGCTTCGCGCGATTTGCTGGATTGGTACGATCGTCATGCCCGCGCCATGCCGTGGCGCGTACCGCCCGACCAGCGCGCGGCGGGTGTCGCGCCCGACCCCTATCATGTCTGGCTGAGCGAGATCATGCTTCAGCAAACCACTGTTGCTGCCGTAAAAAGCTACTTTGAGACCTTTGTGACCCGCTGGCCGACCCTGCGCGATCTGGCGGCGGCCGAGGATGGTGACGTCATGGCCGCATGGGCGGGTCTGGGCTATTACGCGCGGGCGCGGAACCTGTTGAAATGCGCCCGCCAGATCGTGGATGCGCATGGCGGCAGGTTTCCCGATGATCATGCGGCACTTCTGGGTCTGCCGGGGATCGGACCCTATACGGCCGCGGCGATCTCTGCGATTGCCTTTGATCAGCCGCAACCCGTTCTGGATGGCAATGTGGAGCGGGTGATGTCGCGCCTGCATTTGGTCGAGACGCCTCTGCCCGCGGCGAAGCCTGAGCTTATGGCACATGCAGCCGCTTTGACGCCCAAGCTGCGGCCCGGGGATTATGCGCAGGCGGTGATGGATCTGGGTGCAACGGTCTGCACACCGCGCAATCCCATTTGCGGGCTGTGCCCCTGGCGCATCAGGTGTAGGGCGCGGGCCGCTGGCCGGGTGGACGAGTATCCCAAGAAACTGCCCAAAACTGCCAAGCCCACCCGCCTTGGCTTCGCCTATGTCGCCCGGCGCGCGGATGGTGCCTGGCTGCTGGAACGCAGGCCAGAGAAGGGGCTCTTGGGCGGGATGCTTGGCTGGCCTGGCTCGGAATGGGGCGAAGCGCCTCAACCGGCACCGCCTTTCGAGGCCAACTGGACCGCCACCGGCAGTGAGGTCCGGCATACATTCACGCATTTCCATCTGAAGCTGGCCGTTTTCGTCGCGGAAGCGGGATCGCAGGAAGTGCGTGAGACTGGCGAATTCGTGCTACAGGAGGCATTTTCGCCCAAGGATCTGCCGACTGTGATGCGCAAGGTGTTCAATGCGGCGAAACCCCACTTTTACGGGGATTGACGGATGGATTATGCTGCGGGCCAAGGCGTTCCGCATGGTGATTAGATGACCGAGACAACAAGCACGAATGCGACAATTCAGCAGTTAAGCAGCGCGCTGCCGTTTTGGCTGTCGGTCGGGCTGTTGCCTGTTGTCTATCTGGCGGCCTCGCTGGGTGGCTGGTGGCTGACCTTGATCCCGCTGAGCAGTTGGGGGCTGTTTTCCGTGCTGGACAGGCTTTTCGGCTTGGAAACATCCAATGAGAACCCCGATACGCCGGATTCGGAGCTTTTCTGGCACCGGCTGATCACGCTTATCTGGCTTCCGCTCCAGCTCGCTGTCATCTTCACAGCGATCTGGTATGTCGGCACTGTTGACTATTCCCTTGGCGAGAAACTCGGCCTGTTTTTCGGGGTCGGGGTGCTGACGGGCATGATCGGCATCAACTATGCCCATGAGCTGATGCATCAAAAGAACCGTCTGGAGCGCCTGCTGGCCGATTTGTTGCTGGCCTCTGTGCTCTACAGCCATTTCCGTTCTGAACATCTGCTGGTCCATCACCGCTATGTTGCGACGCCGAAGGACCCGGCAACCGCACGCTACAACGAGCATTTCTATCACTTTTTCCCACGGGTTCTCCGACAGTCCCTGCTGTCATCATGGCGGGCCGAGGCGGCGATGCTGGCGCGCAAGAACCTGCCCGCGCTGCATGGGTCAAACCCGTTTGCGCTCTATGCGCTGTTGCAGATCATCATGCTGGCCGCGGCCTATCTGGTCGGCGGCTGGGCCGGTGTCGGATTGTTTGCCTTTCAGGCGCTTGTCGCGGTCTGGCAGCTGGAACTGGTCAATTATGTCGAGCATTACGGCCTCACCCGGCGCCATCTGGGGGATGGCAGATATGAGCATGTGCAGCCCCGCCATTCGTGGAACGCAGCGCAGAAAGTGTCAAACTGGATGCTGATCAACCTGCAACGACATTCCGATCATCACTACAAGCCCGATCGCCGGTTCCCCTTGCTGCAAAACTATACAGAAGCCGATGCCCCGCAGCTTCCGTTCGGCTATGCGGTGATGACGCTGGCAGCGATGGTCCCGCCGCTTTTTCGCAGGCTGATGAACCCGCGCGTCCGCAAATGGCGCGCAATGTACTATCCCGACATCGTCGACTGGACGGATTACAAGACCGCCAGCACGCCCATGCCGCGCTAGCGCGTCATGCGAAAAACCTGAATCACGTAACACTGCCTGAAATCAAAGATTTCAACGCGTTACGTGATGCGTGATGTTTCAGGTATTTCGTCAGACGCTATAGAACAGCCCGGCACTGAAGTTATGTGACCACCTTTCAGTAATGACGCTCAAAAAAATGCCCCGCGTCTTGGAGAGCGCGGGGCAGTTATGTGCCGCGGGTATGC
>CAYGUB010000070.1:2418-11527 GCA_964352845.1 uncultured Rhodobacterales bacterium | reverse complement strand
TGCAAGATCGGCATCAAACTGGCGTCCTTTATCCGTCTGGCCAAGCGTGACCTTGCCTGCAAGCCGCTCGGTGTCTTGCGTGGCGAGACGAATATCGGCGGCAAAATCGCTCAAGGGGCCGGCACCTGCGACCGTCAGTGACAGATCGGGCGCGCCCGGCAAGGCGGCAAGCTTTGCGATCAAGCCTGCCTCGCCCTCACTGAGGCTCAGATCCAGTTTCAGCTCTTCGGTGCCTGCGTCAAACGCGCTGTCGATGACGAATGCCCCGGTTTTGCCATCGAGCCTCTCAGCATCCATCTTCAAAAACCCCGACCCGTCATCGAGCGCGGCAGAGGCGCTCAGCCGCAGCTCGGCGGGCTCGCCCAGAAGGGGCGCGCCAAGCGACAGCGTCTCGACCCGGAAGGCTGCGATATTCACCGAAACCGGCAGATCAGGCAGCGCAAATTCGCCCGCCTCGGCAGCTGGCAGGGCCTCTTGGTCTTCGGAGACCGGCGCGCGCGCGATGGACAGTTTTCCAGCGCTCAATTCGGTGACTTCAAGCCGCCCCAGCAAGAGTGCTCTGCGGTTCCAGTCCAGCGCGACATTCTCAAGCGTCAGCCAGACGCCCTGATCATCGGCAATGGTCATCCTCTCCAGCGTGGCGCGGCTGCTCAGAACGCCCTCAAACCCGTCGATCTGCACATCCCGCCCGGCTCCGCTGAGATTGTCTTGCAGCAGATTGACCAGAAAGCCCTTGTCATCTTCCTGCGATGCAGCAGGTGCAACCAGCAGCCAGATGGCCGATATTATGAAAACAAACCGTCTCAAAATGCTTGCCCGATCCCGATATAGACCTCAAAGCCTGTGTTGTCGCCCGGGCCTGAGACAGGCACGCCTACGTCCAGCCGGATCGGGCCGATCCCGGTATCGTAGCGCAACCCCAGACCTGCGCCGGTATGCCATTGGCCGCTTGAGCCGTTCGGAAAGCTTTCCGAGCCGATATAGCCCGCGTCAAAGAACCCGACGAGAGAGAGGCTGTCAGTGGTCTTGACCCGTGCCTCGGCTGACAGACCCAGAAAGGCGCGTCCCCCGGCAAGCTCCGGGAGGCCCAGATCAACGCCCAATGCCTGAAAGGGCTGGCCACGCACAGTGCCGCCGCCGCCCGAGAAAAACAGAAAATCCGCCGGCGCCTGCGAGTTATTGGGGCCGTTCAGCGCGCCAAGTTGGCCGCGCAGCGCCAGCGTCACCGGTCCGTCATCGCCGGGCGTATAGTAGGCCCGCGCATCCACCAGCGTCCGCGCGCCATCGTCGCTGCCGGAAATGCCAAAAAACGGCATGATATCGGCCTTGAGATAATAGCCGGTGGTCGCGTTCAGGCGGTCATCGCGATAGTCAAACTCAAGACCGAGCGGCACTGTAAAGAGGGTAAAATCGCGGGTGCCGAAGACATCCTGCGTGCGCGAGCGACGCAGGCCCAGGCCGAAGCTATAGGTCCGCTCGTCGCGGGCATAGCGCAGGATGCCAACCGCGACGCTGGCTTGCCGGGACAGGAAGTTGACCTCGTCGCGACGCTCGATCTCGGCGGTGGCGAAGAAATCCGTATCCTCGTTGAACGTGGCAGGCCGATCAAACCGCGCGGCGAGGCGGAAATCCTCTCCGCCACTATCGCCGCCGATGCCTTCGATCTCTGCATCAAACCGCAGCCGTTCGGCCCCGCCAAACAGATTGCGATGCAGCCAGAAGGCTGACACGCCCAGACCTTCCAGGGACGAAATTTCTGCCCCGAAGCCAAAACGACGGGGCAGGTTTTCCTCCACCTGAAGCAAAATATCAAGCGTGCCGTCGGGCGAGGGCGTTTCCGCCTCGGTCAGCGAGACGGAGCGGAACGTGCCCGTGCGCTGCAACCGCGTGGCGACCCGCCGGATTTCATCTGGCGAGAAAATCTGCCCGTTCGGCAGCCCGGCGATATCGGCAATGCGCTTGGTCCGCACGTCTTCATTGCCGCCAATGACCAGATCGCCGAACCGCAATCGCGGGCCGGGATCGAGCCCGATCGCGACATCGAGCCTGCGTGTGTCATAGCGTGCGGTGATATCCTCGCGAACGGTCGTGGCCTTTGCGTAACCATCGGCCCGCCAGCCGTCTATGCCGCGCGCGGCCGCATCGCGGATGACGCTGGTGCGCGCGACCTGACCCTGGCTGAAGCCGGCCGGGATATCGGTATCGCGCGCAACCGGGCTCAGGGCTGTGGTGCCAAACAGGAATTGCGGGCCGGTCTCGACCGCGATCACCACCGAGCGCACGGAATTTGGCGCCTGCACAGGGGACAAAGATGCCGCTTCGCGCCCGTCCAGCCTGACCGAGATCACCGGGCCGAAATAGCCCGCGTCATAAAGCGCGGCGGTCAGCCTGCGATATTCGGACTGCGCTGCGGCGACAATTTCCAGAGGGGTGCTGGCGGCATTTTCGGCAACCTCGAAGGAGCTGGAGACCTGCCGGAGCGTGTCGCGCAGATCATCCGATCCGCCATCCATCACCAGACGTACCTCGGCGGCCTGTGCAGCGCTCACGCCCAGCTGCGCGCCAAGCACCGCCGCCCCCAGCAGCGTCACCAATTTCAATCGTATCGGAAGTATGTCGATTCTCCGCCTGACCGATCATGTCCTTGTCGGTATTTGGCGCTGTATATAGCACGGCTCTTGTGCCTGAAACGGCAAAAACCATCTGTATGATCACAATATGCTGTGGATAACTCTGCCCATCGGAACGACTTGACCCATGAGGCGTTAGCCGTCACACGACACCAATGATGCTTGGGCTGATGAGACTATTTGCGATTTTGAGGTCGGTCTGGAGACAGATCGATGAGCTGAACCTGTCGCTTGTCGCGGCGGGCATAGGTTTTTGGGGCGTCGTGTCGATCTTCCCCGCGCTGGCGGCGATGATCGCCATCTGGGGGCTGATCGCCGACCCGGCAGAGCTGCAGCGCCAGCTTGAAGAGCTTCAGGCCGTCGTTCCGCGCGATATCTTTGCGCTGATCAATGCCCAGATCACGGCGCTGATCTCGACCCAGACGAGCACGCTGGGGCTGGCCTCGCTGATCTCGCTTGGGGCCGCCCTGTGGTCGGCCCGGGCGGGCGTTGGTGCGCTGATGCGCGGGCTGAACATGATCCATGGCAGCGCCAACCGCTCTGGTTTGCGCCACTACGCAGATGCCGTCGCGATGACGGTTCTGCTGATCATTGTAGCGCTGGTGGCGATGGCCAGCGTCGTCGTGACGCCTTTGGTGCTGGCCTATCTGCGCATCGGCGGTCAGGTGGAGCTGTGGATCGACATTCTGCGCTGGCTTATTGCGCTCAGCGCCGTGGTGTTTGCTGTGGGCGTGCTCTACCGCTTTGGGCCCTACAAAAGCGATCTGAGACGCGCCTGGCTTAGCCCCGGTGCGGTGATTTTCGTGCTGGTCTGGGTCATCTCTTCGGCCGGGTTTTCGATCTACCTGTCGCGCTTCGGCAATTACAATCAGGTCTATGGCTCGATCGGCGCGGCGATTGCTTTGCTCATCTGGTTCTACATCAGCGCCTTTCTGATTCTTCTGGGCGCAAGCCTGAATGTCGCGATTGCGCGCAGCAGGGCTTGACCTTCCCGTAGCTGGAACGCCTATCTGTTGGCTATGGACTCACCGGCACATCATCTAAAGCAGTTGCGATTTCGCGCAGGCAGCATGCATTGCGGCTCTTGCGTGGGCCGGATCGAGCGTGCCGTGGGGGCTGTTCCCGGTGTGCGGGATGTCGCCGCCAATCTGGCAAACCGGCAGGTTCAGATCACAGCGGAGCCCAATGCGGGGCTGAGCGGTCGTATCATCGCGGCCGCAGAGGCTGCGGGTTTCAAGCTGGAGCCGATTGCTCAGGAAAGCGCGCCGGAAGACGAGGCGGGGCGCATCCGTCCGCAGTTGCTCTGGGCTGCGCTTTTGAGCTTGCCGGTGGTGTTTTTGGCGATGGGGCCGCATATGTCGTCGGCTTTGCATATGCTGATCGAGCAGCGGTTAGGTACGCAGCTTAGCCACTGGATCCAGCTTGTCCTGACATTTGCGCTGATGCTTGGCCCCGGGCGCGGCTTCTTTGTGCGCGGTGTGCGCAGTCTGATCCGCGCGGCTCCGGACATGGATGCGTTGGTGGCCATCGGCACATCGGCGGCCTTTGTTTATTCTGCGCTGGCGACGGTAGCGCCACAGGTCTTGCCCGAAGGATCGCGCGTGGTCTATTTCGAATCTGCGGCGGTGATCATCACCTTCATCCTGCTGGGGCGTTGGCTCGAGGCCCGCGCCAAAGGGCAGGCCGGCGCGGCGATCCGCGGCCTTTTGGACCTGCAACCGGATACGGCGCGCGTGATGGAAGGCGGCACCATGACCGAGCGCGCCATATCCGAGATCCGGCCCGGTGATCTTGTTCAGATCCTGCCCGGCGGGCGGGTGCCTGTGGACGGTATTGTGCGCTCCGGACGCTCTTATCTTGACGAGAGCATGTTGACGGGAGAGCCGATCCCCAATCTCAAGACCGAAGGGGAGGCAGTCACAGGCGGCACGATCAACGGCACAGGCGCGCTGATTGTGGAGGTGACGCAGATTGGGGCCGATACAGCCTTGTCGCGCATCATTGCGCTGGTCGAGCAGGCGCAGGGCAGCAAGTTGCCGGTTCAGGATCTCATCAACCGCATCACGCTGTGGTTTGTTCCTGCCGTGCTTTGCATTGCTGCTGTGACGGCGCTTTTGTGGCTGGCGCTCGGGCCGGGCATCAGCATGGCGCTTGTCGCAGGGGTCTGCGTGCTGATCATTGCCTGCCCCTGCGCCATGGGGCTGGCCACGCCCAGTGCGGTTATGGTGGGTACGGGGCGGGCCTCGCAGAAAGGGGTGTTGTTTCGCAGCGGCGACGGGTTGCAGCGCCTGAGCGAGGCGCGGATCATTGCCTTTGACAAGACCGGCACGCTGACCGAAGGTCGCCCCGTGCTGAGCGATATCATCCCGCTGGGCACCTATAGCGAGCAAGATCTGTTGCGCATCGTCGCAGCGGTGGAGGCCAATTCCGAACATCCCATCGCGCGGGCCGTCTGCAAGGCGGCAGAGGGCCTGCAGATCCAGCAAGCCACAGAGTTCAGGGCGGTGCCGGGCAGGGGTGCCACGGCGCAGGTTGACGGGCTGTCGGTCAGCCTCGGCAATGCCGATCAGATGCGCGCTGCGGGTCTTGCGCCCGATACCGCGCGCGCAACCGGGCTGGCGCAATCGGGCAAAACGCCTGTATTTGTCGCAATCGGTGGCAAGCTCGCGGGGCTTCTGGCGGTGTCAGACCCGATCAAGCCGGATGCTGCGCAGACAATCTCGGAGCTCCGCGCGCTTGGGCTTGAGGTTGCGATGATCTCGGGCGACACGCCGCCGACGGCTCAGGCAGTCGCGGGCGCCTTGGGGATCGAGACCGTGATCGCCGGTGTCTCGCCCGACCAGAAGGCCGCAGCGCTGGAGGATCTGGCCCGCACGCATGGCACGCTCGCCTTTGTGGGCGATGGTATCAATGATGCGCCCGCCCTTGCTGCGGCAGATATCGGCATCGCGATGGGTCAGGGCACCGATATCGCCATTGAGACGGCCGAGGTCGTGCTGACCTCGGACCGTCTGCGCGCGCTGCTGGACGCGATCAGGCTGTCGCAGCGCACGATGCGGGTCATTCGCCAAAACCTGTTCTGGGCATTTGCCTATAATATCACCCTCATCCCGATCGCGGCGGGGCTGCTCTATCCTGTCAACGGACTGTTGCTCAATCCGGGGCTTGCGGCGGTTGCAATGGCGGGCTCCAGCGTGTTTGTGCTAAGCAATGCATTGCGGCTAAGGAGGGCCTAGCGTTGAATATTTCGCAGGCAGCAAATCAGGTGGGGCTGCCCGCCAAGACGATCAGGTATTATGAGGAGGTCGGGCTGGTCAAACCGCAGCGCGATGTCAATGGCTACCGCATCTTTGGGCCCGCACAGACCCATAAGCTGACCTTTCTGGCACGGGCCCGCGCGCTTGGCTTTACCATTGAGGATTGCCGCAGACTTCTGGGCTTGTGGGAAGACGACACGCGCGCCAGCGCCGATGTGCGCAAACTGGCGGCAGATCATCTTGCGGTGATCGAGGCCAAGATCGCCGATTTGCAGGCCATGCAGGCGAGCCTGTCCGATCTCGTGCAGCGCTGTGCGGGCAATGACAGACCGGACTGCCCCATCCTGCATAATCTCGGTGGCCAGATATGAACGGGTCGGTGGTCTTTGATCTTGACGGGACGCTGGTCCACAGCGCGCCTGATCTGCATGCGGCGGCCAATCGGATGCTGCGCAGTTTCGAGCGCCCGCAGTTGAGCCTCAAAATCATCATCTCCTTCATTGGCAACGGTGTCCCCAAACTGGTGGAGCGCTGTTTGCTGGCAACAGGAGACGCGCGCAGTCTGCCTGAGGCGATTGATTTGTTTCACGACCTCTACAGCGCCAATCTCAGCACGCTGACCCGCCCCTATCCCGGCGTCATCGACACGCTTGAGGCGCTTCAGGCCGCTGGTCGGCGCATGGGTATCTGCACCAATAAGCCAGAGCAGGCAGCCCGGCAGCTTTGCGATGATCTCGATCTGTCGAAATATTTCACCACCATCCTTGGCGGCAATTCCCTGGCCGTGCGCAAACCCAACCCCGCCCCCTTGCACGAAGCCATGGCGCGGCTGGGTGCGGGCCCTGACAATTGCCTTTACGTGGGCGACAGCGTCATTGATTTCCGCACGGCCGAGGCCGCACGGCTGCCCTTTGCCTTCTTTGAGGGTGGCTACCAGCCGGTGCCTATCAAGGGGGTGGGGCGGCATCGCTCTTTTGATGATTGGGCGAATTTCCTGCCGCTCATACCTGATGTTTTCCAATCCGGCCCAACAGCTCGGTCATGACATCGCGCGCGCGGGTGCGGTGGGCGCAATGGCAACGCCGCGCGCTTTCGGCATCACCGCGCCCGATGGCTTCGACGAGCTTCCGGTGATCGGCCGTTGAGGCTGCGGGCAAGGGGCGCAGATGCAGCGTCAGATTGCGTGCCCGCCGCACCTGGTCAAGGACGCGGCTCACCATCTCCTCGAGGTGGCGGTTGCCCGACAGGCGCACGAGCTCCCGGTGGAAGACCTCATCGGCCATAGCCCAGGCCTGCCGGTCTTCGCGCTGCACGGCGCGCTCCATCAAGGTTATGCTTTCGCTCAGACGCCTCAACGCGGCCTCGCTATGTCCGGCCTGCGCGGCGCGGGCTGCGGCAAGGCTCTCCAGCTCGGTCAGGATGTCGTAGATCTCGCGCATATCATCGACCGACAGGCCAAGGATATGCAGCCCCCGCCGCGGCTGGATTTTCAAAAGCCCCTGTGCCTCCAGCAACAGGGCGGCTTCATGGATGGGGGTGCGCGACATGCCCAGCTGCGTGGCCAGATCGGTCTCAAGATGGTTGGAGCCCGGCGGCAGCGCACCGGTAAAGATCAGCTCGCGCAGCGCATCGACAGCTGTCTGTGTGTTCGACTTGCGGGTATCAGACATCAATTTTCCGCCCCTGCGCATCGGACTGATATATCGCTTGCGTGATTTCCATCACCCTCAGATAACTGCTGGCCTCGTTTTCCAGCTCGGTCCCGTCCAGCAGTGCATCAATCACGTGGGTACAGAGCGCGCCGACGCAATCGCCAGCAAATCCGGGCCAGTCCCGTGCGGGCAGAATATCTTGCCACTGCTTTTCCCCAAAGCTGCGATGGGACAGCGCACCATCGCCCGACAGGCTGAGCGTGCCGGTGGTCCCCTCAACCAGCGCCTCACCCATGGTCAGGCGGTGGTTATCGGCAGGGTGGTCGAGCAACCGGTTGCCGTCAAACAGCGCCCGCGCGCCGCCTGCGAAATCAAGCGTGAAATAGCCCGCATCCTCGCCTGCGATCACCGGGTTCAGGCGGCGCAGATCGCCATAGACCGCCACCGGCTCGCCCAACAGGTAGCAAAACAGATCGACGAAATGCACCCCGGTCTCATGGATCAGCAGGCGCGGCATGGTCTGGAAATAGGGCTGGCGGTCGAGATAGGCCTCAGGCCCCTGTCCATCGCCGGGGCGCAGGCAGAAGCTGGCTTGCAAGACCTGACCAATGGCACCTTCGGTGATCTGCGCCTTCATCGCGCGGTACCATGGCTGAAAGCGGAAATTCTCATGGATGACAAGTGGCACGCCTGCCTTTTGCGCGGCCCTGGTCAAGGCGCGGGCTTCCCCCAGAGAGCTCGCGAAGGGCTTTTGGCAGATGATGGCGCGCGGCGAGACGCTGAGCGCGTGATGGACAGCTTCGGCATGGGTGGGCGGGGGCGTCGCGATATCGACGATATCGGGCCGGGTCTGTTCCAGCATTGCGCGCGCATCGGCAAAACCTGCCACGCCGCTGGCCTGCGCACGCTCCAGCAACCGATCGCAAACCGCCACGAGCTCAGCCCGCGCGGCCCTGCGCCACGCATCATGGTGGAACTGCGCGAAATAGCCGGCCCCGATACAGGCGACCCGCAAGCTCATGCCAGCCGGGCGAGAATGGCCATCGCCGCGTCCTGCGTGCTGGCCGTGCCGTTCAGATCCGGGGTGACCTGCTGACGGTCGGCAATCGCAGCCTCGACCGCCAGCCGCAGGCGGATGGCATCGCGGATCATCGCAGGCTCGCCATGGGTCTGGCCCAGCCAGTCCAGCATCATCGCTCCCGACAGGATCATCGCGAAAGGATTGGCAATCTGGTGGCCCGCTATATCGGGCGCCGAGCCGTGGCAGGGCTGAAACAGCGCATGCGCATCGCCGATATCGGCCGAGGGCGCGAGGCCGAGACCGCCCATCAGCCCTGCGCCCAGATCAGACAGAATGTCGCCAAACATGTTCTCTGTCACCATCACATCAAAGCTCCACGGCTTTTCAACCATCCACAGCGCCGTCGCATCGACATAGGCATGATCGGCCTTGAGATTGGGGTAGTGCGCGGCCTGCTCATCGAAAATCCCGCGGAACCAGGCGAAAGCGGCAAAGACATTGGCCTTGTCCACACAGGTAACACGACCCGGCCCGCGTCCGGTGCTCTTG
>CAYGUB010000070.1:0-2408 GCA_964352845.1 uncultured Rhodobacterales bacterium | reverse complement strand
GTTTTTCGCTGGTGTCGCGGGTCAGGCGCAGGGTTTCGCGGGCCTCGTTTTCGCGCACGTCACGGCTGCCTTGCGAATAGAACAAACCCTCCGTGCTCTCGCGGATCAGGACGAAATCGACCTGCTCGCCATTGCGCAAGGCCAGCGGGGTGGGCTGACCCGGAACGATCCGCACAGGCCGGACGCCCGCATAAAGCCCCAGCTTCTTGCGCAGCTCGATCTGTGGCGAGATCTCCGTTCCATCGGGATAGCGCACAGATGGCAGGCCCATTGCTGACAAAAGTATCGCATCGGCCGCCTGAGCACGATCGAGGGCGTGCGCGGGCAAGGACTCGCCGGTTTTTTTGTAATGAGCCGCGCCGCCGGGCAGAGAAGTGAAGGAGAATGCATATTCGGCCTTGGCCATCTGGTCCAGAATCGCCAATGTTGGCGCCATGATCTCTGGACCAATCCCATCCCCCTCAAACACGGCAATCTTGTATGTCTTGCTCAAAGGGGACCTCATGGGTGGCTGGAAGGGGCACATAATGCCAGATACAATGCATGCGTTGACGCATGCAATAATGGAATCGTTAAAATGGGCGCGGATCGCCCATCACAAAGGGGCAGCATGTTCGCAATCACCGTCACATTCACCATTCGCGCCGGGCAGGTCGATTTCTTCCTGCCGCTTGTCCATCAAAACGCGCGAACCTCAATGAGCCAGGAGCCGGGCTGCATCCAGTTCGACACTTGCTATGACAAGGCGCGGCCCAACATGGTTTTCCTCTATGAGGTCTATGACAATGAGGCCGCGTTTCAGGCGCATCTGGCCTCAAAACACTATGCCGAGTTCCAAAAGGCGGTTGTCGACATGGTGTCCCACAAGGAAATCCACAGCTATGCCAAAGTGCTGCGGTGAGCGATTGGGAGGTCTTCGCGCTCAGATATGCCGAGCGCAACGCGCGGACACGGCGCGACAGCTTCATCTTTGACGACAACCATGATGCTGCGCATGCGATGGATTACTATATCTGGCTGCTGCGGCGCGGGTCCGAGGTCATTCTGGTCGATACCGGCTATGACGATGCCGAGGCGCAGGCGCGTGGCAGGCCCATCCGGCTCGATCCGCGCGCGGCCTTGGCACCTTTGGGGCTTGGGGCCGAGGATATCACCCGGCTGATCATCACCCATCTGCATTACGATCATGCAGGCGGGCTGCATCTTTTTCCCAATGCCACGATCCATCTCCAGGCGGCCGAGATGGCCTATGCCACAGGCCCGTGCATGTGCCACGATACGCTGCGCATGCCCTTTACGGCGGATCATATCTGCGAGGCCGTGCGCCGGGTCTATTCGGGTCGATGCATCTTTCATGAAGGTGACGGCGAGGTGGCCGAGGGCGTCACCGTGCATTGCATCGGCGGCCATTCGCGCGGGCTTCAGGCGGTCCGGGTGCGCACGCAGGCGGGCTGGCTTTGCCTGGCCTCTGATGCGGCGCATTACTATGAGAATGTCTTTGCGCGCAAACCCTTCCCCATCGTGGTTGACCTTGAAGATATGCTGCGCGGCTTTGAGCGGCTGCATCAACTGGCCTCCGCGCCGCGACTGATCATCCCGGGCCATGATCCGGCGCTGCGCAAGTATTTCCCGCAAGAGGGTGCCGCACATTGCTTCCGGCTCGACCAGGGTCCCATGACGCATTTCCAAATCGCCTAAAATTTACCATTTGATAAAATTTTTGACTGTGCCAATCTGAGCGCGACACAGACCGGAGCCCTTTTGATGTCCAATACCCAGATGACCCCCGGCATTGCGGCCGGGCGCCTTACGGCCTCGCAGCTCGATGAGAACTTTGCGGACCTGCATGCGCCGTTTGATCCGCATGAGGCTATGGTTGCCGCGGATCGTTGCTATTTCTGCCATGACGCGCCCTGCATCACGGCATGCCCCACGGATATTGATATCCCGCTTTTCATCCGCCAGATCCAGACAGGGACGCCGGAGGCTGCCGCCAAGACCATTCTGGAGCAGAATATCCTTGGCGGCATGTGCGCGCGGGTCTGCCCCACGGAAGATCTGTGCGAACAGGCCTGTGTGCGCGAGATGGCGGAGGGCAAACCGGTCGAGATCGGACGGCTTCAGCGCTTTGCCACCGACACGCTGATGGAAAGGGAAGTTCACCCATTCGAACGCGCAGCACCCACCGGCAGGACGGTAGCCATTCTTGGCGCTGGCCCTGCCGGTCTTGCCTGTGCGCATAGGCTGGCGATGCGGGGCCATGATGTCGTGATCTATGATGCGCGCGCCAAGCCCGGCGGGCTCAATGAGTTCGGGATCGCGGCCTATAAATCCACCAATGATTTCGCCGCCGCCGAGGTCGACTGGCTGATGAAGATCGGTGGCATCACGATGCGGCTCGGCAAGGC
>CAYGUB010000069.1:8016-11540 GCA_964352845.1 uncultured Rhodobacterales bacterium | reverse complement strand
CGCTCGGCACGGTCGAGATCAACGCCCCCAAGGTCCCGCTGGTCGCCAATATCCGCGCCGAGGCGGTGAGCGATCCGGCAGAAATCCGCGATCTTCTTGTGGCGCAGGTCACAGGGGCCGTGCGCTGGCGCGAAAGCGTGATCTATATGGCAGCCCGCGGCGTGACCGAGATTTGGGAGATCGGCGCAGGCAAGGCGCTGTCCGGCATGGTCCGCCGGATCGACAAATCTGTGGCCACACGCACCCTCGGTGCGCCCGAGGATGTCGCGGCGGCGCTTGAGGCTGTGAATGGCTAGGCTTGCGCGCAGGCATATGATCCTGGGGCTTGGCGCCCTGGCGCTGGGCGCGGGGATCGTGGCGTGCAACGGGCCGGAAAACTACTCCGACACTTTGACAATCACGCCGCAGGGCAATCAGTTGCGACTGGACGGGATCATCAATGCCCGCGCGCCATCTGCCTTCATTGATGCGCTCAAGGCCAATCCCGGTGTGACAGAGATCTATCTGGGTCAGATCAAGGGCTCGGTCGACCCGGTCGCGGTGGCGCGGATGGGGCGTCTGATCCGGGCGCAAGGGCTGAGCACACGGATGGATGCGCGCAGTGCGGTCTTCTCGGGCGGGGTCGATCTGCATCTGGGCGGCGCGCGCCGGATCATCGCACCCGGCGCCACGGTGGGCGTGCATGACTGGGTCAACTCCTTCGGCGAGCAGGGGCGCGATTTTCGCCCCGATGCGGAGGCGCATGAACCGACGCGCAGCTACACGGCGCAGATGCTGGGCTCGGACGCGTTCTACTGGTTCGCGCTGAACGCCGCGCGCCATGATCAGGTGCATTTCATGACGCGCGCAGAGATGCGGCGCTACGGGCTGATAACAGATTAAGGGGCAGAGATATATGTTTGAAATGGAAGGGAAAAACGCGCTGATCACTGGTGCTTCAGGCGGTATCGGCGGTGCGATTGCCAAAGCGCTGCATGCTCAGGGCGCGACGGTGGCCTTATCGGGCACGCGGGTAGAGCCGCTGGAGGCCTTGGCTGCAGAATTGGGTGAGCGCGCGCATGTAACGCCTTGTAATTTATCGGATTTCGAAGCTGTGGATGCCTTGCCCAAAAGGGCGGCCGAGGCCATGGGCTCGGTCGATATTCTGGTCAATAATGCCGGGATCACGCGCGACAATTTGTTCATGCGGATGTCTGACGAGGAATGGCAAAGCGTGATCGATGTGAACCTGACCTCGACCTTCAAGCTGTGCAAGGGCGTGTTGCGCGGCATGATGAAGGCGCGCTGGGGCCGGATCGTCAATATCTCCAGCGTCGTGGGGATAACGGGCAATCCGGGGCAGGGAAATTACGCGGCCTCCAAGGCGGGTATGGTGGGCATGTCCAAAAGCCTCGCTTATGAGGTCGCCTCACGCGGGATCACTGTCAATTGCATCGCACCGGGCTTCATTACGACCGCCATGACCGACAAGCTGACCGAGGATCAGAAAACCGCTATCCTGAGCCAGATTCCCGCCGGGCGTATGGGCGATGGCGAGGAGATCGCGGCGGCCGCTTTGTATCTTGCCAGCGCGCAGGCGGGCTATGTGACGGGCACCACGCTGCATGTCAATGGCGGCATGGCGATGGTCTAGCGGTGCCGGAACCCGGGGCTTGCATAAGCGTTTGCGTTCCCCATGTGATATGCTATAGGCGGCGCATATTGGCTGGGGGAGACTTCCTCGGTTGTCGTGAGAGCGACGTCTTACAGGCCAGAAGGCTACCACAAAACGGGTATTCCCGTTGATAATACGAGGATTTGAATATGAGCGACATCTCCGAGCGCGTGAAAAAGATTGTTGTCGAGCACCTGGGTGTCGAGGAAGACAAGGTTGCCGAAAGCGCCTCCTTCATCGATGATCTTGGCGCGGACAGCCTGGACACCGTTGAGCTGGTCATGGCGTTCGAAGAAGAATTTGGAATTGAGATTCCCGATGATGCCGCCGAGAATATCCAGACCTTTGGCGACGCGGTGAAGTTCATCTCTGCCGCGGCCTGACAGGCACCCCTAAAACACTCGATATTGACGGCGTCTGCTTTGCAAGGCGCCGTTTTTCTTTGAATTGCCTCAGTTTCGCCCCATTGCCGGTGGCATTATTTGCACCGAATCTTCGTCGGATGTATGGGTCCAGTGACCCGGTTGGTATGTGTATGTTTTCTAGGGGAGTTGTTATGCTGGATACGGCATCGGCGACGCTGGCTATCAAGACGATTGCCTCCATGGTCAGGCAGGTCGATAGCGTGTTTGACACTTGGTCAACGTTCCGCAAGACCGGAGAGGTGACAGCCGGGGACAGCTCTGAGCATCCCGAGCAGGTTGCCCTGTCACCCGGTGAGGATGCGTTGCTTCACACCACGAACGGTCATATTGCAAAGCAGATCACCCGCAACGAGCTGGCCACTTTGCTTGATCCGATGCAGCTTAATATGTTGCAGGCCATTGAGATGCGGATGGGAATGCTCGTCTCAAAATGGTCGGCGATCACGGCGTCGTTCGATACCTTCACGCCAGAGCAGCGCAGCGAGATAGAGCGTCAGCTTGCCGGTATCAGTGTGGATCTCGGCACCTGTCTGGGGCAGGTGATGGCGATGCTTGAAAAAATAGGTTTTCAGCTTCAGGATCATTACGGCACGGTCAAGACGATTGCCGCACAAGGCTAGCGCCGGACCTCCAGCCTGCTGAGAATATCAAGCCCCTGCATGTTGAGAAAATGCAGCATGTCGATGAACACCCAGTTCTCCGCCAGCTTGTCTCCATCGCGCCGGTAGACATCCGTCACGCGCATGGGCGCGGGGATATTCGTGCCGGGCAGGCCAAGATAGCCACCGGTCGGCGTCACATGCAGATTGGGCCAGCCGAAAAACGCGCAGTAATTGCCTTCGGCGATGCGCGCGACATGGCCATGAAACTGCCGGTCAGAGAGTTGACTGCGAAAGGGTTGCTGATGCTGCTTGATGTAGCGCTCGATCGTATAGGTCGCCCCGATGCCGGTGGGGCCATACCAGGCCATGTCCTCATGCCAGCACCGTTGCAATTCCTGCTGCGGGGTCAGGGGGGCTGCGTCGGATTTGCCCTGCAGCGCCGCATTGGCGGCAGAGATATCGGCGGCCATGCGAGTGACGAGCGCCAAGGTCTTCTCACCCGATGCCGGGTCGACAGGTTCCAGCAACTGGCCGTCATGTGTCAGCGGGCCGGGATTGGGCAGATCGGCCCCGGTCTGGGGCGGCAGCGGATGGACCCCCGCCTGAGACGCGACCCGCAAGATATCGCAAAACAGCGCGGTCTCGGCCAGTTTGCCGTCGCTTACGCGATGAAACTCGGCATAGGGCAGCTGCGCTATCTTGCCGGTGGCGGGTATGCCCAGCCAGTCAGCATCAAAAAGCCCGCGAAAATGACCCATGGAGCAGGTCCAGATCGTCTTTCCGCCGTCGCAATCATTGCGCCCGGCAAGGAAGATATCCTCGCGTCTCTGCACGGTGCTGAAG
>CAYGUB010000069.1:0-8006 GCA_964352845.1 uncultured Rhodobacterales bacterium | reverse complement strand
GTGCTGAAGGCGTGAAGATATGGGGACCAGAAGGCCTCGACCGCCTTGGCGGCGCTGCTTTGTTCGTGAAACGGGTGCAGCCCGCGCCAGCGATAGTCGTCATGCGCATGCGATT
The DNA here is from genome assembly GCA_964352845.1 of uncultured Rhodobacterales bacterium. Classification (GTDB taxonomy): domain Bacteria; phylum Pseudomonadota; class Alphaproteobacteria; order Rhodobacterales; family Rhodobacteraceae; genus Litoreibacter. The sequence goes on along the minus strand of CAYGUB010000069.1, from coordinate 7,891 downwards.
GCAAAACGCCTGCGCGCTGCGACGGGGCGGCGGCGTCGAACGCGGCCATATAGCGCCGCACGGTGGATTTGGCGTCTTGTAGCTGGGTCATGCGGGCTCTCGGGGTCTGGTTCGGGGCGGGTTTGCAAGGATGATTGGCGGGGATTTGATCCACGTGCAAGCGCGGATTGATGCCGTCCCCCCTGTCATATCTGACTTGCCCCACTATACTGCGCCCGTGTAAGAGGCGGGCGAGTTCGAAGAGCAGCAAAAAGAAGGTGGTGGGGCATGCGTCGTGTTGTTGTGACAGGTCTTGGAATGGTGACACCCTTGGCCTGCGGCGTCGAGGAAAGCTGGTCGGCCATTCTGGCGGGAAAATCCGGGGCCCGGACAATCAAGAAGTTTGACGCGAGCCATCTGGGCACGCCCTATGCCTGCGAAGTGCCGCGCGGCACCGGGACGGCGGGCTGCTTCAACCCCGATGACTGGATGGAGCCCAAGGAGCAGCGCAAGGTCGATGATTTCATACTCTACGGGATGGCGGCGGCCCAGCAGGCGGTCGAGGATGCCGGCTGGACCCCTGAAGGCACGGCTGAGCGTGAACGCACGGGCGTGATGATCGGGTCGGGCATTGGCGGTCTGAGCTCGATCGCTGATACGGCCGTGCTGATCAAGGAACGCGGCCCGCGCCGGGTCTCGCCGTTTTTTATTCCGGGATCGCTGATCAATCTGGTCTCGGGGCAGGTCTCTATCCGCTACGGGTTCAAGGGCCCCAACCATGCGGTTGTGACGGCTTGTTCGACCGGGGCGCATGCGATTGGCGATGCGGCCCGGCTGATCATGATGGATGATGCCGATGTGATGATCGCGGGCGGCTCGGAAAGCCCGATTTGCGAGATCGGCATCGCGGGTTTCAATGCCTGCAAGGCGCTCAGCACCGGGCGGGCAGATGATCCGACCACAGCCTCGCGGCCCTGGGACAAGGATCGCGACGGGTTTGTGATGGGCGAGGGCGCCGGTGTCGTGGTGCTTGAGGAATACGAGCATGCAAAAGCGCGTGGCGCGAAGATCTATGCGGAGGTGACAGGGTACGGGCTGTCGGGTGACGCCCATCACATCACCGCCCCGCCGGAGGATCATGAGGGCGCGGAGCGCGCGATGCGGGCGGCGGTCAAACGCGCGGGCATTGATGTGGGCGAGATCGGCTATATCAATGCGCATGGCACCTCGACCATGGCCGACACGATTGAGCTGGGCGCGGTGGAGCGCTTGCTGGGTGATGCGGCGGGACGCATGTTGATGTCGTCCACCAAATCCTCGACCGGGCATCTTCTGGGCGCTGCCGGGGCCATTGAGGCGATTTTCTGCATTCTGGCGCTGCGCGACCAGATTGCGCCGCCGACGATCAATCTTGATACTCCCGCCGCTCAGACCGATATCAACCTATGTGCCAATGCGGCCGTAAAGGCGGAGATCAATGTGGTTTTGTCGAATTCCTTCGGGTTTGGCGGCACGAACGCCTGCCTGATCCTGTCGAAAGTCTAGCGCCATGGCCAAGTCTATCGCATCAAATGCCCTGACGGTTTTGATTGTGTTGATGATCGGTGCGGCGGCGGCCGTGGGATGGGCGCGCAGCGAGTATAGCGGTCCGGGTCCTCTGGCGGAGCCGATCTGTGTGCGCGTGGCGCCAGGCAGCAATATGTCGGCGGTCTCGCGGCAGCTGGAGGAGAGAGGTGCCGTGAGTTCGGGCACCATCTACCGGATCGGGACGGAATATGCGGGCAAGAACCCGTTGCTGAAAGCGGGCAGCTTTCTGGTGCCTGAGGCGGCATCAATGGAGGAGATCGCCGATATCGTGACCCGTGGCGGCCAAAGCACCTGCGGCACGGAGGTGGTCTACAGGATCGGCATCGCCTCGGCGCGGATGGTGGTGCGCGAGCTTGACCCAGCCAGCGCCAATTTTGTTGAGACAGCCGAATTCGTGCCGGGCGAGGAGGAGCCGCCCGCAGCCTACACGCAGGCACGCGAGGGCGATGCGCGCTACCGGATTGCGCTGGCCGAGGGGGTCACAAGCTGGCAGGTTGTCAACGCGTTGAATTCAGCAGATTTTCTGGCCGGAGAGGTGAGCGATCTGCCGCCCGAGGGCAGTCTGGCGCCCGACAGCTATGAGACGGTAGCCGGTGCGGATCGCAGTGAGATTCTGGGCCGTATGCAGGCCGCGCAAGAGCGGATCCTGGCCGAGCTGTGGGAGCAGCGCGACCCGGACGTGCCGCTGAAGACGCCTGAAGAGGCGATGGTTCTGGCCTCGATCATTGAAAAGGAGACCGGGATTGCAGAGGAGCGCCGGCAGGTGGCCTCGGTCTTTACCAACCGGTTGCGGCAGGGCATGAAGCTGCAAACCGACCCGACGGTTATTTACGGGATCACGCGCGGGGAAGGTGTGTTGGGTCGGGGCTTGCGTCAGTCCGAGCTGCGCCGCGAGACGCCGTGGAACACCTATGTGATTCCCGGCCTGCCGCCATCGCCGATTGCCAACCCGGGCCGTGCGGCGATCGAGGCGGCCCTGAACCCCGATGAGACGCCCTATATTTTCTTTGTGGCCGATGGCACCGGGGGGCATGCTTTCGCGGAGACCATCGCCGAGCATAACCGCAACGTGGCCGAATGGCGCAAGATCGAGGCCGAGCGGGCGAATAACTAGGATGCCCTTGAAGATATAGCATTTCTGGCGCGCAGAGAGGGTCGATGCCCTATTCTGTCCGCCGGTTAAGCCTTTGTTAATAAAGACCGTTCGCAGCTCTGGAAGTGGATTTTGCTTGACTTTGCGAACGGTCTGAGGCATAGGTTCAGGCAAGCTGGAAGAAATAGGCGAGCGGTGTGTGTCACAGGAAGTGACCGCCGCTTTTTTTGTGCCGCATGGCCGCATGATCCGCCTGGATCACACCGGAAATCTGTCGAGTTTTGTTGAATTACAGCCTGAACAGGCAGCCTTTGGGCTGCTGTTTTCTCAAAGGCGGGGGTGTCTGACATGGATGATAGGACGTCGCAGGGCGACGGGACGAACATCAAGCGCAACCGCGCGGAGATGTTTGAGGAGAATCTCAGTGCCATTCTGGACATGATTTCGGGTCTGAAGACCGAAATCAGGGATGAATGGGAGAAGGTCAAGCGCGGTGAGAGTGATGAGAAGGCGCTGCTGCAAAAGATCAAGGCGGATATGCCGAAATTGCTGAACACGGCGATCGAACAGGAGACCAGGTTACATGATCAAGCCTCAAATCGTGCCGGACGCGCCGGAGCATATGCACTCGACCTTGGACAGGCGCGAACTGATATCGGGCGCCGCCTGGCTAGTCTCCGAGCCGCGCGAGATTCAGGAAGCGTTTCTGGCGACGCTCGGGGATGACGAGATGGCAGCGCTGCCCTGGCTGTTTGAGTTCTGGGCGCTTGGGCATCAGCTGCCGCCCGATGGGGACTGGCGCACATGGGTTGTGATGGGCGGGCGCGGCGCGGGCAAGACGCGTGCAGGAGCCGAATGGGTGCGTAGCATGGTCGAGGGTGATCTGCCTTGCGATCCCGGTGAGGCGCGACGTGTGGCGCTGGTGGGTGAGACATTCGACCAGGTGCGGGATGTGATGGTGTTTGGCGATAGCGGTATTCTGGCCTGCTCGCCGCCCGATCGCAGACCGGAATGGCAGGCGACGCGTCGCCGGCTGGTCTGGGAGAATGGCGCGATTGCCGAGGCGCATTCCGCCTCTTCGCCCGAGGCGTTGCGTGGGCCTCAGTTTGATGCGGCCTGGGTGGATGAGCTGGCCAAGTGGCGCCAGCCTCGCGAGGCCTGGGATATGTTGCAATTCGGGCTGCGTCTGGGCGAACGGCCCCGGCAGATCGTCACGACAACGCCCAAGAATGTGGATGTGCTCAAGCAGATCCTTGAGACAACCTCGACCGTGACCACGACGGCCCCGACAGAGGCGAACCGGGCGTATCTGGCCGACAGTTTCCTGACGGAAGTGCGGGCGCGTTATGGCGGCACACGGATCGGGCGTCAGGAGCTTGACGGTGTGTTGCTTGATGATGTCGAGGGCGCCTTGTGGACGACGCAGATGCTGGAGGAGGCGCGGGTCAGTGATTTACCGGAGTTTGACCGGATCGTGGTGGCCGTTGATCCTGCCGTGACCTCTGGCAAGTCGAGCGATGCCTGCGGGATCATGGTGGTGGGCGCGGTGCTGTCTGGCCCGCCGGGCGAATGGCGCGCGGTGGTGCTGGAGGATGCGACGGTGCGCAAGGCCTCTCCGGTGGAATGGTCGCAGGCGGTGGTCGCGGCCTTTGAGCGGCACGGCGCGGACCGGGTGATTGCGGAGGTCAATCAGGGCGGTGAACTGGTCGAGCAGATGCTGCGCCAGGTCTCTCCGCTGACGCCCTACAAGCCGGTGCGCGCGACGCTGGGCAAGGTGGCAAGGGCCGAGCCGGTGGCAGCCCTTTATGAGCAGGGCCGGGTTGGTCATTTCGGTGATCTCGGCGCGTTGGAGGACGAGATGTGCAAGATGGCCGTGACCGGGTTTCAGGGCAGTGGCTCGCCTGACCGGGTCGATGCGCTGGTCTGGGCGCTCAGCGAATTGATGCAGCAGCCTGATGCGCGACCGCGGGTGCGGTTGCTGTAGCCGCCGCTTTTGTTTTTCACGACCTATTCTTACGACGGAGCAAGCCGAATATGTTCGACTTTTTGAAGAAAGAAAACCCTCGGGCGGTGGCCGGGGGGACGGGCCCTGCGGAGGTCAAGGTCTCTGCGGCCGGTGCGCTTTCGGCGCGCCATGCGGGGTTTGGTGGCGCCGGTTGGCGGGTCGGTTGGAGCCCGCGTGACACGGTCTCTTTGACGCGGTCGGGTTTTGCGGCCAATCCGGTGGGCTTTCGGTCGGTCAAGATGATTGCCGAGGCGGCTGCGGCCCTGCCATTGGTGCTGCGTGAAGGGGTCGAGCGGTTCGAGACCCATCCTGTCTTGTCGCTGATATCGCGGCCCAATGCGGCCCAGGGGCGGGCGGAGTTTCTCGAACAGCTTTATGGCCAGATCCTGTTGTCAGGCGACGGCTATATCGAGGCCGTTGGCCCTGCGCTGGATGATGGCGGCGTGCCGATGGAGCTGCATGTGCTGCGCTCTGACAGAATGAGCCTGATCCCGGGTGCCGACGGATGGCCTGTGGGATATGATTACGCTGTGGGCGGGCGCAAGCACCGGTTTGACATGAGCGGGGAGGTCTCGCCCATTTGCCATATCCGCAGTTTCCATCCGCTTGATGATCATTACGGGTTGTCGCCGATGCAGGCGGCAGCTCAGGCGATTGATGTTCATAACAGCGCGTCACGTTGGTCCAAGGCGCTTTTGGACAATGCGGCAAGGCCATCGGGTGCGATCACCTATCGCGGGCCGGACGGGGCGGCGCTGAGCAATGATCAATATGCCAGGCTGCAGGATGAGTTGGAGATCAACCATCAGGGCGCGCGCAATGCCGGGCGGCCGATGCTGCTGGAGGGCGGTCTGGATTGGAAACCGATGGGGTTCTCGCCCTCGGATATGGAGTTTCAAAAGACCAAGGAGGCCGCCGCGCGCGAGATCGCGCAGGCGTTCGGGGTGCCGCCGATGTTGTTGGGAATCCCGGGCGATGCGACCTACGCCAATTATCAGGAGGCCAATCGCGCCTTCTACCGGCTGACGGTTTTGCCTCTGGCGGGCAAGGTTTTGGGGGCGATTTCGCATTGGTTGTCGGAGATGGGGGATCGTGGTCTCGAATTTGCGCCCGATGCCGATCAGATCGCGGCACTGGCGCCTGAGCGGGAGGCGCATTGGACGCGGATTGCGGCGGCGGATTTTCTGAGCAACGCGGAAAAGCGCAGGCTTCTGGGTCTGCCAGTCGAGGAGGTTTGATGGAGCAGACACCCCAAAAAACAGAACGCAAGAGCGCCGGGTCGCGCTATCTCTATGAGCCCTTTGATCTGGGGCCTGCGTATCAGATTGAGGTCAATCAAAAGGTCCTGGAGGAGCGCTGGAAAGCGCTCGATTACCGTCTGGGGCAGATCGAGGCGATGATCGAGCGCCTGGAGAAACGGGTTTGGCTAACGATTTTCGGGGTCGCGACAGTGGTGCTGAAAGAAACAGTGGCGGGATTTTTCCTGCACTGACCACAGTAAGGAGACGGGCAATGTCGGACGATTATGACTTGAATTGCGAGGGTTTGAATTATGGGCCCGTGCTTGAGCGGAAATACTGCCAGATCTCGGAGCAGCTGGAGATCGGAGCCGATGCCACGATCTCGGGCTATGCGTCGCTGTTTGATCAGACCGATCAGGGGGGTGATGTGGTTCAGAAGGGGGCCTATGCACGCTCTCTCGCGCGGCTGCGGGAGGCAGGGATCTCGGTCAAGCTGTTGTGGCAGCATGATCCGCTGCAACCGATCGGGGTCTGGGATGAGGTGCGCGAGGATACACGCGGGCTTTATGTCAAGGGCCGGTTGCTGACCGATACCCGGCGCGGCCATGAAGCGGCGGTGCTGATCAGGGCAGGTGCGATTGACGGCCTGTCGATTGGATACCGGACGGTGAAAGCCGACCGGGATGCCGGAGGCCGGAGGCTTTTGGCAGAACTGGAGCTTTGGGAGGTCTCTTTGGTGACGTTCCCGATGCTTTCACAAGCGCGGGTCGGTGCGAAGGCCGAAGCGCTCACGCCACCAACCAGTGAAGATCTGGCTGGGGTATTTCGCACTTTACGCCGCTCGCTCACCCTGGGCGCTGAGACGTAGTCACGCAATTAATTTCAGGACAACAGATGACACAATCGAATTTGACGCGGGCGCCATCCGGCCCCGCACAGGCGAGTATTCTGGAGACAGAGATCGCCGGCTTTATCAAAGATTTCGGTCAATTTCAGGCCGATGTGAAATCCAAAATTCAAGAGCAGGAAGAGCGCATGACCCAGATTGACCGAAAGAATTTTACCCGTGCGGCACGGCCCGCTCTGTCGACCAGCTCGGAGGCTGCCGCGCCGCATCAAAAGGCGTTTCAGGCCTATCTGCGCTCTGGCGATGATGATGCGCTGCGCGGGCTTGATATTGACACCAAGGGGCTGAGCAGCTCGGTCGCGGCTGATGGCGGCTATCTGGTTGACCCGGAGACCACCCAGACGATTGCGAGCGTGCTGCGTGCATCCTCTTCGCTGCGTGCGATTGCCAATGTCGTGAATATTGAGGCGACGGCCTATGAGGTGCTGGTCGATCACACTGAAATGGGCTCCGGCTGGGCTTCCGAGACGGTCGATGCGGTGGAGACGGATACGCCCAAGTTCGAGCGGATCACAATTCCGCTGCATGAGCTGTCGGCCTTGCCCAAGGCCTCGCAACGGCTGCTCGATGACAGTGCGTTTGATGTGGAGGGCTGGCTGGCTGAGCGGATTGCGGATCGCTTCGCGACGGCTGAGGCTGCCGCTTTCATCTCTGGCGACGGGGTGGACAAGCCCAAGGGGTTCCTGACCCACACAATCGTTGATGATGCGGCCTGGGCATGGGGATCGCTGGGCTATATCGCCTCGGGTGCTGATGGAGAGTTCGAGACCGGTCGCGCGGCGGATGCGATTCTCGATCTGGTCTATGCGCTGGGTGCGCGCTACCGCCCCGGGGCGCCGTTCACCATGAACTCAAAGAAACCCCGTGCGGTGCGAAAGATGAAGGATGCGGATGGGCGTTTCCTGTGGTCGGATGGTCTTGCCGCCGGTGAGCCTGCGCGGCTGATGGGCTATCCGGTGCTGATTGCCGAGGATATGCCCGATATTGCAAGCGATGCCACGGCGATTGCCTTTGGTGATTTCTCGAAGGGCTACACGATTGCCGAGCGGCCCGATATGCGCATTTTGCGCGATCCGTTC
>CAYGUB010000068.1:0-11566 GCA_964352845.1 uncultured Rhodobacterales bacterium | reverse complement strand
TGGCCATGGCCTTGGTCGTCTATCTGATACTCAGGGCGTTTTAGGGACTTCGTATAGTGTGTAGAGCTCAGTCGCCCGGATCTGTCGCATACCGTCTTCGACGGGCGCGAGTTCCTTCAAGATAGCCCGGAACGCGCGCGGCGATGAGGGGCATGTGGGGACAAGCAGATAATCCGCCGCCTCATATCCCGACAAACCGCCGTAATACCAGGGCGCGCCGCCGATCAGGGGCGCTGACGCTCCGAACATCCAGAACCCTCCGAATGTATCGGCCGTGAAAATGGTCTTGCCTTCGCCCAGACCCTGCGCGTCGAGATCCTGTGCAATTGCGCGCATCGCCCCGATCAGCCCGGTTTGCTGCAGGCAGGTCGGAAGCTGCGCACCGCGCCAGACCGGTGGTTCGTCAAACTCCGCCAGATCATTGAGCGAGGCGAACTCCGCGCTCTCAAACCGCATGCGCGCCTGCGTATTCACGGTAAAGACCCGACCGGACATGGTGAAAAAATCGTCATGCGGGGCTTCATCAAAGGTCGAAGTGAAGCCGGACACCGGCAGTTTCAGATGGCGCAGCGGGCTGATCGCCATGTTAAGAAATGACGGCGCAATCAGGCTGGCACTGACCAGGGCGATCGCGCTGAGCGCACGTGAGGGCTGTCCCGCAAGAAGCAAAACCGCCAGCAGCGCCAGCCATTTCGGGTCATTGCCATAGTTTTGATAGGTCACATAGACAAAGCCCGGCATCAACAGGACAAGCAGCAGGCCAAGGGTCGGATTCTCCCCTTTTCGCAGCAGATAAACGGCACAAAGTACCATCGCATTGCCAAGCAGATAGGCGGGCGCGAGCACCAGATCCGTCCAGCCAAGCCCTGCGCGCGGACGAATATCAGAGCTGCTCACCTGCAAAAGATCCCCGATATAGGCAGGCCAGAACCCGGTGCCAGCAACGATCGTGATCGCGATCATGCATATACCAACACATATCGCACCGGTGGTCAGCGCGCGCATCTGCTGGCGCGCGATCAGGGCCACCATCAAAACAGGGGCAAAGGCCACAGCATAGGTGGCCTTGCAAAGTATCAGAAAACTGATCGCAAGCCCGACGATCACGCCGTCGACCACCTGCGCGGGCCGGGCACGTGGCCCCAGCACGGCCAGAGGGATCGCCAGAAAGGCCACGACCCAGCCCCAGCGGTTATAATGCATCGACATCGAGATATGCGGATCGGCCTGTCCGTGGATCATGGCGAGGCTCATAATGATAAGCCCTGTGCCATAGGCGTAGGCCAGCCAGCTGTGAAATCGCGTCCCGGCGACCCACCAGATGGCAGGGATCACAGCTGCGGCAAAGGCGATCTGGCCCAGCAAAATAGACTGACCGACACCATGGCCTTGGGCGACAAAGAAGCTGATCGGCGCGAAGGCCATGATTCCCAGAGGCGTGACGAAATCGATATGCGGCCACTGGCCTTGCGCCATACGCAAGATGATCTCGGCCAGATGCAGCGTGTCGCCTTCATGGCGATCAATATAGAGCGCACCTTTAAGCAAGGTGACCGTCGCAATCGCCGCAACCAGCCCCATAAGATACACAAGAAAAACAGCTTTCTCGCTTCGCGTCATTTTCCACCCCTCAGATCGCCCGGCTTCACCATTTGTCAGGTCGCGATCGGTTAATCTCGCACGCGGTATCGCAGGAGTTTTTGTTGTTTAGATGGCAGCAAAAGAGCCTTTTTGGACGAATTATAGCCGCAATTGAGTATTAGGACCGAGCCCATGAACATGCAGATTACTCCCGGCGTTCCGGCGCCCGCTCCGCCCAGATCTCTTCGAGATACCGGTTTGAACCTTGTGATGATGCGCGACATCCTCCTCAAGACGATCTTTCGCAAAAACCTTGAGACCGTCGCGGAGATGTCGGAGGCCATCGCCCTTGCGCTGCCCCTGACCCAGCATCTGGTCGAGATTTGCCGCGAACAAAAACTGATCGAGGCGCAGGGTACTTTGCATGCGGGCTCGGGCTCTGACATGACGTTCAAACTGTCTGATGCGGGAAAGGCACGGGCGCTGGATGCGCTGTCGCAATCGGAATATTACGGCGCGCTGCCGGTCCCGCTTGAAATGTACAAAGAGCAGACCAAGCGCCAATCTATCAAGAATGTCCAGATCACCCGCGAAAAGCTGATGGGGAGCATGGGGCACCTGATCCTGCCCGATGAATTGCTTGAACATCTCGGGCCTGCCGTCAGCTCTGGCCGCTCGATCCTGCTTTATGGCCCGCCCGGCAATGGTAAATCCGCAATCTCAAATGGTATTCGCGATGCACTTGGCGATACGATCTATGTACCACAATGCATCGAATATGCAGGCCAGGTCGTGACGCTCTATGATCCGATCGTGCATACATTGGTGGCGCCCGAAGAGGAAAACGTCTCCAGCCTGCGCCGCACTGACAATCGCTATGACAAACGTTATCTACAATGCGAACGGCCCACGGTCATGACCGGGGGTGAGCTGATGCTCTCCATGCTCGATCTGAACTACAACGCCGTGTCACGCACCTATCAGGCGTCACTACAGCTGAAAGCCACGGGCGGCGTGTTTATCGTCGATGACCTTGGTCGTCAGGAAGAACCTCCTCAGGCCCTGATCAACCGCTGGATCGTCCCGATGGAGGCTGAATATGACATCCTCGCGCTTCAATCGGGCGAGAAATTCGAGGTGCCCTTCGACACGCTCGTGATCTTCTCGACCAACTTCCACCCCAATGAGATGTTTGACGGCGCGGCCCTGCGACGGATCTTCTTCAAGATCAAAATCGACGGGCCGACACAAGAAGAATTCCTCAAGGTCTTCGCCATGGTCGCCAAGAAGAAAAACATGCCGCTGGACGAAGAGGCGCTGATCTACATGCTCAACGAGAAATATCCGACGATTGACAATATCTACGCAAACTACCACGCGAATTTCCTGATTGATCAGATGATCTCTGTTTGTGAATACGAAAATATCCCGTATCAGATGACGCCTGAGCTGGTCGATCGGGCCTGGGCGAATATGTATGTGAAAGACGAAGAGATTAAGCATTAGGGATTACCTCCCTGCCCGGCTGAGCTATGTGTAGGGCATGCAACTTGCCCCACCGATCACCGACTGGTTCGCTCAAAAGGGCTGGCAAATCCACCCGCATCAACAGGAAATGCTGGATCGGGCTGGCGCGCCCTCCCTGCTTTTGATCGCTCCCACGGGCGGCGGCAAGACCATGGCCGGGTTCCTGCCGACCCTGAACGATTTGCACCAAGTCCCGCGCGACGGGTTGCACACGCTCTACATATCGCCGCTCAAGGCGCTGGCGGCCGATATCAAGCGCAATCTGCGCAGCCCGGTCGAGCAGATAGGCCTTCCCATCCGTATCGAGGACCGTACGGGCGATACCAGCCAGACAGCGCGCAAAAGGCAGCGCGCCGACCCGCCTCATATCCTGCTGACCACGCCTGAAAGTCTCGCCCTGCTTTTGTCCTATGAGGATGCACCGCGCATCTTTGCCGGGCTGCAACGCGTCATTGTCGACGAAATCCACGCTCTGGCCGAATCCAAACGTGGCGATCAGTTGATGCTGGGCTTGTCCCGCCTCCAAACCCTCGCACCCCATCTCAGGCGGGTCGGGCTTTCGGCAACGGTCGAGGACCCCGATGCCATCGCCCGCTTTCTGGCCCATCACCCCGATCCGACCGAGATCATCCTCGCCGATCCGGGCCCTGACCCCGACATCTCGATGCTCGAGACCAGCGAGCCACCCCCCTGGGCGGGCGCCGGTGGCCGCTATGCCATCCCGGCCGTGCTGGAGCAGGTCAAGCGCCACAACACGACCCTGATTTTCCACAATACCCGCGCGCAGGCCGAGCTGTTCTTCCACCACCTGTGGCTCGCCAATGAGGACCAACTGCCCATAGGCATCCACCATGGCAGCCTCGCGCGTGACCAGCGCGAGAAGGTCGAACAAGCCATGGTTGCAGGTCAGCTCAAGGCGATTGTGTGCACCGGGAGCCTCGATCTGGGTATTGATTGGGGCGATGTGGATCTGGTCATCCAAGTAGGCGCGCCCAAAAACGTCAAACGTCTGGTCCAGCGCATCGGGCGGGCCAATCACCGCTACAACGCGCCGTCCAAGGCGCTGCTTGTGCCCGCCAACAGGTTTGAGATCGTGGAATGCAAAGCTGCACTGGATGCCGTGCGCGCGCATGCTCTTGACGGTGAGCCCCGCGCCAAAGGCCCGCGCGATGTCTTGTGCCAACATATTCTGGCGCGCGCGGCAGCAGGGCCGTTTGATGCGGAACAACTCTACCGCGAGGTCGCATCCGCCGGGCCCTATGCCGCGCTTAAAAGGGGTGAATTTGACGCTTGCCTGAATTTTTGCGCGACCGGTGGCTACGCGCTGCAGGCCTATGACCGCTACCAAAGACTGGTGGAGCGCGATGGGCTGTGGCAGCTACGCGATCCGCGCGCCAGCACCCAGATCAGGATGAATATTGGGACGATCATAGGCACTGAGACGCTCAAGGTGCGTATGAAGAACCGGCGGGGCGGTGCGCCGTTGGGCGAGATCGAGGAAGGGTTCGCAGCCACACTCAGCCGGGGCGATACATTCCTGATCGGCGGGCAGATCGTGCGCTATGAGGGCTTGCGCGAAATGACGGTCGAAGTCACGCGCCGTGGCGGCGACCGGCCAAAGATCGCGACCTTTGGCGGCTCGAAATTCGCGACCTCCACGCAGCTATCGGACCGTATTCTGGAGATCTTCCAGCAGCAAAACTGGCCCGACCTGCCCGCGCATACGGCCAATTGGCTCGCCCTGCAGCGCGAACGCTCCAAACTGCCAGAGCCCGACCGCTTGCTGATCGAAAGCTTCATGCGCGACAGCCGCGCCTATACGGTCATCTACGGGTTTGCCGGGCGCAATGCGCAGCAGACATTGGGGCTTCTGGTTACCCAACGCATGGAAGAACAGCAGCTCGATCCTCTGGGGTTTCTGGCAACCGATTACGCCACGATGATCTGGGGACTCAAACCTTTGAAAGACCCGGCGCCCCTGTTTGACCCCACCAACCTGCGCGAGGGTCTGGAGCTGTGGCTGGCGGGGAACGCGGTGATGAAACGCACCTTCCGCGCCTCCGCGATCATCGCCGGGCTGATCGACCGGATGACGGTCGGCAAACGCAAATCGGGACGGCAGGCAACTTTCTCCAGCGATATTCTCTATGACACACTGCGCAAATATGACCCCGATCACCTGCTGCTCGACATCACGCGGGAAGAGGCCATGAAGGGCCTTGTTGATTTCGCGCGGATCGAAGACATGGCGCTGCGCAAAGCCCGCGCGATTGATCACCTGACGCTTGACCGGGTCAGCCCGCTTGCAGCACCTTTGCTTCTGGAGGTGGGCCGCGTCCCGGTCAAGGGCGCGGGTGAGGAACGTCTCGTCTCACAAGCCGCACATGCGCTGATGGAAGATGCGGGGCTTGGCTAATCCGGGTCGATGTTGCATGAACGAAGCATGAACGCGCTGCCCTTCAAATTTCGCGAAACGCTGCTGCAGGCCTTGCCAAGCGGTGCGCTGTACTGGCCGCAGGAAACGCTTCTCGTGGTCTCCGATCTTCATCTGGGCAAGGCGGAGCGGATTGCGCGTCGGTCCGGCCAGCTCTTGCCGCCCTATGAGGCGCGCGAGACATTGCAAAGGCTTCAACAGGTGATCGACGCAACGCGCCCTGACACGGTGGTTTGCCTTGGCGACAGTTTCGACGATCTTGACGCGGCCATGGCGCTCAATGCCGAGCTTGTGGCCTGGCTCCACAGCCTGATGGCCGGACGCCGCTGGGTCTGGATCGAAGGCAATCACGATCCCGGCCCGCTGCATTTTGGCGGCACCCATCTTGCGCAATTGACGCTGGGCGGGCTTACCTTTCGCCATATCGCGCAACCCACAACCACGCCCGGAGAGATCAGTGGCCATTACCACCCGAAAGCCCGGCTTGATCTGCACGGACGCAAGATCACTCGCCCCTGTTTTCTGTTCGATCAAACCCGCCTGATCCTGCCTGCCTTCGGCACCTATACAGGCGGGCTCTATAGCGACACTGCGGTTTTGACGTCGCTCATGGATGCCGATGCTCAGGCAATTCTGACAGGCCCCGCGCCCTGCGCCATCCCTATGCCGCGCTGAGGCGTGCGACGTCGTCAGACGCGAGAGCCGCTCACACGAGCCCAACCTCGCGCACTGTGGCCGAATAGCTGCGACTGACCGGCACCTCGGCGCCATCGCGGGTCAAAAGACACAAACGCCCTCTTTCCCGCATGCTGCCCGTAACAGCATCCGTAGCGACCCAATGAGAACGATGCACCCGCAGCCCCGCGACCCCATCCAGCTCAGAAATCGCATCGGACATGCGCATCAGGATCAGCTGAGAGCCGGAATCTGTATGCACCTCAACATAGTGATCTTGCATCGACAGCCGAATGATGCTGGCTCTTTGCAAGTTATGATCCAGCCGTCGGGCCAGCGCGGGCGGACGATGCCCCTGGATTGAGACATCCAGCAGGCTGGCGGCTGGCGTTGCGGGCCGTTCCGCATCTGGTGCTGCATATTGGTGACGGACCACGCCGATAACCGCGGCCAGGCAGAAAAAGACCAACAGCACGAGGCCGAACAGCTCCGGGAAGCGCGCCATGGTCTCCAGCCTTTCGGGTATCAGCAGATAGTTGGTCAGATAGATAATTGGCGTGTAGACCGCAGCAAAGACAAAAGCCGTGAGCGCTGTCATATGCAGGGGCGCAAGCTGTGGAAAGAAATGCAACAGGCCGTATTTCGCTGTGATGCTCCAAAAGATGGCCACGCCGATCAGGATAAACCAATAAACCGCGCGGGACAGAAGGGTCGTCGTCTCGTCCAGATCAAACGGCGCAAGCAGGCTCAACATGATCGTACCCACACCCCAGGCGACACGGGTGACTGGCGCGCCGAGCTCGCCGCGCATCTGCGCGAGGGTCCCATTGTCTTCCGTTGGCTGCGTCATTCACGAAATATCGCGCGACATTCACGTAACGTAAATCACTTTTTTGGCTCATCGCGATAACCTGCTCAATGAGACCCGCCTCACTTGGGGGTGATGCCGTTTTTTTAGTGCGGGACCGGTTTTGAGTTAGGTATTGGCCCGGCATCGTTTGCCAGTTTAGACCTTAGACACCCAGCCCTTTCGGGTCCGGGAGGTCATTTGCGCGACAACAGGCCGTCAGCGTATTGGCAAGCAGGCAGGCAATGGTCATAGGCCCGACCCCACCTGGAACCGGCGTTATCGCGCCTGCGACATCAGCACAGCTCGCATAGTCAACATCGCCCACAAGCTTCGTTTTCTCGCCGTTCGGAACCCGATTGATGCCCACATCGATCACGGTCGCACCGGGTTTGATCCAATCGCCCGGCACCATTTCCGGGCGCCCCACGGCTGCAACGACGATATCGGCGCCGCGCACCACATCGGCCAGATCCCTGGTCCGCGAATGGGCAATCGTCACGGTACAACTATCGCCCAACAGCAATTGCGCCATCGGCTTGCCGACGATGTTGGAACGCCCGATCACGACCGCATTCATACCGGAAAGCGATCCATGATGGTCGCGCAGCATCATCAAACAGCCCAGAGGCGTGCAGGGCACCATGCTTTTCTGTCCAGTGCCCAGAAGCCCCACATTGGAGATATGAAACCCGTCCACATCCTTGGCCGGATCAATCGCGTTGATCACCAGATCCTCATCGAGATGACCGGGAAGTGGCAGCTGCACCAGAATACCGTGGATCGACGCGTCCGCATTCAGCGCCTCGATAATGCCAAGCAGCTCCGCCTCCGACGTATCGGCGGCAAGGCGATGTTCGACCGATTTCATACCTACTTCCACAGTCATCTTGCCCTTTGAGCGGACATAGACCTCAGAGGCCGGATCAGCACCGACAAGCACCACGGCCAGCCCCGGCTGGATACCCGACTTGGCCAGTTCCGCCACCTGCGCCCCAACGCGCGCGCGCACATCGGCTGCGAATGCTTTTCCGTCAATAATCGTAGCGCTCATGCTCCACCCCTTTTCTTTGGTCTTGAAATACGGCCGCCGGAGGCGTTGGCCCCCGGCCGCTCTCATCTTGGACTGGCAGGACCGTCAGAACAGGCCTTCGATCTGCCCCTCATCATTGAGCATGATCGCCTCGGCACTTGGGACTCGCGGCAGGCCGGGCATCGTCATGATCTCTCCGCAGATCACCACGATGAATCCGGCACCGGCGGACAGACGCACCTCGCGCACCGGCAGCGAGTGGCCAACAGGCGCACCGCGCTCATTGGGATCGGTCGAGAAGCTGTATTGCGTCTTGGCCACGCAAATCGGGAGATGGCCATAGCCTGCATCCTCCCACGCCGCGAGCTGGTCGCGGATCTTCTTGTCAGCGATCACTTCTTTCGCCCGGTAGATCTTCTTGGCAATCGTCTCGACCTTCTCAAACAGCCCAAGATCATCCCCGTAAAGCGGCGCAAAATCGGATACACCGCTCTCGGCGATCTCGACCACACGGGCGGCAAGCTCCTTGGTGCCCTCCGAGCCATGCGCCCAGTGCTTGCACAAGATCGCCTCCGACCCCTGGCTTTCAACATAGGCTTTCACCGCAGCCACTTCCGCATCCGTGTCGCCTGCGAAATGGTTAATGCCGACAATCACCGGCACGCCGAAGCTTTTGATATTCTCGATATGCCGCCCAAGATTGGCGCAACCCGCATTCACTGCATCAACATTCTCATTGCCCAGATCGGCCTTGGCAACACCGCCATTCATCTTCATCGCGCGCACCGTGGCAACCAGCACCACGCAATCAGGTGCCAGACCGGCCTTGCGACATTTGATATTCATGAATTTCTCAGCGCCGAGATCCGCGCCGAACCCGGCCTCGGTCACAACATAATCGGCCAGCTTCAGCGCCGTCGTCGTCGCCACGACCGAGTTACACCCATGCGCGATATTGGCAAATGGCCCGCCATGCACAAAGGCGGGGTTATTCTCAAGCGTCTGCACCAGATTGGGTTGCATGGCCTGCTGCAGCAGCACGGTCATGGCCCCATCGGCCTTGATATCGCGGGCATAGATCGGTTTACGCTCGCGCGTATAGGCCACGATGATATCGCCCAACCGCTTTTGCAGATCGTCGAGATCGGTGGCCAGACACAGGATCGCCATGACCTCGGAGGCCACGGTGATGTCAAACCCCGTCTGACGCGGGAAGCCATTGGCGACCCCGCCCAGCGAGCTGACAACATCGCGCAGCGCCCGATCATTCATATCCAGCACCCGCCGCCAGACGACGCGGCGCTGATCAATCTCCAGCGTGTTGCCCCAGTAGATATGGTTGTCGATCATCGCGCTCAGCAGGTTATGCGCGCTGGTAATTGCAAGGAAGTCACCGGTAAAATCAAGGTTCATCTCTTCCATCGGCACGACTTGCGCGTAGCCACCGCCGGCCGCGCCACCCTTCATCCCGAAACACGGGCCCAGCGAGGCCTCGCGGATACAGATCGCGGCTTTCTTGCCAATCGCGTTCAGGCCATCGCCCAGACCAACCGTCGTGGTCGTCTTGCCTTCCCCGGCAGGTGTCGGGTTGATTGCCGTGACCAGGATCAGCTTGCCATCTGTCTTGCCTTTCTGCGCGGCGATGAACTCCGCCGAGACTTTCGCCTTGTCATGACCAAACGGCAGAAGGTCCGCATCGGGAATGCCAAGTTTCGCGCCGATCTCCTGAATGGGGCGTTTCTTTGCTTCGCGGGCAATTTCGATGTCGGTTTTGAACGTCATGGTGGCTCCATCCCAAAATGCGCGGCCGTGTTCGACCTTAAGTGCTGTCTTACCCGGCTATAGCGGCACGGTGACAGGACCCACGACGCGATTACGACATTTCAAACGTCGGAATCGCCCAGCTCAGGTGTTCAGGTTTCAGATGGGAAACGGACGAGGCCTTCGCGCAACGCGCGCCGCCGGGGGCGTCAGGCGCCTTGCGGCTGCCAGGCGCGCTGATCGGGGATGTGCAACGTGACGGGATCGCCGATTGCGATTGAGCCTTCCCGCTCCACCCAGGCCGTGACCCCACGCAAACCCTTCGCAGCCGCCTTGAACGCCCCGCCGTAACCGGGTGCATCCTCATCAATCACCGCTCCGGGCAAGGTGCAGGGGCGGTTTTCCATGTCAACCGTCAACGTAGTAACGCCATTTATCTGAAGCCGCGATGATGGCGGGATATGGGTAAAATCGGCGATCCCCTCGATGACCATGCTCGCCCCGCACCAGGCAGGATCAAACTGCTCCACCCCCATCTTTTGTGCAATCTGCGCCAGTTCCTCCGCAGAGACGATACAGATCTGGCGCGTGTTCCTGATCTGGGTGCCTCGCGGGTACTGCGCCGTGACCCGGCCGCAGGAGGCGCGCGTGAGCCCGCCATGATCCTCGCCGGTGAGCCCGTCGAACCGGGCCTCGATGCTTTGGACCGGCCGAGATCTCAGCGCCGCTTTGCGGTCAGGCACGTGCCCCAACCAAGTGACCGTCCCGGAATACTGTGTCTTGACCAATGCGGGCATCAATAACTTCCTCAAAAACCTGACTGAACTCTGGTCGAACCCGAGGCGGTTCACCAGTCACAATATTGACACTTACGCGTTGTGGCGGCCATTTTCCCTAATCAAAAAACACCGCGCTGTGCGAGCGCGGTGTTGAGGAGGCCTGTGTGAGATCAGGAGGAAGGCTCCGGCTCCATCCCGCCATCCTCGGGCTTCGGCGCCTTTGGCTTTTTGGTCTTCGGAATAGCCGCGACAGAAGTTTTGCCACTTTCCGGGGTGTCATCTTCATCGTCATCCTTGTCAATCGGCTGACCGTTGATAACCTTGGTGATCTCTTCACCGGTCAGCGTCTCATATTCAAGCAACCCCTGGGCCAGAAGCTCAAATTCATCATTATGCTCTTTCAGGATCCGAACGGCGGTCTCATAGCCCTCGTCGATCAGGCGTTTGACCTCCTTTTCGATCAGCTCCTTGGTTGCCGCAGAGACAGAGAAACCACCCGCACCACCGTTGCCATTATACCCTTCAGCCGCTTCCTGATAGTCGATATTGCCGACCAGATCCGACATACCCCACCGCATGACCATGGATCGCGCCATCTGGCTGGCCTGCTGAATGTCGCCGACAGGACCGCTCGAGACGCTTTCCTCACCATATTTGATGATCTCAGCGGCTTTGCCCGCCATGGTCATGGCGATGCGTTGCTCGGCTTCATCCTTGAACATCTGCAGGCGGTCCATCTCGGGCAGGCTCATCACCAGCCCCAAAGCGGAGCCGCGCGGAATGATCGTGGCTTTATAGACCGGGTCACATTTCGGCAAATGTATCCCCACAATCGCATGGCCAGCCTCGTGATAGGCGGTCTTTTCTTTCTGGTCTTGCGTCAGCACCATGGAACGGCGCTCGACCCCCATCAGAACCTTGTCCTTGGC
>CAYGUB010000067.1:0-11599 GCA_964352845.1 uncultured Rhodobacterales bacterium | reverse complement strand
GTAGCGTGCGGGATCGAGGTGGACGGCTTCGGATCGCGTCTGGAGAACTTTGCGCCCTATGCCGTGTTTGGCGATAATGGCAAAGGCAACTTCTTCAGCAACAAGACGCTGGTAGACGGCACCTATGGCGTCAAGTTGACGGTCTATGCCGGCAAGAATGGTCAAGGCGAAGTGCTCGAGAAATCGGATTTCGAGTTCACAGTCGACTCTGATCTCGATGTGCCGGTCTTGGCCAAGAAGTCCGTGCCAACCGTCTACAAACAGGCTTATGAAGCAGCCTATGCGGGAAGCGACGAGCAAGAGAACATCCTTGTCGCGACGACCCTGGAGACAGGAAACTCGCTTCTGGGCGACAGCTATCAGTTCAGCGCTGATCCCGGGGTCAGCGTGTACGAAAACCTCCTTGCGGAAGTTGGCGTCGAATTCGCCACGAACGAGAGCTGGTTGAACAATCTCGACTTCGGCTAAGTCCTGTGCACACTGAATATCATGGCCTCCCGCTTTACGGCGGGGGGCCATTTTTTTTGAGGAAAGCGAAATATGCTTTCGGGTGATCTGCTGGCCTACACGTCAGTTGCCTGATTTGGCAGCCAGCTTTTTGAACATGCCATTGCTGGCCACGACGCGGTCATAGGTATCAAACGCCGCCAGTCGGCCCTTCTCGAGCACGAGGACCATGTCGCAATTCTCGATCGTGGTCAGCCGGTGGGCAATCATCAGGATCGTCTTTTCCTTTGACAGATCGTCAATCGCGGCCATCACATCGGCCTCGGTGGCGTTATCAAGCGCGCTTGTTGCCTCATCAAACACAATCACCGGCGCATCATGATAGAGCGCGCGGGCAATGCCAAAGCGCTGTCTTTGCCCACCGGAAAGCCGCACGCCACGCTCTCCGATTTCGGTGGCATAGCCATCTTCCAGCTCGGTCATGATGAACTCATGGATATGCGCAAGCTTCGCGGCCTTTTCCAGCTTCTCTTGTGAAATCTCATCTTCCGCCACACCCATCGCGATATTGCGCGCGACGGTGGTATCGTTGAGATGGATTTCCTGCGGCACGTAGCCAATGCTGGCCTGCCAGTTGCGGATGTTCTGCTTGGTCAGAACCGTCCCGTCGATGGAGATCTGCCCGCCGCTGGGCTCCAGAAGTCCCAGAAAAAGATCGATCAGCGTCGTCTTGCCGGCCCCGGTCGAACCCACGATACCAACGCTCATCCCGCGCTTGATCTCGAAACTCATGGCCTGGATGCCGGGGCTGTTGGCCGACGGGTAGGTATAGCTGACATTCTCGAAAACGATATCGCCAAACAGCCGGGAATGCTCGGCCGAGGGGCGCGGCAGGCTGGGAAGGCTGCGCTGGTTCTCCATATCCTCATAGACCGCATCGACCACCGGGCCGGACATGCGCAAGGTGGACATGCTGCCATAAATTATCTGGATCAGCGGCATGATCCGGTAGCTTGCCAGCGCATAAAGGCCCAGAAGCGGCAAGGCAGACGCGGCGCCATTGCCCTCTTCCCCGCCGCCTTGTTGAAACAGCACGAGGGTAAGTACGATGATACCCCCAAACGCCACGACCTCCAGCCCGAACCGGGGCACCTGCCCCAAAGTGGCGCTGAGCGCGCGGGCGCGGGCCTGCTCCAGTGCCGGGCGGGCATATTCATCGAGATAGAACTGCTCACGCCCGGCCAGTTTGACTTGCTTGACACCGGTCAGCGTCTCACCAACCGCGCGGAACCGGGCCTTGTTGGTGCGCACGACCAGCTCTCCGATCCGTTTGATCAGGCCGCGCAGCCCGATATAAAGCGCGATATAGCACGCCGAGATCGACGCCACGGCGGCCAGCGTGACCATCGGGTTCATATAGACCAGAAACCCCGCGATCAGGAGAAAGGTGATCACGCTGTTGATGATATTTGCGACCGGCTTGTAGACGCCGATCACCACATTGCGCGCCAGATTGAGGATCGCTGTGGCCATGTCGGATGTGTTGCGGTCAAGGTAATATTCGTAGGGCTGGCGCAAATAGGTCTCCAGCAGGCGGCGCGACAGGTAGTATTCGCGCATCTCTGTCCAGCGGTTGATCGCATAGACGGTCAGCGCCCGGAACGCCGCGCTGATGACAAGAACCACGATGACCACGATCCCAAGCACCAGCAGAAATTGTTGCGTCGATTGGAAGCCAAACCAGTCATAGACACGCGCGAGCGTCGAAGAGCCCTCGACCAGATCGGGCTCGCTCAGGATACGCAGAAAGGGCAGGATAGAGGCCACGCCAATGAGATCCGCCAGCCCTTTGAGGACCGACAATCCGAGCAATAGCAGACCCGAGCGGCGCTCGCGCGGGCTCAGCATCTCCAGTGATTTTGAAATGATGTTCATGAAAAGAAATAACTCGATCAACCGGGCATGTTGCATTGCGTTATCATGCCCATACAGCAAAACGCCAGTCTTGTGAAACATGGGCGGAGGGTCTCGGGCGAAGAATTAGGCCACTGCGAGTTAGCTGTTTGCCTCACTGTGCGAGATATGCTCAACACAGGGCGCACCGGATCGGAGAAGACATGTGCTGAAATCCACCCTAAGACACGTTCAGCGCAGCTATCGCAAGACGCAGCGGATGGCCATGGCGCCCTTCGTGGATCGCTGGATGTATGACCAGTTCATCCCGATCCAGTCGCTCAACCGCACCCAGCTTGAATATGACGTGACATATTATGGCGAGCATGAGGTCTATCTTCCCGATCCCCCCGAGGGCAGCGACATAGACAGCTACCGCGAACTCAGCTTGCATTATCACCCTGTGGCCTTGCCCCGTCCGTATCATTTCCGCGTCAGCGATGCCGTTATCCATCGCGGCGAGATCGTCGATCTCGCCAATCCAAAACGCGTCTTTCTGGAGAACTACCCGGAGGTCACGCAATTTGTCGAAGGCAGTAATCACCGGGTCGATATGCCGACGCGCCGACAATCCGCGCGGCGGGGGCCGGGAATGACCCCGCGCCATAAGGATGTCTACTGGTTTTCCGGACGCGCGTGGGCAAATTACTACCATTTCATCATCGATTCCTGCCTGCGTTTTGTAGATCTCAAAGCGGTCGGCGCGATCAGCGATCGCACCACGATCCTGTGCCACCGGGCGCCATCGAAATGGCAGCGGATGTATCTGGAACTGCTGGGCGTCGGCGATGACAGGCTTGCCGTTTGCGACCAGCAAATGATGCGCGTCAGCGATCTGGTCGTCTCTGCCTCGCGCAGACAGCGTTTCGCGATCTCGCCGCAGGCCATTGCCAGTTTCAACGAGCGCATCCGTGCAGGCGTCGATCTGGCTGGTGCCGCGACACATGAAAAATTCTACATCTCTCGCTCGCTCACCAAACTGCGCCAGGTCACCAATGAGGACGCGCTCAGCGCCTTTCTGACCGAACGCGGCTTTACCGTGGTCCATCTGGAGAACATGTCACCCGTCGAGCAGATCGCGCTGTTCTCCAACGCCAAGACCATCGTGGCCCCGCATGGCGCTGGTCTGACCAATCTGATCTATGCCAATGCCCCCAATGTGGTGGAGCTGATCCCGGCCGATTTCTGGGGCTGGGGCTATTTTATCCCGCTGACCCATGCCGTTGGCGGGCGCCACTGGCCTGTCGTCGGCACGGATCGCGACAATTTCCACGTCGATATTGCTGCGGTCGAGCGCGCCCTGTCCCAGATAGACCGCTAGGGCTGTGCTATGAGTGTGGATATCCAGTTTGTCAGCAAGCATGTGATCTCGCCGCATGGGACCACGCAGCTCAGATGCAACCAACCGGCGCAATATCTGCGACAGCTCGGCTATTCGGTGCATGTGGACACGATCTACCGAACGGCACCGCGCGCGCGCAAACTGATCTTTGCCCACCGTGTCACGATGGATCGCTACACGGCCGATTTCTTTACCTGCGCCAGGGCTCAGGGGTGCCGGATCGTCTATGACACGGATGATCTGCTGTTTGACGCCGATGGCGTGGCCTATCTGCGCGCGGGCCAGAAGGGCGCGCAATATGCCGCCGGGGCGGAGCCCTATGCCAGCGCCATGGCGGCCTGCGATGCGGTGAGCGTCTCGACCGGCTACCTCGCCACCCGCGCCATGGCCGTCAACCCGAACGCGCATGTTTTGCGCAACGCCCTGGGCGCGCCCTATCTGGAGCTTGCCGCGCAGGTCAACGCGCTGCGGCAGACGCGCCATGATGAGGCGGTAACGCTGGCCTACCTGTCGGGCTCGAAATCGCATGATGCCGATTTCAAAGTCATCGAGCCGCATCTACTGGAGATTCTGGATCGCTATCCCAAGGCGCGGCTGCTTTTGGTTGGTGCGCTCACGATCTCGGATGCGTTCGAGCGCTTCGGCCCCCGCGTGGAGCGTCGCGGCTTTGTGCCCTATGACAGCTTTGCCCGTGTGTTCGAGCAGATCGATATCAACCTGATCCCGCTTGAGACGCAGCATCCGTTTTGTCACGCCAAGAGCGAGCTGAAATTCCTTGAGGCTGCTGCCTGCGGCGTGGTCAGCATCGCCTCCCCGACAGAGCCGCATAAGGCTGTGATGCGGGACGCGGAAACCGGCTACCTGGCCGATGGGGCTGACTGGGTCGAAAAGCTCGGGGCTTTGATCGAATCGGCGGATGCGCGCGCTGCGATGGGTCGGGCCGCTCGGGCGATTGTTCTTGACGACTACACAACGCTGGCGCGATCAAAAGACTATGGCGAATTCGTCACCAATGTTCTGGCTGCGCCTCACGCCAAATTGCCGCAGCAGAGCGACGCGCTTCTGGCAAATGCAAGACTGCGTCTTGCCCGCGCGAAACGGTCGCTCAGACGCGGAATGTCAAAGTGGAAGCCTAGCGCCCGATAGTCCGCGAGAAGCGGCGCAGCGTGACGAAGAAAAGACACCCAAGGCATACGCCCAGAAGGTTGCCGACAAGGTCATAGGAAGAAAAGTCGCGATTGGGGAAAAGCATCTGCCCAACCTCAACAAGCACCGCAATCCCCAACAGGCCAAGCGCGATCAGACGTGCATTTCGGGTCCATCCCAGCAGGCAGGCGCCGGTAAAGAAGAAAAAGAACAACATATGGATCAAAAGGCCCGAGGCCGGTGTCGGCGTCGAAATCAGGTTATCTCCGCCCTGCATCAGCCACAACAAAAACAGAACCGTGATGACCGAGCCGATGCGCACCCAACGCTCGACCCGTTCGATCCCGGACATCGTCGCCCCAACCCAGTTTCTTCTGTTCAAATGCGCCATAGAACCACCTTCTAGCGCAGTCTAATTGCAGTTGGCATATCGTGACAAGTTGGACCGGCAAAATCCCGCCACCGTGAATAATGCGGTAAAGCGCCTGCGCCGGTCTCAGGATGTTCTTGATGATACATGAAAAATTTGCTTCAAGGACTCATCACTCCGGCGCTTCTGTGGTAGCTTGTTCCATCTTTTTTTAAGTGACGCGCATGAAAAACGAAAAAGACAACCTTTTTGGGCCTATTCCGGTCGACATCGCGCCGTCCAGCGAGCCGCCGCAGCAGTTCAACGACTCGATTGATATCCGCTCCCTCGCCATGACGCTGTGGCGCGGCAAATGGATCGTCGCCATCTGTCTGCTGATCTCTTATGTCATTGCCTATCTCAGCGTGTCGCAGATCGTGCCCACCTATCGCGCGAATACGACCGTGATGTTTGACATCCAGCAATCCAATATTGTCGACCTTCAGGAAGTCATTGCAGATCAAGGGTTTGACCGTGGGCGGCTGGAAGATCAGATGCTTGTCCTGTCATCGACCAAGCTGATCGAACGGGTGATCGAGGCGCAAAGACTGCACCGCGATCCGGAGTTCAACCCCAGCCTGCGCATCCCCAAGCCGACCTTGTCGGACCGGATCGGACAGATCATCAGCCTGCCGCCCGAGATCACGGATCTTCTGCAGGATTTCGGGCTGGTGAGACCCGACGCTCCGCAGACCGAGAATCCGCAAGTCATTGCCGAAGAGCGTGACGCAAAGCTGCAGGCTACGATCGTGCGCAATGTCACCGCCGGGCTGGAATTGTCGCCGGTCGGCAACTCGCGCGTGCTCGACATTGCCTTCGTGGCCGATGACCCCCAGACTGCCGCCGCCGTGGCCAATCAGATCGCAAACGAGTATATTGTTGATCAGCTGGAGGCAAAACTGGAAGCCACCCGTGCCGCAACCGCCTGGCTGAGTGTGCGCGTCGAAGAGCTGCGCGTCAGGCTGCAAGCGGCGGAGAATGCCGTGCAGTCGGCGCGGGCCGAATTCACCGAAGAGCGCGGTCAAGGCCTCGATGTTACCCGCCAGCAGCTTGGCGCGCTCAACAATGCGCTGGCCAGCGCCAGAGGAGAGACGACGCGCGCGCTGACCAAATTCGAGCGGTTGAAAGCGGCGCTGGACGATCCTGCGTCGATCTCCAATGTCAGCGAATTCCGCAACGCCCCCGTCATCGTTGAGCTGCGCAACCGCGAAACCAAGCTGCAATCAGAGATCACAAAGCTGCAGGCCTCTGTCTCGCGGGTCAACCCGTCGCTGGAACTGGCACAAAGAGAGCTGGAAGGTTTGCGTCAGGAGATCAGCACCCGTGCGATGTCCGAGGCCCGGCAGATCGTCGCTGCTGCCGAGAACGACCTGAAATCCGCGCGCCAGCAAGAGGCCGCCCTGCTCGGCCAGGTGCGCGAACTGGAGCAGAAATCGCTGCTACAGGCCGAAGATGAGCTGCGGTTGCGCCAGCTGGAGCGCGAGGCACAGGCCAGCCGCGTGCTTTATGAAAACTTCCTGGGGCGTCTGCAGGAAACCAATGCGCAGGAAGACCTGCAAGCCGCCGATGCGCGTGTCCTGTCGCCCGCCGAAGTCCCCGCCCGCGCGCAAAGCCAGCAGCGCCAGCGCACCATGACGCTAACCATGTTTCTGGGTGGTGCGATCGGGGTCGCGATCGTCTATTTGCTGAACTACCTCAACAACACGTTCCGCTCGCCTCAACAGCTTGAAGAGATGACGGGCGAGACCGTTCTGGGCACCATCCCGTCTCTGGGCTCACGCATCAAGCGCTCCGCCGTGCTGGAGGATCTGCGCAACAAGCCCGGCTCTTCCATGGCCGAGTCGATCCGAAATCTGCGCACCAGTATTCTGATGTCCAATATCGACAAGCCGCCCAAGGTGGTCATGTTCACCTCCTCCGTGCCGCGTGAGGGGAAGACGACGACTGCAATGATGATGGCCATGACCAGCCGTCAGATGGGCAAATCCGCGATCCTCGTCGATTGCGATCTACGTCTGCCCGCGCTTGCCCGGATGATCCCCGATGATGGCGACCGGCCGGGGCTGATGTCGGTGCTTGCGGGCACTTGCAACATTGCCGACGCGATCCATCAGGACAAGGAGTCGGGCCTGCATGTGTTGTTGACCAAATCAAGCGAGCGGCAAGGAGCGATCAATGCGGCCGACACGCTGTCGTCGCATCGCTTCCAGCAGTTGATCAAGATGCTGTGCGAGAATTACGAGCTGGTCATCCTCGACACGCCCCCTGCCTTGATCGTCACCGACGCACGCATTCTGGCGCGGCTGGCCGATGCCGTGATCTATGCCGTTCGCTGGGACAAAACCCCGCGCGGTGCGGTACTGGAGGGCCTCAAAGAGCTGCGCTCGGTCAATGCGCCTATCGCCGGCGTTGCCATGACCTTCATCAACGAGGCACGGGCGACGCGCTATTCCTATGATGGCTATAGCTATTACAAAGGGCGCTACAAAGACTACTATATGAACTGACGCACTCTTTGACGTCCAGAAACAAGAAGGGCCTCCGTCCGGTAGACGAAGGCCCTTGGCATTTCCCGCGTCAGGCGCGTTAATTCTGCGCGTAATATTCGATCACGAGGTTCGGCTCCATGATCACCGGATAAGGCACGTCGCCCAGACCGGGAGTACGGATGAAACCGGCGGTCATTTTGGAATGATCGACCTCAAGATACTCGGGCACATCCCGCTCAGGCAGGGCTGCGGCTTCCATCACAAGCGCCATCTGCTTGGATTTCTGACGCACCTCGACCACATCGCCTTCCTTCACGCGATAGGAGGGGATGTTGACCTTCTTGCCATTTACCGTGACATGGCCATGATTGACGAATTGGCGCGCCGCAAAAATGGTCGGCACGAATTTCGCGCGATAGACGACCGCGTCCAGCCGACGCTCCAGCAGACCGATCAGGTTCTCACCCGTATCGCCCTTGACACGCTCGGCTTCCTTGAAGATCCGGCGGAACTGTTTTTCGGTCAGATCGCCGTAATAGCCTTTCAACTTCTGCTTGGCGCGCAGCTGCAGGCCGAAATCGGACAGCTTGCCCTTGCGGCGCTGACCATGCTGGCCGGGGCCATATTCACGACGATTGACGGGGGATTTCGGACGACCCCAGATGTTTTCACCCATCCGGCGGTCAATTTTATATTTGGCAGCAGTACGTTTCGTCACGTGCTGATCTCCTTCGTTCAGGTTTCGAAGGGCGTTGTCCTTTCTCCGGATTTGGCCGGAGCGACAGGCATCCCTTTGCAGGGGCCACCAACACCAATGGAGCTGCGCTTATACAAGCGCCATGCTGCATGTCAACGGGGCCCGCGCAGGAAGTATGGACGTTCTGCCAGCGCGTATGATTTGCAGTGCGAAAAAACGGAGCTGTGGCTCAGCTGAGACCCGCATTCTCTTC
This sequence comes from uncultured Rhodobacterales bacterium, assembly GCA_964352845.1. Taxonomy (GTDB): domain Bacteria; phylum Pseudomonadota; class Alphaproteobacteria; order Rhodobacterales; family Rhodobacteraceae; genus Litoreibacter. The sequence continues at coordinate 2,863 of CAYGUB010000067.1, read as the reverse complement.
ACGCAGATCGCGGATCAGTTCCTTGAGCTCGCGCACTGTCTGATGATTTGCCTTTGCGTTGTCCCGCTCCAGCTTCGCGGCCAGATAGGCGAGCCGTTCGACCTGCGTGGCGGTTCCCGGAGGCTCGATCGCAAAACCTGTCCGGTCGAGCGGCGAGCGGATCAGGAAAGGTTGCTTCTGGCCCGTCAAACGCCTGCGGCGCTGCGCGAAGGGCCATTTGATCACAGAGATCGGCAGAGCGCAGGCCGTATAGGCCCGGTTGAAAACGGCGGTCGCACAGCGGGCAAGATCATCGCGAACCAGGGCCTTCGGGCCCCGGTTGTCCCGCGACGCTTTGGAATTGGACGGCTTCATTTCGCAAGGGGAGATCATGGTCATCTGGGGTACTCTTTCACAACACGCCCCCAAGGGCGCAGTATTGGTCCATCAAGACAAAAAAATGGAGCAAATCTGATCATCGCATGTCCGATCCCATCAAAATGGCGGCTTCAGGTGCAGTGAGATTGCGACGTGCATATGGCCCGTAGCTGTGCAGGTCGCCCTCAAGATCGGGCAGCAGGTCCAAAAGCCCGGCACGTTGGTCTTCCGCGACGGTCTCCAGCGATGTGCTGGCGGGATGGTAGCTCTCTGAGGGGACACCATTTGCCCAAAGCACGGCGTGGCGGGGCAGCAGGAGGTGGAAATAGTCGACCTTGCGGATAGAGCGGTCGATATAGACCAGACGGTGATCGATCAGATCATGGGCGGCAACAAGAACCTCATGCGCGCCGAAAGCGGCCCGGGCCTTGTCGGTGGCAACCAGCACCTGATGATGCGGAGAGACCAGCAGATCCGCGTCCGGCTGGTCCGGCCCCAAAGCCTTCGCGCGAATGCGCACCGGGCGCAGATGCGGCGCCACATAGAGCCGCGCGCCGCAGACATGCCGTTGCCCAATCCACAAGACATCCTGCGGCCCGTCATCGCGCGTCAGAACCTTGTCGCCGGGGCGCAGGTCCTCGACGGGCACGGGCCCGCAAGCTGTTGAAATCAAGGTGCCGCGCGTAAAGCAGATCACGTCATCGCGCGATGCGCTCTGCGCTGTGGCACCGCCTTCGGGGGCACGAATAACCTCAAAGCGCCGTCCGCAGTCCGGCAAGCCATCGGCGCACCAAAGCGCAGTTCCGGTCGCTGTATGGATCGGGACAAGCGTATAGTGCCGCCGCCCGTCAGAGACGACAAACCCGCGCGGATAGGACAGGTAGGTGTCCTCAAGCGGCGCGACATCCTCTTGCGGTGCTGCCCGCATGGTCCGGCCCAGACAGCGCTGCGCGCGCCGCTGGACACGCGATCTCGCCTCGTTCTGGCGAATCGTGTCTTGCAAAAGCAAAGTCTGCGTCGGCCCATCCAGCCGCACGGGCTGTCCGGACCAAGACCATTGCTGACCCGGTTGGGGTGTCTGTTGCTTTCGCTGGCCCGCCAGATCCCCAAAGGAAACGCCGTCCCATTGGGTCTGATCCATCGCCAGGACATATGTGCCGGTTTGCCCGATCTTCATGCCCACCACCTGCTCTGGTTGTTTTTTGTTTTGTGACAGATTAGCGAAGCGCGCCCTTGGCGCATAGAAGATAAAAGTGAAAAAGTACAACTGTGGCGGAAGTATAACGCCGCGGGAGCGTCTATAGCGTCTGACGAAATACCTGAAACATCACGCATCACATAACGCGCCCGAAATCTCTGATTTCAGGCAGCGTTATGTGATTCAGGTTTTTCGCATGACGCTTTAGAAACCGAAGCGCAGATTGATCGAGCCCGTGACCTGACCTTCCCGCTGGCCCTCAAATTCGGGGCTGAGATAGGCCAGCCCCACAAAGGCGGCGCCTGCCTTCCACTGGCTATGCAGCCCGATCCGCACGCGGCGGCGCGTGTCCTTTTGGGATATGCCGGGCGTGGCGAGATATCGGCTGTCAAACACGGCTGCGATATCACCGCCCATGGTCAGTGACCAGCCGGGCGGCTTGGCGCCGGCGATGCCTGTGTAAAGCTGGCCCGAGACCGGATCACGCAACAAAAGATCGCGCGCACCGTAACGGCCCAAGGTCAGATCGAACCCGACGCGTGCAAGGCTCTCTACTCCGGCCTGAAGTTCCACGAAGGGCCGGGCGCGCAGGCCGCCCGGCCAGCTGACCGCGCGCGAGACCCCTATATGGGCCGTGGGGTAGACCGCGTCGGGCACCTGAAACGCCGACACATTGGGGCGCGGGGCACCAAGCAGGTCGTGGAGTTCCTCTTGCAACTCATCCACACGGGTCTGCGGGCCTACAAAGACCAGATCGACACCGGTTGTCAGATCGTAGGCCGCGCGGGTGAAATGAGTATGCGCACCCAGTGAAATCGCGCCCACATAACGTCGGTCTGCGGGATCGGGATTGCTCAGATCGGCAGGCGCGATGATCTCCGAGCGGAACCGGTATTCAATCAGCGAGCCCATCCGCGCAGGCGCGCGATCCTGCCACCGGGCGCCCCGGATCAGGCTGATCGCGTAGGAGCCACTGCGCCAGCGATCTTCGCCGTCGCCCAGAAAGTCATTGGTGAAAAGCCTGCCCCAGCCAAGCGTTTTGCGATCAGCCGCATCCGCAGTGCCCGACAGCATCACCGTCATCGCCAGTATTCCAAGCCACGCTCTCACCATTCCGCCCTCGCAAACTATGCGCGATCCGGACCAGAGCGAGGCGGAGCATCCACCGCGACTTGCCATCAGCGCGTGATCATGGTGCCCCCGTGAGACTTTCTATCCGGTAAAATTGTCTAAAATTGGCCTGATCTTGCAAAAAAGTCGCAGCGCGGCCCTCAATGCGCCCCGGGCGGCTGACGCCCGATATTGAGC
>CAYGUB010000066.1:0-11619 GCA_964352845.1 uncultured Rhodobacterales bacterium | reverse complement strand
CGCCGATGGTGGTCAGCAGCGTTTTGCACCGCTCAACAGCTGGCCCGTTAATGGCGGCCTGGACAAGGCGCGCCGCCTGCTCTGGCCGATCAAGAAGAAATACGGCAACCAGATTTCATGGGCGGACCTGATGGTTCTTGCGGGCAATGTCGCGATGGAATCGATGGGGTTCAAGACCTTCGGTTTTGGCGGCGGGCGCGTCGATACATGGGAGCCGGAAGAGGATGTCTATTGGGGCAGCGAGGATGTCTGGCTCGACAACAAGCGCTATACCGGAGACCGGGAGCTTGAGAACCCGCTGGCCGCTGTCCAGATGGGGCTGATCTATGTCAATCCCGAAGGCCCTGACGGCAACCCCGATCCTGTCGCCTCCGGTCGCGATATTCGCGAAACATTCGCGCGGATGGGCATGGATGACTATGAGACCGTCGCGCTGACCGCCGGCGGGCACACATTCGGCAAGGCCCATGGCGCGGGTGATCCCGAACTTGTCGGCGCAGAGCCCGAAAGCGCACCGATTGAGCAAATGGGGCTCGGCTGGAAAAACGATCTGGGAACCGGCTCGGGCGAGCACGCCACCGTCAGTGGCATCGAGGGTGCATGGACGCCAACACCTACAACATGGGACATGTCCTATTTCGATACCCTGTTTGGCTATGAGTGGGAGCTGACCAAAAGCCCCGCTGGCGCGCAGCAATGGCGCGCTGTTGGCGGCGAGGGCACGGTGCCGGACGCGCATAACCCCGAAAAGAGCCATGCGCCGATGATGACCACGGCTGATATGGCGATGCGGATGGACCCGGCCTATGAGAAAATCTCGCGCCATTTCCACGCCAATCCGGAAGAGTTCGCCGATGCCTATGCCCGCGCGTGGTTCAAGCTGATCCACCGTGATATGGGCCCGAAATCGCGCTATCTGGGCGAAGAGGTCCCGGCGGAGGATCTTATCTGGCAGGACCCAATCCCCGCCGTCACGCATGAGTTGATCGGTGATGCGGAGATCGCTGAGCTGAAGCAGAAAGTGCTCGCATCTGGTCTGTCAGTGGCCGAGCTGGTCTCGACCGCCTGGGCTTCTGCCTCGACCTTCCGGGGCTCTGACAAGCGGGGCGGGGCCAATGGTGCCCGCATCCGTCTGGCGCCCCAAAAGGATTGGGAGGTCAATGAGCCCGCGAAGCTCGCCAAGGTTCTGTCCGCCCTGGAGGAAATCCAAAGCGCCTTCAACGCGGGCGGCAAGACGGTTTCCATGGCTGATCTGATCGTGCTGGCAGGCTGTGCCGGCGTTGAGAAAGCGGCTGCGGATGCGGGCCACAAGATCGAGGTGCCCTTTACCCCCGGCCGCGGCGATGCAACTCAGGATCAGACGGATGTCGAAAGCTTCGCGGTGCTTGAGCCCGGTGCCGACGGGTTCCGCAACTACATGAAGACCGGCTACACGATCTCGGCCGAGGAGCTTCTGGTCGACAAGGCCCAGCTGCTGACGCTCAGCGCGCCCCAGATGGCGGTTCTGGTCGCAGGTCTGCGGGTGCTGGGCGCAAATCACGCCGGGTCAAGCCACGGTGTGCTGACCGATCGTCCGGGACAGCTGACCAATGACTTCTTTGTCAATCTGGTCAATATGAACACGACATGGACGCCGTCGGCGGATGAAAATGACGTGTTTATCGGCGAGACCAAGGGCGGAAAAAACTGGACCGGCACGCGCGTTGATCTGGTCTTTGGATCGAACTCGCAACTGCGCGGTCTGGCGGAAGCCTATGCCCAGGATGATGCCCAGGAGACCTTCGTGCATCAATTCGTCGAGGCTTGGGTGAAAGTCATGAACCTGGACCGGTTCGACCTGGCCGCCTGACGTTTTTTCGCGACCGACATAAGGCGGCGCATCGATCATCATCGGTGCGCCGTTTTGCTGCGCAGGCGCGATCCCGTCGGCGCAAGCGGCCGTTGCGGGGAAAACCCGAGGCCATCTTGACGCCTCAAGCCAGACGATAGAACCGCTGCGCCGTGCCGCCAAATATCTCCGCCTGCGCCTTTGGTCCCAGCGGCTCGGTCAGATCCATCGCCGTTTGATACCACTGGCCATATTCGGCCCGCAGACGGCAAACGGGCCAGTCTGACCCCCACATGACCCGTTCGACCCCGAAAGCTGCGAGAACATGCTGCGCGAAGGGCTGCAGATCGTCGAGACCCCAGCCCGGCCCGGCCTCGGTGACCAGCCCCGAGAGCTTGCAACAGCCATTGGTCTGATCGGCCAGCCGCGACATCCCATCGGCCCATTCAAGGAACGCCTCCCGGCTTGCGCGGTGATCGGCGATCCGCGGCTTGAGACAGTGATCATATACCACCCGAAGCCCCGGATAGCGGGTCATCAGCGTCAGGAAATTCGGCAGATGCTGCGGAAAGCCAAGCGCATCGAAGCTCAGGTCAAGATCGATCAGCGCGCGAAAGGCCCAAGCCAGATCGTCGCGCAACATCCAATTGGGATCGGGGATATCCTGTATCATCGGGCGGACACCCAGGAATTTCGGGTGCGTCGCCAGTCGTCGCAGGTGGTTCAGATGCGAGGGCTGCTCGAAATTGATCCACCCCACGACGCCTTTGACAAAGGGCGTGGCATCGGCCAGCCCAAGCATATATTCCGTCTCCTCCACGCTGGCTGCGGCTTGGACCAGTACAGTGCCGTCGATCTGATGCGCGCGCAGCGTCCCCGCCAGATCAGCGGGCAGGTAAGGGTGGTCAAGGATCGGGTCACCCATGGGCATCCAGTCGTAATCCCCGCGCGCGGGTTGCCAGAAATGCTGATGCGCATCGATTTTCATATGGGCGCATCCGCCCGCATCAGGCCTTCGCTCTTGAGGTCAGACCAGAGCGCGGCGGGTATCTCGGCCTGCGCGGCCTGCAAATTGCTTGCCATCTCCGCGACCCCTTGTCCCCCGGGGATCACCGCGACATGGGCCGGGTGGCGCAGCGGAAACTGGAAGGCGGCATCAATCATCCGAACATTATGCGAATTGCACACCGCTTCGATGGCACTGACCCGGTCGCGGATTTCCTGCGGGGCGGGGTCGTAATTGTAATAGGCGCCGGGCACCGCACCGGTCGCAAGGATGCCCGAATTATAGGGCCCGCCCGTTACAATGCCGATCCCGCGCGCTTCGCATAGCGGCAGGAAACTGTCCAGCGCGGCCTGCTCCAGAAGCGTATAGCGCCCGGCCAGCAGGAAGAGGTCAAAATCGCCCCGCTCCGCCAGTGTCTGGCACACCTCCCATTCGTTGATGCCGCCGCCGATGGCCCGGATCACGCCCTGATCGCGCAACGAGATCATCGCGTCATAGCCACGACCCGCGAAGAACTCCTCGATCCGCATGTCAGAAATCTGCGCGGAGCCGTGCGAGAACACGCAGAGATCATGCACATAAAGAATATCGATCCGCTCCACCCCAAGCCGCGCAAAGGAATGCTCGAACGATCGCATGACCCCGTCATAGCTGTAATCGTAATGCTCACGCCTTTGGGGGACGTCGAACCATTTACCGATGCCGGTGCGATGCTCAGCCGCGCAGGGCTGGATCAGCCGCCCGACCTTGCTGGACAGCACATAATCGTCGCGCGGCTTGTCGCGCAGAAAAGGGTTCAGCCGTGTCTCGGACAGGCCAAGCCCATAGAGCGGCGCAGTGTCGAAATAGCGCACGCCCCCCTCCCAGGCCGCATCCAGCGTGGCGCGCGCATCTTCATCGGAAATCGCGCGGTACAGATTGCCCAGCGGTGCCGTGCCGAATCCCAGTTCCGTAAAGCTGAGCCCGCCATTGCCCAGCCTGTCCCAGTGCCGCGTCTTCAAGCCCATACCGACCTCCCTCATCTGATCAGACAAGCCTAACGCCACTTGCCTTTGACTTGTATCACAATCCGCAGTCTTCCCCTCGTCTGGACGAGGCGGGGTCCCACTCCGATCCTCAGGCCGTCAGCGGCCTTCAACGGACGCGCACTTGCAAGAACAAGCCTGGTTTGCAGGTGACCGACTTCCCCCCGTCTGACGAGAGACCACCACTCGGCACGATCGTATGCATATGCGCGCTCTCATCGCTGAAATCAGCGACTCCCGGGTAATAGATCATGCATCATTGCTGATCCCGTCGTGTCGAAGACGCGCCTACCCGTCGTGTCGAAGACGCGCCTACCCGTCGTGTCGAAGACGCGCCTACCCGTCGTGTCGAAGGCGCCAGTAGTTATTGTTCCGCCCGCTACCTCACCAACATGCGCCATTGCCGCGAGAGCGGCTTACTCCATGAGCCCAGATTCAACGATGCTGCGCTTTGTCTGAATGGTCGCTTTGAATATGAGCATGTATCGGGTCGCTCAATCCGGGGCCGTGTTGCTATCTATGTTCCAGCCAAAAAAAGGAACTTAGAAAATGAGCTTTCAAATTCATTCCCTACCAGCCGAGGATTTTGCAGAGCTTTTCATTCTTTCCGATGCTGAACTGGCTGAGAAGAACGCATGTCGTCAGATTGTGCAGTCCAAACCTGGCACACCCTGTCGCGTAAGTCTGGCTGATGCCGAAGTGGGTGAAACTGTCATTCTGTTGAATTATGAACATCAGCCGGAGCCGTCGCCCTATAAAGCGACCCACGCAATATTTGTGCGAAAGGATGCAACGCAAGCCAAGTTAGCTGTTGGCGCGGTGCCAGAAGTCTTGCGATCTCGTGTCATCTCCTTACGGTTGTTTGATAGCAACCACATGATGATTGAAGCGGATGTCGTGCAAGGCGACGATCTTGCTGATGCAATCAGCGCAGCGTTCGAAAACGCTGAGGTGTCATATGCCCATCTACACAATGCAAAGCCGGGTTGTTTTGCTGCTTCTGTTACCCGTGCAAAATAGGTCGATCTGATGAGGTGGTTGAATCAAGCAGATATTGACGGGTCTGCTGTCAAGGTCGGCCTTTCCCCGCCCCGATCCCTCACAGCCGCCCAAAGCCTGCTTGCCACGCTCGCCCGCCTTTGTGGATCAGCAATCGGCGCGTAACGTGCCGCGCTCGATGACGTGACAGGGGAAAAGCCGGGCCTCGGGCAGGCGATCCGGGTCGTCGAGCATCGCCTGGATCAGCTCGATCGACGAGGAAATGATCTGCCTGATGGGTTGGCGGATCGTGGTGAGGTTGATGTTCTCCCAGCGCGCCATCTCCATATCATTGAGCCCGATGATCCCAATATCACCGGGCACCGATAGTCCCGCAGACTGGATCGCCGACAGCGCCCCGATGGACAAGACGTCATCCCCGCAGAAATAGGCCTGCGCGGGTTGTGCGTTCAGAAGCCGTGCCATCTCGGTGCGGCCCGCATCAAAGCTATAGGCCGAGGCGAAGCTGGTGGTCACCTTGACATCTGGATGGCCCGTCAATTCTGCCATGAACCCCCGGTAGCGATCTTGCGTCGAGGTCGCCTGCTCCGGCCCGCCCAGAAAGGCGATCTCGGTATAGTTGCGCGACAGCAGCTCTCGGGCGGCCAACGCGCCGGCCTCCACATTGTCGATGCCCACAACATGCACATCCGTACTGGAGGAATGCCGCCCGAAGGAATGAACGACCGGCACGCCCGCATCGCGAAACGCCTTGGCAAAGGTGGGCGGCAGGGTAGAGGAGGCCACGATGACCCCATCCACGGAATATTGCCGCAGCATCCTGACCGAATTCTCGGGCTTCGTCTCATCCGAGAGGTTGACCAGAAGCGGGCGCAGATCAAGCTCTTGCAGGCCTTTGGTGAACAGATCGAACACTTCCAGGAAGATGGGGTTGTGAAAGTTGTTCGACACAAGCCCGATCAGCTTCGTGCGCCCTGTCGTCAGCGAAGAGGCCAGCGCATTGGGACTGTAGCCCAGATCCTGCGCGGCGCGCTGCACCTTGGCGCGGGTCTTCTCCGAGACAGAGGCGCCCTTGGTATATGTACGCGACACGGCCGAGCGCGATACACCCGCGCGTTCGGCAACATCCTTGAGTGTTACGGCCATGTTTTCCCCTTGGCACCCCGCTGCGATACTCTCACGGTGCAGTATGGCGCATCGATGCAACCGGTTGCAACACAGGTTAAGGGGTGGTGAGCATGTATGAAGGTGATAGCTTTTTCACATTGACCACGGGCGGGCAGGTGGGATTGGCGATCCTGTCCCTGATTCTGGCGCTGATCTGGCTCTTGGTGGAATGGCGTTTTGCCCGGTTTTTGTGGGGATTCGTGCTGGCCGCGGCTTTGTTCTACCTCTTCGTCTATCTCTCGCCCCAGATCTATTACAGCTATTACCGCGTAATCATCGGCGGGCTTCCGGCGCAATGGGTGATTTCACCCCCGAGCCTGACCCATATGATCGACCTGCTCAGCTTCCGCGCCGGATCGACCCTGTCGGCCCATTCCCAGGGGGCGCTGGGCTGGTCACTGCTTGCCGTCGCGCTCATCCGGTTCAGGCGTTAGCCCGTAGGGCTCGACCAGCTTCCAGACGTGATCGGGCACCATGGTCTTCATCTTGCGCGGATGCGCGCGGCGCAGATGCAAGACCGTCTCGATCGCTTTCATCTCCAGCCGGGCCTTGGCGAACTCAATGCCCCTCGGGCCGATCCGGGGCATAAGCCAGCCCATCGGACCGCGCATGAAATCCGGCATCCGCCGCAGCGGCAGCCCGCCCGCAGCCCGGCGGGTATTCTCCAAAAACCCTTTGACAGAGCCTTGCCGCTTCCCCGAACTGCCCAGCGGCGCCAGCGTGATCTCGGGCGCGATGGCATCCAGCAGCTCTTGTCCCCTCGCATTGCGCACGATCACCCATTGATCGCCCTCACCGGCCATATAGCCCACCGTGATATCGGCCAGCGCATTGGTGTAATCAACACAGGTGCGGCAGGTCATTGGGAAGAAATCCGGCGGCAGATCGGAAAGAGGCAGCTTGAGAAACGGAATATCGCGCCGCGAGCCATCGTCAAAACGTAACTCCACATGGTAATCGGCGCGGAATTCCAGATAGGAAATCGTCTCGGGCCGGTCCGATAGCTGGGCGAGGAAATGGTGGAAATTCTCAGTGGTCGTGTTGTCAGAGCAGGGCGTACCGATCACATAGATCCGCTCAAAGCCCAGCTGCGCCTCGATCGCGCGCAGCGCGTAGATCTGGCACGGGATGCCGATCACGGCAATCCGCTTGTGGCCGGCCTCGCTTGCAGGCTCTAACAGGGCCAAAAGCGGCGCATAACCCATCCGCATGCCGCGTGCCTGGGCCATGTCATCGGCCCGGGTGACAAGGATCGGTTGTGGCTTCCAGCGATCTTGGGGATCGGGTCCTACGGTCAGGACGGCATCGACCAGACCATCCTCCAGCAGTTTTTCCGCCAGCCGGGTCGTCAGACCCGTCCATTGCGCCCCGGATGCGGGCAGGTTCAGCTTGGCGCGATACATCGCGCGCGCCACGCCGAAATGCGGATCGCGCCGGGCCGTGCCATGAATGCGCGCCTCCAGCGCAGGGTAATCGGGCTTGATGAACTGGCAGGCATGCCCACAGGATTTCGCGATCTTCATCCGGGACAGGCCGCAATCAGTGCACAGGTTGCGCGGGGCTGCGCTGTTCAGTCTAGGTACAATTACCGATGGTAAATCGCTGATGGGCATAGGATAGTTGAGATCACCGCTTTGGATGAGAGTCAAACGGTGCAAGTACGGAAATCGTTAATTGCGCATGTTTTGAGCGGGACATAACACGTAAGCATGTCGGCGGCGGAATTATATGTGACCAATTTCGACGAGACCTTCACCGGGGTCTCCGCGACAGCCGCAGGGGTCGTGTCTCGCCAGTCCGAACTCTATGACATGCGGCTCGTCGGACACGCGCTTCCCGATTGCCCCTTGCCCATATCCCGCGCGACAGGCGTGCGCATGTCTCGCTGGAGACCGAGGCACCGCCCCTTTGCGATCTGGCATGTTCGCCGCAACCCGGAGATGCGCACAGCGCTTTGGGCGCGCGACGTGCTGCGCCTGCCGATCCGGATCGTGTTCACCTCAGCCGCGCAGCGGCGGCATTCCGCTTTTCCGCGCTGGCTGATCTCGCGCATGGATGCGGTGATCGCCACGACAGACGCCGCGGCGGGTTTTCTGCCGCATGTGCGTGCCGTTATCCCGCACGGGGTTGATACAGACAGGTTCCGCCAGCCCTTTGATCGCGCCGACGCCTGGCAGGATCTGGGCTATCCCGGCAGGCGCGGCATCGCCACCATCGGATGCATAAAACCCGAGAACGGCACGGATCTGTTTGTCGATGCGATGCTCAAGGTCCTGCCCGACAGGCCCGATGTGACAGCGCTGGTGATCGGCAAGGCCTCGTCCCGGGATGCAGGGTTTCTGGAAGGCCTCAAGGCCCGCGCCAGTGCCGCCGGTCTGTCCGACCGCATCCTGTTTCCCGGAGAGATCCACGCCACAAAGATGCCCGCGCTTATGCAGGGTCTCTCCCTTCTGGTGGCTCTGCCCCGCTGCAAGGGCTGTGGTATGACCCCTCTGGAGGCGATGGCCTCGGGCGTGCCCTTCGTGGCCACGGATACCGGCCATTTCCGGGAGTTTTCGACCGCGCGGCAGGCAGGCCGCGTGGTTGCATGTGAGGATGTGCCCGGCGCCGCAGCCCATATCGCAGCGCTTCTGGACAATGATGCGTCCCTCGCCGCGCTTTCGCAGGCAGCGGTGACGGTCGCGCAACACTCCTTCGGGATCGACCGTGAGCTTCAGGGCATCACGCGCGTCTATGAAGAGCTTTGGGCCGAAGGCGCGCGCAAATGAAAGCTCCGGTGATCCACCTTGAACGGGCGCAGGATGCGCCGCGCGCGCTCTTTGCCGATAGGCGGCTAGGCGCTGTCTCTCAGGGGGCCCGGGCTGTCGGTCTGGAACTGCAACCCGTGCAGATTGGCGTAGATGCCCTGCGCGTCGATCAGGGCATCATGTGTGCCGCGCTCAGCCAGTTTGCCCTGATCAAGCACGATGATCTGATCGGCATTTCGGATTGTCGAAAGCCTGTGGGCGATGATCAATGTCGTGCGGCCCTTTGACAGCCGGTCCAGCGCTTTTTGAACGAAGCGCTCCGATTCCGTGTCAAGCGCGCTGGTGGCCTCGTCCAGCAACAGGATCGGCGTGTCACGCAACAAGGCGCGGGCAATGGCCACCCGCTGACGCTGCCCGCCCGACAGGTTGGAGCCCCGCGCGCCGACCTGTGTGTCGAGCCCGTCAGGCAGGCTGGGCAGGAAGTCGGAAACATGCGCCGCATCCAACACCCGGGAAAGCTGCTCGTCAGAGATATCCTTGCGCCCCAGCAGGATGTTTTCGCGCAAACTCTCGTCAAAGAGCAGCGCATCCTGGGACACTACGGAAAACAGCCCGCGCAGCTGCTCCAGCCGCAGGTTTTGTGTGTCTATTCCGCCGATTTTGATCGATCCCGCCTGTGGGTCGATAAGCCGTGTGAGCAGGTTGAACACGGTCGACTTGCCTGCCCCGGACTGGCCTACAAAGGCGGTGGTCGTCCCGGCGGGCACCTCAAAGCTGAGCCCGTCAAGCACCGGGGCATCGCGATAGGCAAGGCTGACCTGCTCAAAGGAGATATCGGATCTCTCGGGAAGCGCCGCATCGCGTGGCGCGCTGTCCCTGACCGAAGAGCTTGTGTCAAAAAGCTCGAATATGCGGATCAGGCTCGCCTGCATCATCTGCCAATAGCCTGCAATTCCGCCCAGGCGGCGCAGCGGCTGGAAAGCAAGCGCCATGGCCGTAAAGAAGCTCATGAACTGACCGATGGTCTTCTCGCCCGCGATGATCTGCGGCCCGCCATAGATCAGCACGCATAAGAACCCGAACCCCACGGCCAGATCGACCAGCCCGGGCACCGTGGCGCTGCCGGCAGCGGTCTTGACCGTCGCATTGACCCAGTCCCGCGACAGGGCAGCGAAATTATCGGCCTGATACCGTTCCATACGGTTGAGCTTGATCGGCGTAATCCCGTGGAAGATCTCGTCCAGCCGGGTTGTCCGCTTGCCGGCGATTTCACGCAGATAGACACTCTTTTTTCGGATATAGCGCTGGACGGCGAGGCTGGGCAAAAGCAAAAGCGGCGCACCTATGACCGCCACGGCGGTCCATTTCCAGTCGATCAGAATGGCCACCGTCAAAAGCGAGATCAGCGAAATCATATCCCGCCCCGCCCCGGTAATGATCGTGTTCCAATAGTTCTGGATCGCCATGATATCGCCCTGCACCCGCTCGATCAGGGTGCCGGGCGAGGTCTTGGCATGAAATCCGTTATCCAGCGACAAAGTGTGCTGCAACAGATCAACCTGCATCTCGGTCGAGGCCAGATGCGCAATCCGCGTCATGATCACCCGCTGGGCAACGCCGGTGACAGCCCGGATCGCAAATAGCGAGAAAATGCCCAGACCCACGAACCATATGGCGTTCGACTGACCTTCGACAAAGACCAGATCGAACATCGGCTGCAGCATATAGGACAGGATGCCCAGCGTACTGCCCTCGATCACCATCATAATGGAGGCCACGATGATCCAGCCGAGATGGCGCCGCAGATAGCCTCTCCACAGCCGGCCGAACCGGGCGAAAGAGCCTTGCGATGTCGGGGTAGAGGGAGTTTGCGCCAAGATGGATCTCTTGCTGTGATATTTGTGCGTTTTACCTGTTTGGGGGTCGGTCAGCAAGTCGGCGCGATACCCCCTTTCGCTTGGCCCGCGATGAGAGTATCAGGCCCGCTCTACCTTGTGTCTGTGTCAAAAGGACCATTAGTGATGGGCTATAAAATCGTCATCGTCGGTGCCACCGGTAATGTGGGCCGCGAAATGTTGAACATCCTGGCCGAGCGCCAGTTCCCCGTGGATGAAATCGCCGCCCTTGCGTCGCGCAAATCCATGGGAACCGAGGTCAGCTTTGGCGACAAGACATTGAAGACCAAGGACCTTGCGACATTCGACTTCACGGGCTGGGATATCGCGCTGTTTGCGGTGGGCTCTGCGGCGACGAAGGAATTTGCGCCCGCGGCCGCCAAGGCGGGCTGCGTGGTGATCGATAACTCCTCGCTCTACCGCTATGACGCCGATGTCCCGCTGATCGTGCCGGAGGTGAACCCCGACGCAATCGAGGACTATGCCAAGAAGAATATCATCGCCAACCCGAACTGCTCCACCGCCCAGATGGTCGTGGCGCTCAAGCCGCTGCATGATCGCGCGCGGATCAAACGCGTGGTGGTCAGCACCTATCAATCGGTTTCCGGCGCGGGCAAGGACGGGATGGATGAGCTGTGGGACCAGACCAAGGCGATCTACAACCCGACCGATGACAAGCCACCGCGGAAATTCACCAAGCAGATCGCCTTCAACGTGATCCCGCATATCGATGTGTTCATGGATAGCGGCGAGACCAAGGAAGAATGGAAGATGGTCGCCGAGACCAAGAAGATCGTGGATCCCGCGATCAAGGTGACGGCCACCTGCGTGCGCGTGCCGGTGTTCGTGGGCCATTCCGAAGCGGTGAACATCGAGTTCGAGGACCATCTGGACGAAGACGAGGCCCGCGACATCCTGCGCGAAGCCCCCGGTGTGATGGTGATCGACAAGC
>CAYGUB010000065.1:0-11818 GCA_964352845.1 uncultured Rhodobacterales bacterium | reverse complement strand
GCTTGTCGGAGCAACGTGTGAATGTGGCCGAGGCGCAGGAAGCCCTCGCACGGGTCGACGCGCAGCTTGGCCGGTCTCTGGCGCGGATCCGCGCGGCGAATTCCGCGGCCAGCGTTCATGCGCAGACCGACCTAAGCAATTCGGTCGCGCGTTTCTCACGCCTTTTCAAATCCATGGCGGAGGGGCAGGGCAAGGCGTTTTCTTCCGAGGCTGACAAGGATCTGAAGATCCGCATGGATGTACAGGACATTGAGGAAGTGTTGGGCAATCTGCTCGACAACGCCCTGAAATGGTGCCGCAGTGAAGTCCGGCTGTCCGCCTTTCGCGAAAACGGATCGGTCGTGATCCGCATCGAGGATGACGGGCCTGGCATTCCCGAAGATGCCCAGCGAAAGGCGCTGCGTGCCGGTGGCCGGCTGGATACATCCACCGCCGGCACCGGCCTTGGTCTGGCCATCGCGGTCGATCTGCTCAAAGCCTATGGCGGAAATCTCACCTTGCTCAGCTCGCGGGAGCTCGGCGGTCTTTGCGCACAGGTCGATCTGCCCGGCGGGCTCGGTGTGTCTGTCGCGGCCTAGTTGTTTCGCGCCGCGACTGTCTTCATGAAGCGGTCGCGGATCACAACCGGGTCCATTTCGATGACCGGCACCTTGATATTGCCGCTTTCGCATTTGCTTATGATGATCGTCATCTTGTCACCTGCCAGCGCTGATTTCACAGCCTCGGCCGTCTCCTCGGCGCTACATTCGATGACATTTTCGCACCCGCATGCCCGTGCAACCGCAGTCAGCGAGGTCTTCTTGCCCGCATAGGTCGGCTGATCCCCGGTTGATCCGTAAGAGCCGTTATCGATGATCAGCAGGATGAAGTTATCGGCCACATTATTTGCGATAGTGGGCAAGGTACCAAGATTGGTCAGGACCGACCCGTCACCATCAATCGCCAGCACCTTGTCTTTTTGCGCGAGAGCCAGGCCGAGGCCAATGGAGGAGGCAAGACCCATGGTGCCAAGCATGTAGAAATTGCTTGGCTGGTCATCGAGCAGGTGCATTTCCTGACTGGGCAGCCCGATATTGCACACGGTCAATGTGTCGGAGATCACCGGGATAAGTGTTTTCAAGATATCTGATCGGATCATCTCAGTACCCTTTCCAAAAAGTCGCATCGGTCAAGATCGCTACGGGCTTGTTGCACATGAACGTATAGGCAAGAATCTTGTCGAGCTCATCGGCATCGGCTTCGTGATGAAAATGATAGGTCGGGATGTTGAGCTGCGCGAGCAGGGCCTTGGTGTGAACAGCCATTTCCGCCTGGCATGCCACGGGCTCTCCCAACTCGCCCCGATAGGAGATCAGCATCGGCAGCGGCATCCGGTAATATTGTGTCAGCGTCACCAAAGTGTTTATCGTCACGCCAATCGCGGTATTCTGCATAATGATCGCGGGACGTTTGCCACCCATATAGGCGCCGGCGCACAGCCCCATGCCCTCATCTTCTTTGTTGGATGGGATATGGTAGATGTCGGGATGCGCCTCGACCGCCTCAATCACGCCGCCGAGCTGTTTGCACGGGACGGTTGTAACAAACTCGATCTTGTTTTTAACGAAATCAGATACGATTCGCTCGCTGACGGTGTCCATATGATCTCCCTGTGGCATGTGCTGCGCAGCGACGCCGGGCGGGCGTCTGTCTGCGGGGAGAAAGACCAAATTAATCGATCAGGTCAACCGCTGTTGTAGCGGTTTGACGCGCATTAACAAGTACGCGGGTTCCATCTTCGCAATACCTGAAGGCGGAACCGATAACAGATCAGACTGCGCTCACATTCAGGCGCGCCACCTGAGTGCGCGATCAAGGTTTATGGGCCCCAGAGCGTTGCGTCGGAAGTGTTTGATCTTGCTGAAGAACCGCTCGACCACTGCGCGGTAGCCGGTGGCAGCCCAAAGTGCTTTTGGACATATTGATCGCAAGGCTATCGTTCATCTTCCTCGCTGTCCTGTGTTTGCTGTGCAGAGATATGAGCTGCCCCGTATCCATTCAGGCCTTTACGCGAAGACGGTGGCCGATCTCACTCCAAGCCCGTCCTTTGTAACCAAGCCAATGACGATCCAACCACCGCCTCAGCCCGCCATACATAGCCTGGCTGACTGAGGCTCCTTCTTCGCAGAAACAGGATGCCAAAATTACTTCAAAGCGGCAGGGAATCACGCAAATTGACAGCGACAATTAGAACAGCGAGATGGATGTCTCGGTCGGTGGCGCGGGTTTGCTTGGTTTTTCGGTGTGGGGGAATTCGCTTGCCGGAACAATCAGTTGCTTGACCACGCCTGTCGTCGGCCAAAAGCGCAGACGGCGCGCGTTGTAGCCGCCAATGCTCTCTGAGATGATCGGGATATTTTCAAGCTGCAGGAACCTGTGCGCGAACTCACCATTGAGCTTGCCGATATCGCGCAGGCTGGCATTCATGCTGGCTCCGCCGAAGACCTTCGCCTGGAGATTGTACCGGTTTGCACCCATGGAAAGCAGTTTGTTGATCAGCAACTCCATTGCATTCACGCCATATCGTCTGTCATTGGCGTTTGTATCGAGATCACCGGGCAGCAGGAAATGGTTCATCCCCCCAAGAGCCGCCTGCAGATCGAAAAGACAAATGGAGATGCACGAGCCAAGGATCGTCGACAGGCAAACGTTCGGATCACCGGAGGCATCGAAGTCTCCCTGAACCACGTTTCGGGTAATCATTTCCATCCGCATGTCTCCACAATTCTGCGTCTTGTCTTGCCCGGAAGAGACACTGTTTTGGAGCCAATCCCCGGTTGATGCCAGCTGGTCGGGCGTTTCAATTGATCAGCCAACGGCTGCAGGGCCCGCATGACGTGGATGATCAGGCTCGGCTCGGGATTTGGGACTGCGGCACGTGTCGTAAAAGGGCCAATCGCTTGGTTCATATCGTTCAGAATCTCTTTGTTTCAGCGCGGGCCGCTTGGGGCGATCCCGCTCAAAACATGTCAATGGTGGGCGGTAATCGTTTCGTGTCGTCACTCATGGCGGCCTCGGTCCGCAGGCTCTGCGCCAAAGCACCCAGCTTGAGCGTGTCGATAGCCCTTGTGATCCCCTCGACCGACAGCCGGGTGTCATTGTTGGACAGATCATTAAGCAGCGATGCGAGCTCCTGCAGCGTCTGGTCGGCCAAATCGAAACGCTGAAGCCCTGAGAAGAGCTCCGCCTGCATACCGAGATCATCCATCGAGTTGAGAACGCTTTCCTCGATGTCGCGCAGGTCGCGCGAGATCTTGATAACTTCCCGCGCCGTCCCGCGCAGGGTCATCGACAGGTAATCGTCTGGATCATCGATCATAGGGGCCCCACAACGCGTTCCATGCAT
Organism: uncultured Rhodobacterales bacterium; assembly: GCA_964352845.1. GTDB lineage: Bacteria > Pseudomonadota > Alphaproteobacteria > Rhodobacterales > Rhodobacteraceae > Litoreibacter. The sequence goes on along the minus strand of CAYGUB010000065.1, from coordinate 8,433 downwards.
TGCTTCATCGAGGCTGCGGAGAATGGCTTCTTGATCATGTTATTCATGCCAAGTGCTTGTCCCTGTTGAATGATCTCATTGGTCGGTGTCCCTGTGACCAGAATGAAGCCGATCCGCTCGGTCGACTTGTTGCTGCGCAGCGACTTCAGCAGCCCCAGCCCGTCCATTCCCGGCATATTCATGTCTGACAACACCAGGTGAACCGGCTTCGCAGCCAGCTTCGCAAATGCCGCGCGACCGTCATTCTCAGTCTCGATATTCCATATCCCGATGTCGTTAAGCGCTTGTGTAATCAAGCCGCGTGACGTCGACATATCGTCAACGACCATGACGCGCAGGGTATCTTTTAAACTCATCGTGATCTCCGTTCTAAGACGATTGCGCGGCTTGCGACTTGAGTTCGCTTCGTTTCCGGTAAGCCGTGATGCCTGTTGGATCGAAGAGGTGACTTATATTTGGTGTCAGTCGCTCGGAATGACCGATGATCAGATGCCCACCCGGCTCCAGCCTGTCTGCTAGTCTTTGCCACAACACACTTTGGGTATCGCGATCAAAGTAGATGGCGACATTGCGGCAGAACACGACGTCGAAATTATTCGTCCTTGGCCACTCCCCAACAAGGTTGAGTTTTGTGAAAACGACCAGTTTTTTAGGGTCCTCCGTTATCCGGTGGCTCAATGAATCGTCGCCCAGGGGTTCCATCCAGCGGGTCTGATCCTCGCCCAGCTTTCCCAGATCCTCCTCGGCGTAGATGCCGGCCTTGGCGCGGGCGAGGATATCCTCGTCGATATCCGTGGCAAGGATCTTGAGATCCAGTTGGCTCGCATTGGGGCAAAGTTTGAGCAAGGTGAACGCGATGGAATAGGGCTCTTGCCCCGCCGAACAGCCCGCCGACCACAGCCTGACACGCCCGCCTGCCTGAGCGCGCTCTATCAGTGGGGGCAGGACGGTTTTTTCCAGCAGATCGAAATGGTGCCTCTCGCGGTAGAAATGCGAGACATTGGTGGTCAGGGCGGACAGCATATTATTTCGCTCACCCGCTCCGGCATCGCTGACAACGAAATCGCAATAGTCGCGGAAGCTCTTGATATCGAGGCTGCGCAACCGCTTGCTCAGCCTCGAGTAGATCAGCGGCTTCTTTGATTCCGTCAGGCTCAATCCATAATTCTTGTGGACAAGCGCTGAGATCGTCTGAAAATCCTGCGGGGAGAACTCAAACTCCTGAGGCTGCGGATTCTTGTTGTGACTTGCGCCCTCCATCAGTCCACCTTCTGCGCGGCTGTGTGCGCAATAATCGTGGGAAGATCGATGACTCTGACAATATCCTGCTCCTGGACAAAGAAGCCAAGAATGTGATCCGAGCTGTCCTCGTCGAGGTCGGGTTTTGCCTGCATGTTTGACGGATCCAGGTTGAGAATTTCCGAGACGGAATCGACCAGCAGCCCGATTGTCTGCGTGCCTTCCGTCACGATCATGATCACGCTTCGCTCGCCCGGTTCGACCTTTCCAAAACCCAGCTTGGCGGACAGATCGAAAATCGGAATGACCGAGCCGCGCAGGTTGATGACCCCCAGAACATAATCGGGCGCATGTGGCAGCAAGGTCGCGGGAGACCAGCGCCGGATTTCGCCGATTTTGCCGATATCAAGACAAAAGCTCTGCTGACCCACGAGGAAGGAGACGAATTCGTTTCGTTTGATAATTGGTTTTTCAAGAGTTTGCTGCATATTTCACCTCCTGCCGGTCGACCGGCTCCTCATCTGGAAGTTTCTCGACGGGTTCGCAATTTGTCAGCGTGTCCGGGTCGACGATCAGCGCAATTTTCCCGTCGCCCAGAATGGTCGCGGCGGATATGCCGGCGATCGAGCCGTAATTCGTCTGCATGCCTTTGATCACGACCTGCCGCTGATCCGATATGTCATCGACGGCCAGGGCAAACTGACCACGATCCTCAGACTCAACCAGCAACAGAACCTGTTCGGCATAATCGGGTGGCGAATGCCGTAGGCCGAGTAAGGTGGCTACGTCAAAGATGGGCACATGCGTGTTGCGGATCCTCAGCATCCAGCCTTCCAGACCAAAGCGGTGGAGATCGCCTTGCGTCGGGCGCACTGTCTCGAGAATGGAGGAAAGCGGGACGATCATCACCTGATCTGTTACCCGCACCACCATTCCATCCAGAACAGCGAGCGTGAGCGGAAGGGTGATAGAAAAGATCGATCCCTTGCCGGCTTGCGATGCAATCGAGACCCTGCCGCCGAGATTGTTGATGGATGTCTTCACAACATCCATCCCGACGCCCCGACCAGACAGGTTCGACACGGAAGAGGCGGTCGAAAAACCGGGCATGAACAGCAGATTGTCGATCTCGCTCTCAGAGAGCTCGGCAGTATCGGAGACCAGCCCCTTCTTGATTGCGGTCTGCAGGATGCGCTCTCTGTTGAGACCTGCGCCGTCATCAGAGATCTTAATCAATACGTTGCCCGAGCGGTGCGAGGCTGACAGGTTGATCGATCCCGTCTTGTCCTTACCTGCGGCCACCCTGTCCTCGGGGCTCTCGATGCCATGATCGACGGCGTTGCGGATCATATGGGTGAGCGGGTCGGCCAACCGCTCGATCACGGTCTTGTCGACTTCGGTCGTCTCGCCTTCCGTAATGAGTTTCACGCTCTTTCCAGTCGCGGCCATCGCCTCGCGGACAATGCGCGACATACGTTGGAACAGCGGTTTGACGGGCTGCGCCCGGATTGCCATGACGCCTTCCTGAATTTCACGTGCAAGCGTCTGGTAGTCTTCCAGCTCGGCATAGATTTCGGAGCCGGATGGCAGGTTTGCCTCTTCGATCTTCTGAGCGATCATGGCCTGATTGATGATCAGCTCCCCGACGGTGTTGATCAGGCGGTCGACACGATCAAGATCCACACGCAGGGTGGCGCGCGGAGCACTGGCCTTGGCCGTGTCACCGGGTGAAGATGGAGCTGGCGGGGGCGGTGTTGCGCCCGCGGGCTCACCCGCCTTGTCGACAGATGGCGGCGGTGGTGGGCTGTCCGGAAGGGGTGAGCTTGCCGGGGGCGGCGCACCGTTCAGCGGGGTTATCTCGAGATCGCAAAGCCCTTCGACAAATTCAAACACCTCAAGAACGGTGTGTTCAGGCTCGGTTGTTTGAAGCTTCAGTTCCCACGACAGGTATGGCTTGTCCCATTCGATAGTGTCGATCGGCGGGATAGCGGATGCATCGGTCTCAGAGCTCAATTCCCCCAATTCGGCAAGAGCCTGAAGCAGCAGCAAAGGCTCATGCCCGTTGGCGTATAGCTCAGGCTTTGGCGAAAAGCTGATTTGGAAACCGGCCTCCGGTGATGGTGCATCCTCTTCCTCTGCGGGGGGCAGGTCCATAATTGGCGCGGGTTCGAAAGACAAGACCATCGGCTCGAAGCTCGGCACGTCCTCGGTGGTGGCCGCGGCCTCCTCTGTCTCTCCCAGATAGGCGCCGAGCTCCTGAAGCAGGGAATCCGTCTCGGCGAGCTTGCCTTCCTCGCCTTCGCGCGCCTGTTCGATCAGACTTGCAAGGTGATCACCCGCGCGCAACAGCACGGCAAGCAACGTCGGTTCCTTGGCAAGCTGATTGCTGCGGACCTGGTCAAGAACCGTCTCGAAACGATGGGTGAAGGAAACGATCTCTTCCATCCCGAACGCGCCAGCGCCGCCCTTTATGGAGTGGACACCGCGAAAGACACTGTGGATCGTGTCTTCCTCATCCTCGCCAGCCTCCATTTCGGCCAGCCCGTCAGACATGGCTTCGAGAAGTTCGTCGCATTCCTCGAAGAAGGTATCCCTGATCGAATTGCCGGAGCTCATCTTCCCTATGCTCCCGCGACGCGCCGAACGACCGAGACGAGCGAGGTGTCATCAAACGGCTTTACAATCCAACCGGTTGCCCCGGCTCTGCGCGCCCGGTCTTTCAACGAAGGCCCATGTTCGGTCGTCAGCACGAGTATAGGCACCGACGTATTGACGTCACCATTTCGGATCGCCTCGATCACGCCAAAGCCGTCCATGTTGGGCATGTTGATATCGGTGATGACGACATCGGGCTTGACCTCATTGTAGCGTTCAACCCCATCCACGCCATCAATGGCGTCGTGGAAGTCAAAGCCGGCTCCTTCCAATGACATGCGCAGGAGGTTTCGCATTGTCCGGGAGTCATCAATGGCGAGAACGGTAGTGGTCATGATGGTTTTCCCTTTTCGAAATAGTCGGCTGGAATGCCGATCAACGTGAGGCTGTCCCGAAGGTTATTTGATGGCGCCAAAAGCAGGAGTTCCTGACCGGCAGTTTCAAAATGCTTCTGGGTGGAAATCAGTATCTGCAACATCAGAACGCTGACACGTTCGACCCGTGAGCCGTTGACCTGCAGATTTTGAGCGGATTGATTGCTGTGCAGAAATTCGTACAGCGCCCGACAATCGTCCTGCGTCGCACGCGCAGGCAGTTCATAAGCAACCGGAGCGGATGACATGATACGCGAGGACCTCTGACTGTTGGGGCGCAGCCAGACCATTCCTGTCTGACCACGCGTCGCGCTCAGCAATAGGGGGAGTGTATTAACAATTGGTTGGCTTCGACGCGTTGTCGGGGGCTTTGGATAATCTTCTTCCAGTCGCCCGGCCGTTTTTTCTGTGGCTTGTCGCCGGTCATATCCGGCAGGCGGGTGATGCCATCGCGCGGCAAATGCCGGTGCAAGAAAGAACGGATGGCGTCTGGGGTGCTGGGTTGCAGCGCATAGAGGCAATCGTACAACGGCAAAAATATATGGCGACGGCGCGCCACATCACCGCCTTCACCTCGGTGCCGGGATCCGTGAAATGTGCTTCTTTACGCCCCGCGCGCGGCTCTTTTGCGCTCATGCGGGTCGAGGTGGCGTTTTCTCAGACGGATTGCGTTGGGCGTGACCTCGACCAACTCGTCATTGTCAATATAAGCGATCGCCTCTTCCAGTGACATGCGGACCGGCGTTGTCAGCCGTACGGCCTCATCAGTCCCGCTGGCGCGCACATTGGTCAGCTTCTTGCCCTTGAGCGGGTTGACCTCCAGATCATTCTCGCGGCTATGCTCGCCGATGATCATGCCCTGATAGACACTTTCTTGCGCCCCGATAAAGAACTTGCCGCGATCCTCAAGGTTGAAGATCGCATATGCCACCGAGACCCCGTTTTCCATCGAGATCAAAACGCCGGCGCGACGCCCCGGAATGGCGCCCTTATGCGGCGCCCAGTCATGAAATACGCGGTTCAGAACGCCGGTGCCCCGCGTGTCGGTAAGGAATTCGCCGTGATAGCCGATCAGGCCGCGCGACGGGACATGCGCGATGATTCGCGTCTTGCCAGCGCCCGCCTGTTTCATCTCGACCAACTCGCCCTTGCGTGCCCCGGTGATCTTCTCGATCACTGCGCCGGAATATTCGTCGTCGACATCGATCGTGACTTCCTCGACGGGCTCCAGCTTCTCGCCATCGCGCTCCTGAAACAGCACCTGCGGGCGGGAGATGCTCAGCTCGAACCCTTCGCGCCGCATATTCTCGATCAAAACACCCATCTGAAGCTCGCCACGGCCCGCAACCTCAAACGCATCGCCACCCGGCGTGTCACTGACCTGAATGGCCACGTTGGATTCCGCCTCTTTCATCAGGCGCTCGCGAATGACCCGGCTCTGAACCTTCTTGCCATCGCGCCCGGCCAGCGGGCTGTCATTGATCCCAAAGGTCACAGTGATGGTCGGCGGGTCAATGGGTTGGGCGGGCAAGGCTTCATTCACATCAACCGCGCAGATCGTATCCGCGACCGTGGCCTTGGACATGCCCGCAAGCGAGACGATATCGCCCGCCTCAGCCACATCAATCGGCACCTGATTCAGCCCGCGAAATGCCAGGATCTTGGTCGCGCGAAACTGCTCAATCCGCTCTCCGTCACGGCTCAGCGCCTTGACCGTATCGCCTGCGGTCAATGTCCCGCTCTCCACCCGCCCGGTCAGAATGCGCCCGATAAAGGGATCGCTGCCAAGCGTGGTGGCAAGCATCCGGAAGGGCTCAGCCCGGGCCGCGACCTGCTTTGGTGCGGGCACATGCTCCACAATCAGATCGAGCAAGGCATTGAGATCCTTGCGCGGGCCATCCAGCGCCATATCCGCCCAGCCCGACCGGCCCGAGGCATACATGGCGGGAAAATCCAACTGCTCGTCATCCGCACCAAGATTGGCGAAAAGGTCAAACACTTCATCCAGCGCGCGGTCAGGCTCTGCATCGGGCTTGTCGACCTTGTTGAGCACCACAATCGGACGCAGCCCAAGCGCAAGCGCCTTGGAAGTCACAAATTTCGTCTGTGGCATCGGCCCCTCTGCCGCATCGACCAGCAAGACAACACCGTCAACCATGCTCAGGATCCGCTCGACCTCGCCGCCGAAATCCGCGTGACCGGGCGTGTCGACGATATTGATCCGGATATCCTTCCACTCGACGCTGGTGGCCTTGGCAAAGATCGTGATGCCGCGTTCGCGTTCCAGATCATTGCTGTCCATCGCACGTTCGGCCACTGCCTGATTCTCCCGAAACGAGCCGGACTGCTTCAGCAGCTCGTCAACCAATGTGGTCTTGCCGTGGTCAACGTGAGCGATAATCGCGATATTGCGAAGGTCCATGGTGTTCAGCCTTGATAGGAGTGTTGCGCGCGACCTAGCCGAACGCGCCCCCAATGACCAGCCCTTACCCTGCGCTGCGGCATTAATAGCGCCTGACGAGATAGCTGACACATCACGAATCACGTGACGCATTGAAATCTTCGATTTCCTGTGACTTTTCACGATAAATGGCACTGATTTTTGTATGTTAATTGGCCGTTCCGATGACCAGAGTTGAGGCTGCGGCCTGGATGACGTCCTCGGTGATCTCGCGCAGCTCGTTGATGTGGAGGATGCGGTCAATCTGGTTGAAGAGGCGTTGCAACAGGCGGAAGTTGCCGCCGGTCAGGCGGGTGATGGTCGCAGCGGCTTGAACGTCTGAGAAATCGTTGGCGTCAAAGTCCCGCCCCAGCTTTCGCCATTGTTTTGTGAGGATGAAGTCCATCTCGTCGCGTGACAGCGGCGGGTATGGATGGGCAAAGCCGATGCGGCTGTAGAGTTGAGGGTAGCGGCTCATGCGCTTTTCGATGCCGGGCATGCCGATCAGGATGAGGCCGATATCAGCGCGGTCAAACTGATCGCGCAGATGTTCCAGGGCCGTGTTGGTCAGCCGTTCGGCCTCATCGACGATGACCAGCTCAACCTGTCTGCTCCGGGAGTTTATGATTTTGACGCTTTCGGACGGTTGGCCTTGATCGATGCAGGCCTCGACGCGGCTCCAAAGCTGGTTGAGGTCTTTGCGAACGGCCGCGAAGGCGGTCGCGACCGGGGCGTGTGGAATACAGTGCGCGACCGCGCGAGGGCTGCATAGACCTTTTCATCGGATGGGTCGCGGGGCCCCCAGCTTTCCAGCAGTGGTTCTGCGATGTCCCATTTGGCATAGCGGCGCGCAGACAGTGTTTTGCCGACCCCGGCGGGCCCGTAACACAGCCCAATGGTGCGGTCTTTGCGGACAGTCTTGGCGAATTCCACGAAGCGTTTGTGGGCGCTTGTTTCAATGAAGGTGGTCTTGGTCATGTGCGCCGATCTTCTTTGTAGAGCAGGAGCTTGGATTTTGCCGGAGGCTTCGGTTTCTCAACTTTATCGGCATCCGGCAGATGATCGGTCACGGACCCGGTTCGCACCTTGATCTCCTGTCTCAAGGCGCGCCGCCGTGCGACACGCGCCTGCTGGATGTCTTTGAGAGATATCGTGCGCCCGGCATGGTCCGGGCTGACCGCACGGCAGAGGAAGTAGTTCCGGTGGAAGACCCGGATTTCGGCCATATCGCGGGGATCGTAACGGATGGTGACATGCTCGCCGACAAACGCCACCAGCGTGGGGTCCATGTAGCGCAAGCCCTGGAAGTGGATGCCGTCTCGCCGCACCTGACGGGATTTAGCGACAGTGAGCAGTAACAGGTCCAAAGCCTCGACACTCTTGGGCAGGTTTGGCAACCAACCGTCGCCGCGCCAGGCGGCATTGGGGGTCGCGCCAATCTCGCTATGACGGCGGGCGTTATGCGTGCCGACCAGAAAGTCTCCGACAGCTTGATCCAGCTCTGACAGCGAAAGCGCAGGCGGGCGTCGTGTTTTGCCCTCCGCAAGATAGCCCGGAAGCTCCGGCAGGAGTTCGGTGTTCACCGTGCCGAATATCCGTTCGATCTTGCCCCGGCCCTGCGGACGCGCGACGGCCGAGAAGACAAGTTGAATGCGCAGTTCAGCCGCCACCTGTTCAAGATGCTGGCTGGTGAAGTCCGATCCGTGGTCTGTGTAAAGCGTGCCG
>CAYGUB010000064.1:0-11897 GCA_964352845.1 uncultured Rhodobacterales bacterium | reverse complement strand
AGGTTTTTCGCATGACGCTTTAGGCGCTGAGCACCATTGGCGGCTTGTTGGTACTGCATGAACCGGTCTGGCCGGATGGGCCACGTCTGAGCCTTGTCGCACATCCCGTGGATACTCCCGCGCGCGCTGACAATGCAGGTCCGCGCACTGGCAGTTCGAGCACCGGCAAAGCGATCACATCCGCCAGCACGGGCCGTAACACGGCAGGTCTTGCGTGCTTTATCGACGGCAACCCTGAAAATGGCGGTCTGCGCGACATGGACAGCCGCCTCGTCATACAGGCTCGCGGTCTGCCCACCGGGATCGGTGGCGTGCCATCCGGCGCGACCTGTGAGACATGCGCCCTTGCACGTCTCGACGCAATCGGTGCTGAATAAGGCACATGGCCGGTCCTTTATCGGGGCGCGGGCCCCTCTTGTTGAAAGGTAACACTATGCTTCGTTCTCTCCTGCTCGCTTTGGTCATCGCCGCCGCCGCCGGGTCTGGCCATGCGCAGACCGCCCCATCGGCCTCGGACATCGCATCTTATACGGGCTTGCACCTTGCCGCCCATGAGGGCGACGTGGATGAGATCAACCGATTGATCGCAGCAGGTGCCGATGTGGACATCCGGGATCGCGCGCAGCGCACGCCCGCACATGTCGCAGCCTTTGCATCACATGATGACGCGCTGATCGCGCTGGCCAATGGCGGCGCGGACATGAATGCCCTTGAAAACCGTGCCTATGACGTGCTGACAATCGCAGCCGTCGCCAACGACCCCGAAATGGTGTCACTTGCAATGGAGCTCGGTAACGCGGCGGACCTGATCACCAGCGTTTACGACGGCACAGCCTTGATTGCTGCTGCTCACCTCGGACATCACGACGTGGTCGCGCGTCTTGTCGAAGGTGGCGCACCGCTGGATCATATCAACAATCTGGCGTGGACAGCTTTGATCGAGGCTGTTGTCCTCGGCGACGGTGGGCCGGATCACATCAAGACGGTGCAGATCCTCGTTGATGCAGGTGCAGACACATCCATCGGAGATCGAGATGGCGTCACGCCACTGCAACACGCCACGTCACGCGGCTACGCCGAAATGGTCGACATCCTGAAATAAAAGACAGGGTGATGAGCGATCAGGATTTGATCTTCTCAGCGCTGCCGTGCGCAGCTCAAGCGTTGGCCGAGGCGCACGGTTCCGGCCTCATCTCCCCCTGATGCGCGGGTCAAGAGCGTCGCGCAAGCCGTCGCCCATGTAATTGACGCTCAGCACCGTCAGGGAGATTGCAAGCCCCGGCCAGATGACGCGTTCGGGGAATTGCTGGATACGGTCGACCCCATCAAAGAGCAGCCGCCCCCAGGTCGGGAAATCCGGTGGGAAGCCGAGGCCCAGAAAGCTCAGCGCGCTTTCGGTGATGATGGCATTGGCGATGCCCAGAGTGGCCGAGACCATGATTGGCGAGAGCACATTGGGCAGGACGTGGCGCGTGATCATCCGGCGTGAGGGCGTCCCGATAGAGCGCGCCGCCAGCACGAATTCGCGCTCCTTGAGTGTCAACACGTCCCCGCGCACGATCCGGGCTGTCTGCATCCATGACGTGATGCCGATCGCCGTGACCATCAGCACGAAAATGCCGCCCTCTGGCCCGAAAACGGCGCTGAGACTGTCTCGGAACAGCATAATGATGACCAGCAGCAAAGGCAGCAGGGGCAGAGCCAGAAACAGATCCGTCATGCGCATCAACGGCCCGTCGAGCCGCTTGAAATAGCCCGCCAGCACACCCACCAGCGCGCCCACGACCAGCGATATCAGCATCGCCGTCAGCCCCACAGCCAGCGAGATCTGCCCGCCCGACAGCATCCGCGCCAGCGTGTCGCGGCCCAGCTGGTCGGTGCCCATGGGATGGGCCAGTGACGGGCCCTCGTTGCGGGCGCGCATATCGATGAAGGTGGGGTCCGTGGTCCACAGAAACGGGCCGATCAGAACAGCCAACAGAATGAACACAAAGAAAAACGTGCCGACCAGCGCGCCTTTGTGGGTCTTGTACTGATCCCAGACATCCCACCACTGGTTGCGCGGGCCGCTGTGGTGTCGGGTGATCTCAGTCATATCGAATCCTTGGGTCAAGCAGCCCGTAAAGCACATCGGCAATCAGGTTGAACATCACGATCAGGATCGCGAAGATGAAGGTCAGGGTCTGGACCGTTGGCACGTCCCCGCCCTGAATGGCGATGATCAGAAGCTGCCCCAACCCGTTTACCTTGAAGACCTGCTCGGTAATGATCGCGCCGCCAAAGACCGTGGGCACGCCCAGGGCAATCACGGTGACCACCGGGATCATGGAATTGCGCAGCACATGCAGCAACACCACCGTCCGCTCTTGCAGCCCCTTGGCCCGCGCCGTCCGCACATAATCCTGGTTGAGATTGTCAAGCATCGAGGCCCGCATGAACCGGCTGATCTGCGCTGCATTGAACAAGGCCAGCACAAAGACCGGCATGATCATCTGACGGACCTGAAAGACGAAACTGTCCCAATCGGTGACCTTATGGGTCGTGTCATAAATCGATGGCAGCCAGAACATGCTGTCGGTCGGGATCAGCACCGAAAAACAGACGATCAGCAGAACCCCGGTAAAGAAAGTCGGGACCGAGAAGCCGATCATCGAGAAGAAGGTGCCAAGCTGATCAAACAGGCTGTATTGCCGGTAGGCCGAGATGATCCCGATGGGCAAAGCGATCAGTGTGCCCACGATATAGGACGTGCCCACCACCCACAGCGTCTGCGGCATGCGCTGGAAGATCAGGTCCATCACCGGGCTGCGGGTCTGGTAGCTGATGATGCGCTGCTGATCGGCCATACCCAGATCCCAGCCATAAGTGTTTTGCAGATAGGTCAGCGGCTCCACCCAGAAAAACAGCCGCAACCACTTGAGATATTGGGTCAGCAGCGGGTCGTTGAAGCCAAGCGCCTCTCGGATCTGCTCACGGACTTCGGGCGGGATGGTCAGCGGCAAGTTGCCCGTTGGGTCCGAGGGCGACAGCTTTACGATCAGAAAGATCACGAACGAGATGAACAAAAGCGTCGGGATCGTCAGGATCAACCGGCGGATCGTGAAGGTGAGCATGGTGCAGGACGCCTCAATTCATATCGCGGGTCGAACCCGGCAAAAGCTCTCTGCCTGCCGGGCCCGCTTGTCTGTCGGTAAGGCGGGCTTAAGCCCGCCCTACCCCTTACTCCTTGATGCGGTACCAGTCAGCGGCGTTCCAGATCTCGCTGTCCCAGACATTCATCACGACACCGCCCAGCGAATTGGCATGGGCCGCGTTCCGGCCGCGATGGACCAGTGGCAGAATGATATATTCCTGCATCAACATGTCATTCATCGCCTTGGCCAGACGTGCGCGTTCGTTGATATCGCCGGTTGTGGCCATCTCCGCACGCAGCGCATCATATTCCTCCGAGCAGAAGCGCGGCATGTTATTGCCCTGCCACTGTGTCTCGGGGCGGGGTGCCTGATCGCAGGTCCAGTTCGCCATATAGGCCTCGGGGTCCGTGCCGTCGAAATTGTTTGTATACATCTCGATATCAGCAAAGAACTTCTGGAATGTGTCTGGCGAGCCGGGGTCGGAGCCAAAGAAGACCGACGCATCGATATTGCGCAGCTCGACCTCGATGCCGATCTCATTCCACCACTGCTTGATCAGCGCCTGGAAGTCCTGACGCACTGCGTTGGTCGATGTCTGGAAGAGCACCGACAGACGCTCGCCATCCTTCTCGCGGATACCGTCGCCACCCGCAGCCCAGCCTGCATCTTCAAGCACCTGCTTGGCACCTTCGATATCTTGCGTCAGACAGGCGTCATTGGCGTCTGAGGCGTAAATCGCGGGTGCTGGCAACACGTTGCATGTCAGACGACCAAAATCGCCATAGCCGATTTCGACCAGAAGTGTGCGGTCGATTGCCATGGACATGGCTTGGCGCACAGCCTTGTCGGTCAGGAACGGATGCGGGTGATCCGCCGTCGCACGACGATCTCCCAGAGCCGGATCGGGATCGGTCATGTTGATCATGATCCGCTCGACCGAGGTGCCGAAGGAGACGATATTCTTGCCTTTACCGGCTGCCTCCATCTGGGTCAGCACTTCGGGGGCCAGTTGCAGGTTCCAGGCATAGTCGAACTCGCCCGTCTCCATGACCGCGCGACCCGCAGCCGCAGCGTCACCGCCGCCTTTGAACGTCACGGTCGCAAAGGCAGGCTTGCCCTCCTCGCGGTAGTTTTCATTGGCCGCCAAGGTGATCACGTCATTTGGCTTGAACTCGGTCACGGTGAAGGGGCCTGTGCCGATCGGGTTGAAATTGGCATCGGTACATTCAGGCGCTTTCGCACCGAGGCAATCGGCAAATTGGGCCTTCTGGATGATCGGAGCCTGCGCGCCGACAAAGGGGCCGTAGGGGAAAGGCTTGGGAATGCCGAATGTCACGACAACGGTCTGCGCATCGGGCGTCTCGACGCTGGTCACGTCTAGATATTTCTCCGCCTGCGCGCAGCCGCCACCTTCGGCGGTGCAGTATTCCCAGCTGAATTTCACATCCTCGGAGGTCACAGGGGTCCCGTCAGACCACAAAAGCCCGTCCTTCAGCTTCCAGGTGATCGTCGTCAGATCCTCGCTGACGCCCCCATTCTCAACCGTGGGGATTTCATCCACGAGCCAAGGCGTCAGTTCGCCATCCTGATTGTAGCGCGCCAGAGGCTCAATCACGAGGCTTGCGGCTTCCAGCTCCTTGGTGCCGCCCGACAGATAGGGGTTCATGATCGACGGGGCCTGCCAGTAAATGATCGACAGATTGCCGTCCCGACCGCGCTCGCCTTCATGGCCGTCGGCCATCGCCATTGGCGCCAAAGCCAACGTGGCTGCGGCGCCCAGCAGGGCTGTTCTCAAGTTCATATGCGTTCTCCTTGTTGCATGATTTTTCTTATTTGACGCCGCCTAGGATGCGGCTTGATACAGGTGGCAGGCCACGAAATGGCCGGGCCGTACCTCCTGAAATTCGGGATTGTCGCGTTTGCAGATATCCATGACCTTCGGGCAGCGCGTACAGAAATTGCAGCCCTGCGGGGGGTTCGAGGGCGATGGCACATCGCCCGTCAGGATGATGCGCTCGACCTGCTCGGTCACGCTCGGGTCCGGGTCGGGCACCGCCGAAAGCAGCGCTTGCGTATAGGGATGGAGCGGCTCTGCATAAAGCGCATCGCGGCTCGCAAGCTCGGCGATCTGGCCCAGATACATCACCGCCACGCGATCGGCGATATGGCGCACCATTGACAGATCATGGCTGATAAACAGATAGGTCAGTCCCAGACGGTCCTGCAATTCCTCCAGCAGATTGACAACCTGCGCCTGAATGGAGACGTCGAGCGCTGCAATCGGCTCGTCACAGACAATGAATTTCGGGTTGAGCGCCAGCGCCCGCGCAATCCCGATGCGTTGGCGTTGTCCGCCCGAGAATTCATGCGGGTAGCGCACGGCAAAATCGCGGCTGAGCCCCACCTGATCCATCAATTCACCCACCCGTGCGCGACGCTGGGCGGCGGTCATGTCCTTATGCTCGCGCAGTGGCTCGGCGATGATATCGCCTACCCGCATCCGTGGGTTCAGCGAGGCCTGGGGATCCTGAAAAATCATCTGCATCACTGGCCGCATTCTGCGCAAGGCGGCCTGATCCGTGGCGCCTATTTCGACCCCGTCAATGCGGATCTCGCCTTCCGTGATATCATAGAGCCGCAGGACAGACCGGCCCACGGTCGATTTCCCGCACCCGCTTTCGCCCACAAGGCCCAGCGTCTCACCCTCAAGGATATCGAAGGAGATCCCATCGACCGCCTTGACCTCTCCCACGCGCCGCCTGAGCAGCCCGCCAAAGATCGGGAAATGCATCTTCAGCCCGCGCACGGAGACCAGCGCCGGTTTTTCATCAAGCGGCATGCATGTCCCCCGTGTCGAAATCCTTGAAACAGGCCGCGTCATGGCCGGGGCCGACCACGCGGCGCAGCGGATTTTCGCGGTGACATCGGTCATGCGTATAGGCACAGCGATCGCGGAACGGGCAGGCCTGCGGCGCGGCGCCCAGAATAGGCGGCTGGCCTTCAATCACATTCAGCTTCTCTGCCCGCGCGCCATGGACCGACGGGATGGTCTGCAAAAGCGCGCGTGTATAGGGGTGGCGCGGGTTGGAGAACAGCTCACGCACCGGGGCCTGCTCCACGATCTGGCCACCATACATGACCATCACGCGATCCGCGATACCGGCAATCACGCCCAGATCATGCGTGATCCAGATGATCGCCATGCCGAGTTTCTGGCGCAGATCCTTCACCAGCTCGATGATCTGCGCCTGGATGGTGACATCGAGCGCCGTCGTCGGCTCATCGGCGATCAGCACGTCGGGATCGCAGGCCAAGGCTATGGCAATCATCACCCGCTGGCGCATACCGCCGGAGAATTGATGCGGGAAATCCTTGAGCCGCCGCGCCGCATCCGAAATGCCTACGAGTTCCAGCAATTCGACAGCCCGCGCCCGGGCCTGCGCCTTGTTCATCCCCATATGCTTGCGCAGGGGCTCCATGATCTGGAAGCCTACATTGAACACCGGGTTAAGCGAGGTCATCGGGTCCTGAAAAATAAACCCGATCCGCGCCCCGCGCAGTTTGCGCAATGCATTTTGATCTATCTGCAGCAAATCCTGCCCATCGAACAGAACCGAGCCCGCGCGCACCTCGGCGGGTGGCTGCGGCAGAAGGCCAATGAGCGACATCATCGTGACCGATTTTCCCGACCCGCTTTCGCCAACGACCCCCAGCAGTTCCCCCGGCCTGACATCGAAGCTCACGGAATTGACGGCGTGAACTTCACCCGAACGGGTTTTGAACACGGTTTTCAGGTCTTTCACGTCAAGGACTGACAAAGCCCTATCTGGCATGTATTTCCCCCTGTCGGACATTTGGGTCTCGGCCCATTCCCCGCTCAACTACCGACGTTAACAGCAAATCTTGGACTGGCAATGCCTTATCACGGCAGTCTGCCCGGTTTGCATGCAGTCAATATTGCAGATGCTTGTAATTTCATCAAATCATCTCGCTTGACGCCAGACGCGTGACCACCCACGGTTCGACCAAGCAACGAAAGGGGTGCCCATGGATCACGCACGTGAGATTCTCGACCGGCTGGTGGGGTTCAATACGGTCAGCGCGAACAGCAATCTGGAACTTATTGACTGGGTCGAGGATTACCTCGGCGGCCATGGCGTCACCGCGCACAGGGTCTATAATGCCGATCGCTCCAAGGCCAATCTTTATGCCAATATCGGCCCAGAGGTGGCAGGCGGCGTGATCCTGTCGGGCCATACCGATGTCGTCCCTGTTGAAGGCCAGACCTGGGACACTGACCCGTTCAAGGTGGTCGAGAAGGATGGCAGGCTCTACGGGCGTGGCACCTGCGACATGAAAGGCTTCGACGCGCTGGCCCTGGCGGCCGTTCCTGTGGCGCTGAAGCGCGGGGTAAAGCGCCCGATCCAGATCGCGCTGAGCTATGATGAGGAGGTCGGCTGCATCGGCGCGCCTTTCATGATCAGCGAGATGCGCAAGACCCTGCCCCCTGCCGAGGCGGTGATCGTCGGTGAGCCCTCGATGATGAAGGCAGTGTCCGGTCACAAGGGCGGGGTCGGGTTTGACGTGCATATGCGCGGCTTTGAGGTGCATTCCTCGCTGATGCATACCGGCGTCAGCGCGATTATGGAGGCCGCCAAACTGATCGACTGGGCCAACCAGCAGAACGCGCAGCTTATGGCGGCAGAGCCCTCCGCGCTTGCCGCGCAATTTGATCCGCCCTTTACCACCGTTCATGTCGGCATGATCTCGGGCGGCACGGCGCATAATATCACGGCGCTCGATTGCAATTTCGGGCTGAGCTTTCGTGTCGTGCCGGGCGAGGACCCTGATGACTGGCGCGCGGCCTTCCTTGCCAAAGTGGCCGAGGTCGAGGCCGGCATGAAGGCAATCCACCCCGATGCGGGCATCACCGCGCGCGATCATTTCGACGTGCCGGGTCTGCGGCCCGAAGAAGACGGCCCGGCGGAACATCTGGTGCGCCGCCTCACCGGCGATAACGGGACCCATGTGGTAAGCTACGGCACCGAGGCGGGCCAATTCCAGCGCGAGGATTACTCGGCCATCATCTGCGGCCCCGGCGACATTGCCCAGGCCCACCAGCCCAACGAGTTCCTTTCAATCGACCAGTTCCAACAAGGCGCCGCCTTCATGGAGCGGCTCGTCGATCATCTGACGGTCTGACGCGGAACGTGTTCCTGTGTGGAATTGATGCAGCGCGGAACTCGATCATTGAGATCGCTCCTTGCAATTGAGAGGTGCTGACCCAAAACCTGTTCAAGCTCACTCTTCGTCCTGCCGGCATGCCTCATGACGCCGTGATACTTCGATCCGCACGCTGAACTGAGGTAAACGAAACAGCTACTCCACCACTTATCGTCAACGATCTCGATTACCGCACTGGAACGCCACAACATCAAATTCATCAAGGCCGCACCATGATCTGCAATCACAATATCAGCTTTCGTTGCCAAGCTTACATACTCTGCGAATCCGACCTGACTGGTGTCAACGACCTGTCCTCCAAGTGCGCGCACGATTTCTGCCATCTCACGGCTGGGATACTCCCGTTTTGCAGCCAGCTCGTTAATCTTCAAGCCTTCCCGTGACAGGTAGATGATACTGCCTGTCTCGGGCGCAGGCGGGTCGATCTTGAATAGGTCACGATAGGAGTCGACGTCGTCCTTAAAAATCAGGCTCAGTGCATGCTGCTTGAACAAGACTGTCGCTTCCTTGATCCGCGCAGACCCATCCAGCGATACAAAAGAGATCCCTGCGCGCTCGAGTTCGCGTTTTACATACGGGCGGTTACCGATCCAACCTGGCAATAAGAGCGGCTGTGGGAAGTTGCAGGCATTTGCGATGCTGATCATGTGCTCTGTGACCCAGTCGCCATAGGTGAACGGGTGAAAGCTCTGGACAATCGTTGCCTTGTCAAACCTGTATTTAGGCCTCAGCACAGCTTCCTGCCAAAACAGTCTGAGATGGGTCACCTTCATGCAGCAGGCCGCCATATCAATGCCGTGTCGCATCCACGCGAACCCGTTGGCACTGTATCTGACGTTCTTGTAGCGCCTTGCTTCAAGCGGCTCGGGAAAATCGAGACCAATCGCGTCAAACGACGCCAAACCGTCTTCGGTGCTTGGAGTCACCATTTCGACCGGATAGTGCGGACCGAAATCCAGCATTGGGTCACCCCAAAACCTGACACGATGGCGGGCGCGCATAATACGTGGCTGGCTCCAACGCAACAGGCGAAACTTGAAAAGGTAGCGTTTGACAGCCCGAAAAAACGTTGCATTCTCGGCATCGCGGTCTAAGGCGCGCAGATAGGCTGCGACCCGGGAAGTAATATCTGGCATCTTGATAACCGAAAAAACCAAAAAATTGAGATTAGTCAATATCGTTAGGCAAAGTAAGACTGAAAATGAACATTCGCTGGCCATAATATCGCAGCCCGAGCATCATCCGAAATAAAAGGCTTGGACAAAAAGACGAGGACGAAAAGATCATTGGCTATGAATGTCATCTGACCAACAATAGAGTGGTCCACCCCGATGCGGGCATCACCGCTCGCGATCATTTCGACGTGCCGGGTCTGCGGCCCGAAGAAGACGGCCCGGCGGAACATCTGGTGCGCCGCCTCAGCGGCGATAACGGCACCCATGTGGTAAGCTACGGCACCGAGGCCGGCCAATTCCAGAGCGAGGATTACTCGGCCATCATCTGCGGCCCCGGCGACATTGCCCAGACCCACCAGCCTAACGAGTTCCTTTCAATCGACCGGGTCCGGTGCGCTATTTCTCCACCTGTTTGCGGATACGGCGGACGAGGTACCAGACGCTGAGGATAACGAGCGGTGTGGTCAGGGCGGTGAGGGTGATTTTGGACAGGCCGGTGCTTTCGCCCAAAGGCCCCAGCATGTTGATCACCAGACCCACGGCGTAATAGCTGATCGCCACGACCGAGAGCCCCTCGACCGTTTTTTGCAGGCGCAGTTGCAGATCGGCGCGCTTATCCATGCTCTCCAGCAGGCTCTGGTTCTGGGCAGAGCGCTCGACATCGACACGGGTTCGCAGCAGATCGCCAGCCCGGAGCGCGCGGGCGGACATGGCTTGCAGGCGGTTCTGCGTGGATTTGACCGTACGCATGGCGGGGTCAAACCGGCGCATCATGAATTCGGCAAAGGTCTGGCGCCCGGCAAAGCGATTCTCGCGGATGACGTCGATCCGCTGGTTTACGATTGCCTCATAGGCCTCGGTGGCCCCGAAGCGGAAGGCAGATCGCGCCAGCATGTTTTCAAGCTCGGCCGAGATCCTGAGCAAACCGTCCAGCGTCTCATCAGCCTCTGCCGCGCGGCCCGTCATGGCCGACATCAGGCCGGTGAGTTCCTGATCAAGCCTGCGCATCGGATCGCTGAGATCGCGCACCCGGGCCAGACCCAGCATAGACATGCTTTTGTAGGTCTCAATCTCGCAAAGCCGTTGGACAATGCGCCCGGTGCGCCGCTTTCCGCAATCAGGCGCCGTGAAGACGGCAAAGCGCATATGGCCAGCCGGATCGATCCGGAAGTCGCCCGCAATGACCGCCGTGCCGTCCAAAACCCGGCTGACGGCAAGGCTTTCGGCCACAAACCAGTCGCCCAGATGCCGGGTGATCTTCTCCTCATCCATCTCCGCCTCAACCCGGATCAGAGCCGAGGTGATCCGAACCCCCGGCGCCTCTGCCAGCCAATCCTGCGGGAAATGGCGGAAGGCCTGACCATCAAATGGCCGCTCCTCGAGCCGGTCGACAAACAGCGTGTAGGTCACAAACTCGGTATGCTGTTCCCATTTGAGCCGGTGCCTGCCAAGCTCACCGAACCAATGCGTCGCCCCCGGCTGAGGATGTGTGGCGCTGAACCGGTCAAGCAGTGCGGTGAGATGATCGAAATCCGCCGAGCGGTCACGACCCGCCGCGTTGGTGGGCCGCTTGATGGCCAGATAAACCGCGCCCGCCGGTGCCAGCAGCGTCGGGAAGGGCCGGGCGTGAAGCTCATTGGCCAGTTTGTAGCGCAGCGGGTGATCTTCGATCTTGGCAATCATATCCATGCCCATGCACATAGGGTGGTTTTGCCTGTCAAGCAAAGCAATTTATTCACTAAATCAACATGTTGCAGGGATACTTTTGTATACAGCCTAAGTTTCGAGCTTGTCCTGCGTCCGCAGGTCGAAATCGGATGCGTCGTGACGCTCATGCAGCTGCTCGGATGGATCGCCCTGCATCCGGTTGACCATCCGGCCGCGCTGCACGGGTTTGCGCGCCGCGATCTGCTTCTCCCAGCGGATGACGTTTTTGTAGATGCCGACATCGAGAAATTCCCCCGCATCATAGCTTTCCCCCGCCACAGTGCGCCCATACCAGGGCCAGGTCGCTATATCGGCGATCGTGTAGCTATCTCCGGCCAGATATTCATGATCGGCCAGATGCCGGTCGAGCACATCAAGCTGGCGTTTGACCTCCATCGTGAAGCGGTTGATCGGGTATTCCTGCTTGAACGGCGCATAGGCGTAGAAATGGCCGAAACCGCCGCCCAGATAGGGCGCGGAGCCTTGCAGCCAGAACAGCCAGTTCATGGTCTCGGCGCGTGCAGCAGGCGCTGTGGGCAGGAAGGCGCCGAATTTTTCGGCAAGGTAGAACAGGAGCGAGCCGCTCTCGAAAACCCGCGTGCCGGTCGTGGTGTCGAGCATCGCCGGGATCTTGGAA
>CAYGUB010000063.1:0-12084 GCA_964352845.1 uncultured Rhodobacterales bacterium | reverse complement strand
GTCGCGAAAACGCCTTTGCATCGGGTTTGATTTCCCCTTTGGCTACCCGGCAGGCTTTGCGAAGGCTGTTTGTGGCAGGGATAATCCGCTGGCCTTGTGGGACTGGTTTGCCGCCCGGGTCGAGGACGCGCCGAAATCCAATAATCGCTTCGATCTGGCGGCTCGGATCAACGCGCGGTTTGCCGCTCCGGGCCCGTTCTGGGGCAATGGTCTGGCGCGTGACATTGCGGATTTGCCGCGCAAGAAGCCCCCGCATGAGGGGTTTGGCTTTTCGGAACGGCGCGCCGTCGAAATGCAGGCCCCCGGCAGTTTCACCTGTTTCCAGCTGTCAGGCGCGGGCGCTGTCGGCTCGCAGGTGATCATGGGCCTGCCGGTCCTGTCCCGCCTGCGCCAGCGCCATAGCGATGAAATCGCCGTCTGGCCTTTTGAGCCACACGACAAGCCCGTGGCTTTCGTTGAGGTCTGGCCGTCGCTTCTCAAAACCCAGGTGGCTGAGGCGATGGCAGATGGTGGCATCAAGGATGCGCATCAGGTCGTCTTGCTTGCGCAGGCTATCGCGCGGCTGGACGCGGGTGGCGGGCTTGATGCGGCGCTAGGCTTGGGTCACGCCGAGCCCGAGGAGGGCTGGATCCTCGGCGTGGGCTGTGAAAAGGCGCTGATCGCCGCCGCCGAGGCCCCGCCGCGCCTTCCTGATGACTGTTTCGCTCTGCCCCCCGGCGTGGTCTGGACGCCGCTGGCGGACGCGCTTGATCGGCTGGAGCGCGCGCTCGTCCCAATCAAACCGGCTGAGCCGTGCCGTCTGGACGCCGCTCTTGGCCGTATCCTTGCGCGCGATATGCTGGCGAAACGCAGCAACCCGCCCGTGACCAATGCGGCGGTGGATGGGTTTGGCTTTCAGAGCGCAACCATACAGCCCGCAGAGATCGCCCTGACCGAAGGGCGCGCCGCGGCGGGGGCGCCGTTTGAGGGCCGGGTGCCCGCAGGCAAGGCGCTGCGTATCCTGACCGGGGCGGCGATCCCGGCGGGCGTCGATACGGTGGTGTTGGAAGAAGATTGCAAGATCACAAAGGGCGCAATTGCGCTGGCGCATCTGCCAAAACCCGGCGCGAATATGCGCGCGAGCGGCGAGGATGTCGCTGCGGGCGCTGCGGCTTTGCGCGCGGGCCAGATCATCTCACCGCAGGATCAGGCGCTTCTGGCGGCTGTTGGCCTGCATGAATTACCGGTTTTCGAGACGCTCCGGGTGGGTGTTTTATCGACCGGCGATGAGGTGGTTGAGGCCGGGCAGCCAGCCTCGGAGCATCAGATCTATGACGCGAACCGGCCGATGCTGATGGGTCTGCTCGCCCGCTGGGGGTATGACGTGGTCGATCTGGGTCATGTCGGCGATGACCGCTGCGCCTTGCGCGCGCGGCTCGATGCGGCGCGCGAGAGCTGCGATGCGCTGTTGAGCTCGGGCGGCGCTTCGGCGGGGGATGAGGATCACGTCTCCGCCCTGTTGCGCAGCGAGGGCAGGCTTTCAAGCTGGCGTATCGCGATCAAACCCGGCCGCCCGCTGGTGCTGGCCCAATGGGGCGGCATGCCGGTCTTCGGTCTGCCGGGCAATCCCGTCGCGGCTTTCGTGTGCAGCCTCATTGTGGCCCGCCCCGCCTTGTCGCAGCTCGCAGGTGCGGGGTTCCGCAGGCCTCAGGCCTATCAGGTACCGGCAGCGTTCACGAAATCCAAAAAGCCCGGCAGGCGGGAATTCCTGCGCGCCCGTCTGACTGAGCAGGGCGAGGCGGAGGTGTTTGCATCCGAGGGCTCGGGCCGGATCTCCGGCCTCAGCTGGGCGCGCGGTCTGGTGGAGCTTCCCGATGAGGCGGTCGAGATCGCTCCGGGCGATATGGTGCGCTACATTCCCTTTACGGAGTTCGGCCTTTGATCCGCGTCGTTGAAGGGTTTACGGATGCGCAGCGCTCGCAAGTGGCCGCCTTGTTCTGGGCAGCGTTCTCGCAAAAACTGGGCCTGTTGCTGGGGCCCGAAGACAAGGCCCTGCGTTTCATAGCCCGGGTGATCAACCCCGATTTCGCACTTTGCGCGGTCGATGCCGGGGGCCGGGTCGTCGGTGCTACGGGTTTCAAGACCCATAAGGGCGGATTTGTCGGGGGTACATATGCCGAGCTTGCGGCGATCTATGGCTATCTCGGGGCCGCCTGGCGGGGCGTTTTTCTCGACGCTCTGGAGCGCGATCTGGAAGCGGGGCAATTGCTGATGGATGGCATCTTTGTAGACCCGCAGATGCGCGGTAGAGGCGTGGGTAGCCAGCTGCTCGACGCGTTGGAATCCAAGGCACGCGGGGCGCGCTACGGCGAGATGCGTCTGGACGTGATCGACAGCAACCCGCGCGCCCGCGCCCTGTATGAACGGCGGGGCTTTGCCCCGGTTGCCACCAAACGCATGGGGCCGCTGCGCTATGTCTTTGGATTTCGCTCTGCCACGACGATGGTTCTGCGGGTCAGTTGAGGAGTGCGGAGACGATCTGCCCGAAGGCCAAGACCGATACTGCCAGACCGAGCCCGCCGGGGTTGCCCTTGTCCTTCACGAAGACCTGCCAGCCATACCAAAGCAAAAATGCAACGCTCAGAGCTGTAAGCCAAGAGCCCATCAATCAAAGGTGCCGGTCACGCGGCCCAGAAGCATGAAGGCGCGGGCGGTGCGGGTATTGGCAAGCTCCACAATCTCCGTATCGCTCGCCACATCCGCAAAACCTGCGAAAGTGCGGTCGAATTCCCGCAGAAAGTGATGCGCCGTGTCGCGAAACACCGTATCGCTGCGCATCCGGCCTGCCGCCCGCGCGAGGCTTTCTTCGTCGTGAATGCTGCCAATGGCAGATATGCCTTGCCCGCGCTCTCCGGCTGCAAAGCTGCGCCAGAGCTGCGGATCGGCGGGTTGCGGGGTCAGATCATCCATGTAGATGCCGTCTTGCGAAATCAGCGTCAGCAGATCCTGCGCCGAGCGGATCAGTTTGCCCGTCTCGTGATTATTGAGCGCCAGACGAAGCTGGCGGAACCCTTCCTCGTCATTTTCATCCTGCGGAAAGTTCAGCGCCCCGATGAAATCCTGCACCGTCAGGGGCGGGGTGGTGACCACCGGCTCGGCCCCCAGCTCCAGCAATTGCTGATCATCCTGCGCAACAGGGGCCAGGCGCTGGATCACCGGCTGGCCATCGGCCCCGCTGGGCGTATGCGCTTCCCGCCGGGTGGCGAAGACAGCAAGCGCGTTTTGCGTCTGTGCCTGGGCTGCGGCAAGTTCTTCGAGTTTGCGCTCCAGATCCGGCTTGGGGGCCGCGACATTGGCCTGGACCTGACTGAGATAGGCGTTGCGCATAGCGTCGATCGAGCCTTGGAGCCGCGCGGCTTCCTCGCGCATGATCCGCGACGTCTTGGTAACGGTCGCCCCGATCCAGATCAGCCCGACCGGCAGAAAGACCGCCAGCAAGGTGAACAGAAACCCGCCGCTGTTTCCGGCCCCGACATCGGGTTTGAGGGCAAGAAAATAGATACCCGTGCCAAGAAGCCAGACGGCTGTGAGCCCGATTGCGATGATGTCAGCTGCGTCAATCCCACGCTCCGGGCGATCGTAAACGCCCAGTTCCAGCGGAGTGCCTTTCGGGGGTTTCTCGCTCATCGCAATGACTGCCTAGATGTAATTGATCTCGAGTATCTCGTAATCCTTGGTCCCGCCTGGCGCACGAAATTCAACGCTGTCACCTTCCTCCTTGCCGATCAGGGCGCGGGCAAGCGGTGAGTTGATGTTGAGCAGGCCGCGCTCGATATCGGCCTCTGCCTCACCGACGATCTGGTAGGACTTTTCTTCTTCCGTTTCTTCATCGACCAGCTTGACCGTCGCGCCGAACTTGACCGCCCCCGACAGGGTTTTGGGGTCGATGACCTGAGCGCGCCCAATCAGGCCTTCAAGCTCCTTGATGCGGCCCTCGATGAAGGACTGTTTTTCCTTGGCCGAGTGATATTCGGCATTCTCTGAGAGGTCCCCATGTTCGCGCGCTTCGGCAATGGCTTTGATGATTGCCGGGCGCTCGACAGATTTCAGCTGCTTGAGCTCTGTATCGAGCGCTTTGTGACCGGCCGGGGTCATTGGAACTTTTTCCATATATCTAACTCTTTGCTCGGAGACGTCGTGGCGTGAAGTTCGACCACTTCACCCAATAAAATCGTACTTTGCAAGCAGGGTTGCACGCGCATGCTGAACTTCGCCTATCTATTGGCTGCGCTTGATATATCCGAATTCGGCGCGGCCAGTGATGCTCAGACCCTTTTGGTCGGTCTTGGCGCCGGGTTTTGACGGAGGGCCATCAACACCGCAGCCCAGAAGGCCGAGCGTGGCGAGAAGTGCGATATATTTCACCCCAAAATCTCCTTCCAGCGCGCCACCTGCGCGCGCACCTGATCGGGCGCTGTGCCGCCATAGCTGGTCCGGCTGGCGACCGAGTTGTGCACGCCCAGCACGTCAAACACGTCCTGGCTGATCTTTGCATGCACGGTTTGCATGTCTTCAAGCGTCAGATCCGGCAGGTCGATCCCCCGATCCTCGGCCAGTTTCACCAATGCGCCGGTGACATGATGGGCATCGCGAAACGGCATATCCAGCGCGCGGACCAGCCAATCGGCCAGATCGGTGGCCGTCGAAAAGCCACTGGCCGCCGCGGCCTCGAGATTTGGCTGGTTGGCGGTCATATCGGAGACCATGCCAGTCATGGCTGCGAGGGCCAGCATCAGGTTGTCGGCCGCGTCAAAGACCTGTTCCTTGTCCTCCTGCATGTCTTTGGAATAGGTCAGCGGCAGGCCCTTCATAACCATCATCAGCGCCACATTTGCGCCAAAGACCCGCGCGACCTTGGCGCGGATCAGCTCGGCTGCGTCGGGATTCTTCTTTTGCGGCATGATCGAGGAGCCGGTCGAGAACCTGTCAGACAGCTGGACGAAACGGAACTGCGCAGAAGACCAGATTACCAGTTCCTCGGCGAAACGGCTCAGATGCATTGCGCAGATCGAGGCGGCAGAGAGAAATTCCAGCGCGAAGTCGCGATCCGACACCGCATCGAGCGAATTGGCCGATGGCCGGTCAAAGCCAAGATCGCGGGCTGTCATCTCCCGGTCCAGCGGAAAAGACGTGCCCGCCAGAGCGGCAGTGCCAAGGGGGCATTCATTCATGCGTGCGCGGGCGTCGCGGAAGCGGGAGGCGTCGCGGCCAAGCATCTCGACATAGGCGAGCATATGGTGGCCCCAGGTCACCGGCTGGGCGGTTTGCAGATGCGTAAAGCCGGGCATGATCCAGTCCGCGCCCGCCTCTGCCTGAGACAAAAACGCCTTTTGAAGCGCCGCGATGCCTGTGATGGCCGCATCGGTCTGATCACGCACCCAAAGGCGGAAATCGACCGCGACCTGATCATTGCGGGAGCGGGCCGTATGCAGGCGGCCTGCGGCATCACCGATCAGTTCGGTCAGGCGGGCCTCCACGTTCATGTGAATGTCTTCGAGCGCTGTGGAAAAGGTGAAATCTCCGCTCTCTATTTCTGACAAGACCGTGAGAAGGCCTTCCCTGATCGCCTGCGCGTCGTTATCGGTAATGATGCCCTGATGGGCAAGCATCTGCGCATGTGCGCGCGACGCCTCAATGTCTTGTCTGGCAAGGCGCTGGTCGAAGCCGATGGAGGCATTTATGGCCTCCATGATGGCATCCGGTCCGGCATCGAAGCGTCCGCCCCACATTTTGTTGGATGTCTTATGGTTCATTGCTGGCGCTCGTGTTGGAGATGATAATGCGGTACTTTAGACTTCTGGTCCTATACGCTTGCATCGCGGTGGGTGCAAACGCTGCCTCGGCTCAGAATGCAGGCTTGATAGCGCTCGCCGAAGGCGATCTGGCGAAGCTGCAATTTGCCGCCACCCCCAGCCCGGTGCCGCAGAGCGTGTTCACGGATGCCGAGGGTCGCGAGATGACCCTCGCGGCCTATCGCGGCAAACATGTTGTGCTGAATTTCTGGGCCTTGTGGTGCGCGCCCTGTCTGGAAGAAATGCCCGCCCTGAACGCGCTGGATGCCGAGCTTGGCGGCGCTGATTTCGAGGTGGTGACGATTGCGACGGGAAGAAACTCGCGCAGGTCAGTAGACGCATTTTTTGCCAAGGCTCATCTGGACTCTCTGCCGAAACTTTTTGATCCAAAGATGACCATGGCGCGGGATTTCGGTGCGTTGGGTCTGCCTGTTACAGTGTTGATTGATCCTGAAGGGCGCGAGATTGCCCGGGCAACCGGTGCAGTGCATTGGGACAGCCCGCAAGCGCTGACCCTGTTTCGTGCCTGGATGACCGGCAGCTAGACTTATCCTCGCGGAGCGGCTGCGCCGCGCAACATGTTTTTGGTCACATCACTTGGCCGATGTTGGCGTCAGCGTTGTTTTGCCCGTATGACTTGCAACAGGGGAAGCAGTTGCGACATGTCCGGCCCGTGATCGAGCCCCGTCAGCGCCTTGCGCAGCGGCATGAAGAGCCCGCGCCCCTTGCGCCCTGTGGCCTGTTTGACGGCGCCGGTCCAGTCTGACCAGGTCTGGCTCGTATGTGGACCCTCTGGCAGCAGAGCAAGGGCTTGCGCGACAAATTCCGTATCCTCTGCGTCGATCGCGGGCTCTGCACCGTTTTTACAAAGCTCCCACCACGGGGCGAGATCGTGGCGCGTGGTGATATTGCCTTTGATCGCGTTCCAGAACGCCTGTTGCAGGTCGTCTGGAACCCCGAGCGATGTCAGGGTGCTTGCCATGGCCGTCGCATCGAGCGATTGCAGGTGATGCGCGGTAAGCGGCTTGAGGTCCTCTTCATCAAATTTCGTGGGTGCGGCGCCGAAATGGTTCAGGTCGAACCCGTCGATCAGCTCATCCATCGAGCCACGCAGCTCGATCGGGTCTGACGAGCCCAGCCGCGCCATATGGCTCAGCAGTGCCAGCGGCTCGATCCCGCGCGCGCGCAGGTCGCGCAGTGACAGCGTGCCGAGCCGTTTGGACAGCGCCTCGCCCTGAGGGCCGGTAAGCAGTGAGTGATGCGCGAAAGCGGGCGCGGTATGGCCAAGCGCCTCCATGATCTGAATTTGCGTTGCAGTGTTTGTGACATGGTCCGAGCCGCGCACGACATGGGTGATGCCCATATCGGTATCATCCACCACGGAGGCCAGCGTGTAGAGCACCTGCCCATCGCCCCGGATCAGAACCGGGTCCGAGACCGATGCCGCATCGATGGATATATCGCCCAGGATGCCATCGGCCCATTCGATCCTTGTGTGGTCCAGCTTGAAGCGCCAATGACCGCTGCGCTCGGCGCGCAGGGCGTCTTTTTCGGTCTCGCTCAGCGACAATGCGGCGCGGTCATAGACCGGCGGCTTGCCCATATTCAGCTGTTTCTTGCGCTTCAGGTCCAGCTCTGTCGGGGTCTCGAAAGCCTCATAGAACCGTGCCTTTTCGCGCAGCACGCCTGCCGCGGCCTCATAGCGGTCGAGCCGTGAGGATTGCGTCTCGACCCGGTCCCAGGTGAGCCCGAGCCATTCGAGGTCCTGTTTGATCGCATCGGCATATTCCGGCTTGGAGCGTTCCGGGTCCGTATCATCGAGCCGCAGGATGAACGTGCCGCCGGATTTGCGCGCGATCAGGAAGTTGAATAGTGCCGTGCGCAGATTGCCGACATGAAGATAGCCGGTGGGCGATGGGGCGAAGCGGGTTGTGGTCATTTGGTCGGTCCTCTCCCTCTTTCGTCAATCACAGTGCTGACGCGATGTCCATAACCATCCCGCGATCACCATCTGTTGATCGAAATGCGGAGCGGGCGCGCTAAACTAGAGTATGTGAAAGAATTTCTATTCCAATGAAGGAGACCTATCATGACCCAGATGCCGAAACTGTCACGCCGTGCCATGCTGTCGATGGGGGCGGGATTGCCCTTTGCCGCCTCTATCGGGGGTGCGCAGGCCGAGGCTGAAATGAAGGGCGCCGACATCGCCAAGCACCGCCGCGTGATGCTGGGCGATTTCGAGGTGACCACCTTGCTGGCTGGCACGGCCGCGCGGGACGAGCCTCAGACGATCTTCGGGATGAATGTCAGCCCGGAAGAATTTGCCGCAGCCTCGCAAGAGGCGTTCCTGCCAACTGACAAGGTCCAGTTCTTCTTTACGCCGACCCTGATCAATACCGGCGCGGAGCTTATCTTGTTTGATACCGGCCTGAACCCGGAGGGTATTACCAGCGCTGTTGAGGCGGCGGGCTATACGACCGATCAGGTCGATAAGGTGGTGATCACCCATATGCATGGCGACCACATCGGGGGCATTTCAGGCGATGCGGGCGAGACCTTCAAGAACGCCGCTTTCTACACAGGCGCGGCCGAGCATAACCACTGGTCAGGCGCCGATAATGACGGGTTCAAGGCCAAGGTCGCGCCGATCAGTGAGAAGTTCACAATGCTGGAGGGTGGCGGCTCGGTCGCGTCCGGGATCACCGCGATGGAGGCGTTCGGCCATACCCCGGGCCACATGACATATATGATCGAATCCGCGGGCAAGCAGCTTGTGCTGATCGCCGATCTGGCCAACCACCCGGTCTGGTCGCTTGCCAGGCCTGATTGGGAAGTGCGGTTTGATATGGATAAGGCTGCCGCGGCTGCCTCGCGCCGCGAGGTTCTGGGCATGCTGGCCGCTGACCGTATTCCGATGGTGGGCTACCATATGCCATTCCCGGCGATGGGCTATGTCGCCGCCAAAGATGACGGGTTCGAATATGTTCCAATGAGCTATCAGATGATGCTCTGAGCGGCGTTCCGGGGTGGCCTTGCGGGCCACTCCGGCTTAACACCTCCTTAGTGATTTGAGGGAGTGAGCGCGATATGCGTGTTTTGATTGGCGCTGTGATGGCGCTGGCCATTGGTATCGGGGCCGTCTCGGCTGAGATCAAGA
This sequence comes from uncultured Rhodobacterales bacterium, assembly GCA_964352845.1. Lineage (GTDB taxonomy): Bacteria > Pseudomonadota > Alphaproteobacteria > Rhodobacterales > Rhodobacteraceae > Litoreibacter. Next base: position 3,096 of record CAYGUB010000063.1, on the reverse strand, counting down.
TTGTCGATGGTGACACGTTTGATCTGGGCGAGACCCGCTACCGGCTCAACGGTATTGATGCGCCCGAGGTTGGGCAAAGCTGTCTTGATGCGCGCGGACAGGCCTGGCGCTGCGGGCGCGCGGCCATGGATGCGCTCTATGATCTGACAATCGGGAAAAAGATTGCCTGCAGCGTGGTAGAGGCCGACCAATATGAGCGTGCGATCGCGATTTGCACGGCAAATGGGCTTGATCTGGGGGAGGCGATGGTACGGCAGGGATATGCCTGGGCCTTCACGACCTATTCGGATCGCTATGTGGATGTCGAAAAGGCAGCAAGGCTGACCGAAAGCGGTATCTGGCAAGGAAAGGCGGAACCCCCTTGGGTTTACCGCGCTGCTCGTTGGGAGGTCGCGGCTCAGCAAGCGCCGGATGGATGCCCGATCAAGGGAAATATCTCGCCGGGCGGCAAGATCTATCACGCGCCATGGTCGCCTTGGTATGCGCGCACGCGTATCTCGCCTGAGAAGGGTGAGCGCTGGTTCTGCGACGAGGCCGAGGCTTTGGACGCCGGCTGGCGTGCACCTTACTGGAAGTGAGGCTGGCTGGCGCAATCGGATAAAACTTGAGCCCAACTGTCTTTACTTTGGGGTCAGATTGCCGGGGTTGTATAAGCTGGCGTTATCCTTTGCAGCGTAGCTGTGGCATCCACCAGATCAGGGGGATGAACAGTGAGCTACCTAGCAAGTAATCAAGAATATCAACCGCTGCAAGCCTATCTGCGCCTTGCGGGCAACCCGACCGTTCTGATCAGATGCGTTGAGCCCAACGGTTTCGTGATCGAACGGCTCGGCCACCGGCATGTGATGGAGACCGGGCTGGATCCGCAGCTTTGTGAAGGCCGGATGCCGCATGAATTCCTGCCCACCCGGATCGCCGACACGGTCGTGGCCAATTATGAAACCTGTCGCCAGTCCAAAGAGCCTTTCAGCTATACTGAGGTGGTGGAACTGCCCAGCGGCAAGCGCTGGTGGGGTAATCCCCCCATTTTTAATGGGGCCTATATACTTAACTAGCCTTGTAGCATTTTGGGGCCGAACGCACTATGTAGGGCGCAGGAGAAGAAAATGTCAGCACAGTTAGTCGCAGATGACATTCTGAAGATCGCGAAGGCGCGGGGGGTTTCTCTGACGCCAATGCAGTTGATGAAACTCGTCTATATCTCCTATGGATGGTATCTGGCAATGCACGGTGAGCGACTATTCAGCGACCGTATTGAGGCTTGGAAGTACGGGCCGGTTATTCCAAACCTGTACCAAGCAACTAAGCGGTTCGGCGGCAATGTAGTCCCTGCGGAACTGGTGGCCGATGGCCCTATCAGCAATGAAGAGATGCGTAGCTTCTATGAGAGTATCGTGGACAATTATGGCAAGTTCTCAGGGATAGCTTTATCAAATCTTACGCACCGGCAGGGGACGCCATGGCAAAGAGTTTTTCAGCCAAATGTCATGGGGATTGAGATACCTGACGAATTGATCCGCGAACACTACCAGCAGGGCCTAGATGCAAGACGATCCGCCGCCACCGCCAGCTGAGTGGGCAAAAGGTCAGGAGTGGGAAAAGGACCCCGTCGCTAAGGCTGAGAAGTCTCAGTGGCCGGACCAAGAGTCGCTCAAAGGAACTAAAGACGAAAACACCCTAATGCTCCTGCGGCACTCAGGGAAAATTGCCGTTTGCATGATGTGGTTCTTTGCGCTGGTATTTGTTTCCAGCATGGGCGTGTGGCTCTTTCACTTCTTAACGCCATGGGGCTGGCTGACAGATGTGCAGTTGTCAAAAATTCAAACCGTTGTGTTTTCAGGCAGCATTGGAGCATTGGTTTCCGCGTTTGCTCAGAAACATATCACTCAATGATCTTGTTCATGTCGTCGAAAAGGTAAGGAGCTATTGAAACCTTTTTCTGCTTTTCCGCAGCATCTTTGAACTGCTGAATAGTCTGACACATCTCCATCAAACCCTGAACTCGCCCAATTTGATGAACAAGAATGGTCCGCCCCTCCTCGGTAAGCCACTGGTGGAACCGCGCTTTCCGTTTTCCTTCGTCATCAATGTTTAGCTCATTGAGCCTGTTTTTGACAAACCCATTTTCGATAGGCTCGTATACGTACCTGTTGATAAAGTGCCCATAGTACTGCGGTCGCTTACCAGACTTTTTGGTTTCATTCCCATAGAGCCGATCCAATTCAGAGAAAAAGGCGTCCGGAAAGGTTAACAACCATCGTTGAAGACCTTCTTCGATATATCGAGAAAGCAGAAGTCGTAAAGCATCGGTCTTGCGATCATATTGGTAGCCTGTTGCCTCGTCTACAAGAGCCGTAATACCAATATCTGCAAGGGCTAAGAGCAATACCTCACTGGCGCGAGCCAAGGGCAACTGCCGCGAAAAAAGAGCATCATCCTCACGGGCGTCTAGGTATACCCTGCAAATTCTAGGCAAGATGAGCGCATCGTAACCCTCGACCTCATTCCCAGACAAATCAATATAGGGTACCGTTTCGAGCACCGTCTCAAGGTCTTGATTTATATAAGATTGTAGGTTGTTTGCATCCAAAAATGCGGGGCGGTTGGGCACCCTAGTTTCATTGGCTGCACGACCCCTTTTCGTTCGCCCAAATGCCTTAAAAACAGCAGCTTGCTTGATAATCCGCTGACCACTTTCAAGAACGGCCACATTGAGTATGGTATCGGCTAAAGGCAATTCGCCTTCGTGTGTACTGCGTTGCAATGATGACTTTTTCGCTGACCTCAAAACGCTTCCAACGACGCTATCAAAGTTGTCTGAAATTGGTTCTATAAGCTCTTTTTTTTCAGCCATTGATCAGCCCCTTGTATGTCAGGCGCTTGTTTTCCATGCGCCCGATTGTCATTTCGATGAATTTCATAGTGCCAACCTGCGATGTGTTGTGACGGAAGGAGAACTCCTTCACATAGCGATGCAGGTGCTTTGCACTCATGTAGTGATAGATGCCGATGTAGCCGCGCTTAAGCAGCGCCCAGAAGCTTTCGATACCATTGGTATGCGCCATGTCGCGGACATACTCACCAGCGGAGTGATTG
>CAYGUB010000062.1:0-12334 GCA_964352845.1 uncultured Rhodobacterales bacterium | reverse complement strand
AGGCCAAGCTCTTTTTCATCTGTTTCCTGCGGCAGGCGTTCGCCCATGATCCTGCCGTCGAAGATCACGGCAATGCGGTCGGACAGCGACAGGATTTCCTCCAGCTCGACCGAGACCAGCAGAATGGCCTTGCCCTGATCGCGGAGCGCCACGATTTGCTGGTGGATGAACTCGATGGCGCCGATATCGACACCGCGGGTGGGTTGGCCGCCCAGCAACACCTCCGGGTTGCGTTCGATCTCCCGGGCCAGCACGATCTTTTGCTGATTGCCGCCCGAAAAGCTCTTGGCCTCCAGCCAGCAATCGGGCGGGCGGACGTCGAAGCGTTGCATCTTGGCTGCGGCGTCGCGGCGCAACGCATCGTTATCCATCAGGATGCCTTTTTGATAGGCCGGGTCATGGTGATATCCGAAAGCAATATTCTCCCAGGCCCTGAAATCCATGATCAGCCCTTCGCGCTGGCGGTCTTCGGGCACATGCGCGATGCCGCGCGCGCGGCGCGAGCCTGCATCGGACAGTTTGCCGGTCAGGTCGATCTGCTCGCCACTGACGCGGATCACGCCTGTCCCGGAACGGATCCCGCCCAGCACTTCGAGCAGTTCCGACTGCCCATTGCCCGCGACACCCGCAATGCCAAGGATTTCGCCCGCGCGCACATCAAGCGAGATGCCTTTGACACGCTCCACCCCTTTGTCATCGCTCACCCGCAGGTTTTCGATTTGCAGCACCGGCGCGCCGGGCTGCGGCGCATCCTTGTCAACGCGCAGCAGGACCTTGCGGCCCACCATCAGCTCTGCCAGCTCTTCGGGCGAGGTCTCGGAGGTCTTGACCGTGGCCGTCATCTCGCCCCGGCGCATGACGCTGACCGTGTCCGTGACCTCCATGATTTCGCGCAATTTGTGGGTGATCAGGATGATTGTCTTGCCCTGCGCCTTGAGCCCCTTGAGGATGCGAAACAGGTGATCGGCCTCAGCCGGGGTCAGCACGCCCGTAGGCTCGTCAAGGATCAGGATATCGGCCTGGCGGTAGAGCGCCTTGAGGATTTCCACCCGCTGTTGCATGCCCACGCCGATATTCTCAATCAGCGCGTCCGGGTCGACATTGAGCTCATATTCCTGCGCAAGTGCTGTCAGCTCCTTGCGGGCCTTGCGCAAGGAGGGGGCCAGCATCGCGCCATCCTCGGCCCCCAGGATCACGTTTTCCAGCACGGTGAAATTTTCGACCAGTTTGAAATGCTGGAACACCATGCCGATGCCTGCGGCAATCGCGGCCTGACTGTCGGGGATGGAGGTTTTCTGACCCGAGATGAAGATCTCGCCGGCATCGGCCTTGTAGAACCCATAAAGGATCGACATCAGCGTCGATTTGCCTGCGCCATTCTCGCCGATGATGCCGTGGATTGTCCCGGGCATGACGCTGATGGAGATGTCTTTATTGGCCTGCACCGGCCCGAAAGCCTTGGAGATGCCTTTAAGCTCGATCGCGGGGCTCACTCAGGCGCCCCTGTCCCGGCAAAGCCCACCATGCGGGTGATCAGGCCCTGTGTGTCGTGCTCCAGAAAATACTGGCCATGCTGGAGCATGCCATCGGCCATTTTGAAGGCGACCGTGACGCGGGTGAAGCCCGCTTGGCTGTCAGATTTCACGACCTCGGCCACAGCGCCGGGGGCGTTTTGGGAAAACATCGCGACATAATCGGCGATCTCGCCGGTGCCGTTGATGGGCGCGGGCGTGCGCGGGTCGGCATAGCTGGCATTGGGCACCATGGCCGCATTGATCCGGGAGATGCGGGCCGTGGCGTCAGCTTCGCCCCAAGCGGTGAAAAAGCGCTCTGCTGCTGTGCTCATCTCGCCCCCCGGCGTTTTGGAAAACGGGCCGCACGCGCGCGCGCGGCCCGCATTATGCGATCAGAACTGCAGAACCGGGCAGCTTTCGTCAGACATGTAGTCATGCACGGCAATCTCGCCGGAGACGATCTTTGCCTTCGCATCTTCCACAGCGGCCTTCATGTCGTCGGAGACAAGCGATGCGTTATTGTCATCCAGCGCGTAGCCGACGCCATCATTGGCCAGACCCATTACGTTGAAGCCGGTCTCAAGGCCCGGCCCGTCGGTCATCGCCTGATAGACGGCATTGTCGACGCGCTTCATCATGGAGGTCAGCACGGAGCCGGGATGCAGGTAGTTCTGGTTGCTGTCGACGCCAATCGACAGGATGCCCTCATCGGCTGCTGTTTGCAGCACGCCCAGACCGGTGCCACCGGCGGCGGCATAGATCACGTCCGCGCCCTGGCTGATCTGCGCGCGGGTGAGCTCTCCGCCCTTGACGGGGTCATTCCATGCAGCGCCGGTCGTGCCGGTCATGTTGGCCACGACATTCACCTCCGGGTTGGCCGCCTTGGCACCTTGTGCATAGCCACAGGCGAATTTGCGGATCAGCGGGATGTCCATGCCGCCGATAAAGCCCACAGTGTTCGATTTCGACGCTTTCGCTGCCATCATGCCGACCAGAAAAGAGCCCTCATGTTCGTTGAAGACAACCGAGCGGACATTGGGCTGATCGACCACCATGTCGATGATCACGAAGCTTGTATCGGGATAATCGGCTGCGACCTCTTCGAGCGCCGAGCCAAAGGCAAAGCCTGCCATCACGATCGGGTTGGAGCCGCTTTCAGCGAAGCGGCGCAGCGCCTGTTCGCGCTGGGCGTCGGATTGCAGCTCGATCTCGCGATATTCGCCGCCGCTTTCCTCTTTCCAGCGTTCGGCCCCGTTGAAGGCGGCTTCATTGAAGCTTTTGTCGAATTTGCCGCCCAGATCGAAGATGATCGCGGGTTCGGCCAAGGCGGCCCCAGCGCTCAGCGCCAGCGTTGCTGCTGCGCCAAGGAATTTCTGCATAAGGGTCATATCATGTCTCCCGGATGTTTTTTGTTTCTTGCGGCAGGGGTGACGGGGGTCATGCCCCGATCCGTTCGCGCGCGGACTAGTTTCAGATCATGCGACATTAGGGCCAAGCGCGAGCAGAGGGTCAACCGATTCTTGCGCTTTTGCGCGGGGCGTCGCGGGGTCAAGCGGTCGGGCTGATTAATTTTTGGGTCATGATGATTGCATCGAGCGGCCCGCCCGTGGCTTGCCGGTAGTAGCCTTTGCGCCTGGCGGTCTGCTCAAAGCCCTGCTTGCGATAGAGCGCAATCGCGGCGGCATTGTCATCGGCCACTTCGAGAAAGGCGTCCTGCGCCTGACGGGTTTTCGCGGTGCCGAGAAACTGCGCGACAAGCCCTGCACCCAGCCCCGCGCGCCTGTGATCGGGATGCACGGCGAGGGTCAGAAGCTCGGCCTCTCCGGCGACGACGCGGCCCAGAAGGAAGGCCTGTGTGCCGGTCAGAAGAAAACTGGTCTCATGCGCGAGAAGGTCGGAGAATTCGGCGGCAGACCAGGGCCGGGGGGTGGTGAAGCAACGCGCATGCAGCACGGCCAGTGCAGCCGGTGTCATGCCAACAGTTTCGGCCCTGTATCGCGCGCAGGCGCGGCATCCGCCGCGCGGATATAGAGCGGTCTGGGGCGCGCGCCGTCAGGCTTTGACGCAGCATCGGGCTTTGACGCAGCGGAAGGCTTTGACGCGGCGATCCGCGCGATATTGGGCGCGAATGCCCGGTGATCGATTTCGCCGCGTGCCAGATCAGGGCTTTGCGCGATCTGCTGTGCCTTGTGGCCCAGCACGGGCATGCCTGCGGGGGCGCGAAAACACGCTGGATCGACCTGCTCGGCAGTGCTGCCATCCATCACTTGCACAAAGGCCATATCGCGCGCGGCGGGCAGGCTGACCAGCGCCGGGGTTTCATCAATCTGTGCGGCGACAGCTTCAAACCCCGTCACCCCGATTGCGGGGATAGACAGTGACAGGGCCAGACCGCGCGCGGCCGCGACCGAGATGCGAATACCGGTGAAATTGCCCGGGCCGGTTCCGACGCCGATCAGGGTCAGATCGCGGTAGCCTGTGCGGCCTTCGTCCAAAACCTCTCCGATCAGCGGCATCAAGGCCTCGGCCTGGCCTTTGTGCATCTGCTCGTAACGGGTGGCCACAATTTGAGTGCCCACAAGCAAAGCGACCGCGCAATGCGCGGCCGATGTATCGAAAGCCAGAATGGCGTGTTCAGGCGGCAACGGGGCGGACCTCTATCACCTCCGGGATATAGTGGCGCAGCAGGTTCTCGATCCCCATTTTCAGCGTCAGGGTAGAAGACGGACAGCCCGCGCAGGCGCCCTGCATATGCAGATAGACCACGCCGCGATCAAAGCCATGGAAGGTGATGTCGCCACCATCCTGCGCCACGGCAGGACGCACGCGGGTGTCGAGCAGTTCCTTGATCTGGCCTACGATCTCTGCATCCTCGCCGCTATGCTCGGCATGTCCGCCCGCAGCATTGGCGCCGTCATCCATGGCAGGCTGACCGGACTGGTAATGCTCCATCACAGCGCCAAGGATTGCGGGTTTGATGTGATCCCAATCGACCGCATCGGTCTTGGTCACAGTCACGAAATCATTGCCCAGAAACACGCCCGCCACGCCGTCCACCGCAAAGATGCGGCTGGCCAGAGGAGATTTCCCAGCCGTCTCGGCTGTGGGGAAATCGGCGGTGCCCATTTCCAGAACGCTCTGGCCGGGCAGGAATTTCAGCGTTGCGGGGTTTGGCGTGGATTCGGTTTGAATAAACATCGGGTGCATGCCTTTCGATCTGACCCACAAGATATGCGCCTGCACAGCCCTGATGTCAACAGTTTGGAACAGTTCTAAACTGCGGCTGTCCCGCAGACGGCCTCGAGCCGCTCCTTGGTCAGCTCGCCCGGCACGATGGTGATCGGCATCGGCAGATTGCCCGCGCTGCGCGTCATCTCGGTGACAAGCGGTCCGGGGCCTTTGCCTTCGGTCGAGGCACCAAGGACAAGCACGCCGATTTCGGGGTCATCCCTGACCTGGGCGAGGATCTCGGGGACCGGCTCACCCTCGCGGATGACAAGCTCGGGGTCGATGCCCTGTCGGTCGCGCATCCATTTGGCGAAGACCTCGAAATGCGCCTCGATCCGCTCGCGGGCTTCCTGCCGCATGATGTCGCCCACGCCGATCCAGTGGTTGAATTCCTCTGGCGGGATCACGGCCAGAACCTCCACACCCCCGCCAGTATTGGCCGCACGCATCGCCGCGAACCGCATGGCGTTGAGACATTCACGGCTGTCATCAAGCACGACGAGAAATTTACGCATGAGCTGTCCTCCGAGACCGGATCATGGCGCAAGCCGGTGGGCGGCGCAATACGCGTTTCGGCGGGAGGCGAGACCGGGGGCGGCTTGCTGCCGCAACGCGGGCCCGGGCGGCGCGCTCACGGCGCTTGATCGCGATACCGGCCAGGATCAGACAAGATCTGCCAGTTTGAGCCGCTGGATCTTTCCCGATGGGCCCTTTGGCAACTCATCGAGGAAATGGATGACGCTGGGCGATTTGAATGCCCCGAGCCGTTCATGGCACAGCGATATCAGGACGGCTTCCGACAGTTTCGAGCCCGGTTTGAGCGCAACCGCCGCCTCGACGGTTTCGCCGTAGCTGGTGCAGGGGCGCGCGAAGGCGGCAGCCTCGACGATATCGGGCTGGGAATAGAGCACCTCGTCGATTTCGCGCGGTGCGATATTCTCTCCGCCCTTGATGATCAGCTCCTTGAGCCGTCCGGTGACAAAAACATAGCCATCCTCATCGACAAGCCCCAGATCGCCGGTGCGCAACCAGTCGCCCGCGAATGTCTTGGCCGTGGCCTCGGGGTTATGCAGATATTCAAGCATCACATTCGGACCACGGACCGCAATTTCGCCTTCCTGCAGCGGCGGTGCCTTTTGCAGATCCTTGGTGAGGATGCAGACCTCATTGCCATAACCGATCCCGGGCGAGCCAATCTTGCGGATGCCGGGCGGCAGCGGGTTTGACAGGATCTGCGCGGCGGTTTCCGTCAGGCCCATCGTCTCGACAATCGGCACTTTGAACCGCTGCTCGAAGGCTGTCTGGGTCTCCACCGCCAGCGCCGAGGAGGCCGAGCGGCCAAACCGCAGCCGCGCGCGAAGCTCCGGGCCGGGATTTCCATCAGCATGCAGCAGGTGGCTGATGATCGTGGGGACAACGGAAAACCATGTCACGCCAGCAGCCTCCGCCTGATCCCAGAACTGGCTGGCAGAAAAACGCGCCGTCATCGCAAGTGAGCCGCCCGAGACAAGCGCGCCCATCACGGTCACGCAGAGCCCGTTGATGTGATAGATCGGCAGGACGCAAAAGCCGCGGTCGCGCGGGGAAAGCGCATGCGCGATGGCCGTGGTCCAGCCGCCCGCCAGAATGCTTGCATGGCTGTGAACGACGCCCTTGGGCTGGCCCGTTGTGCCGGAGGTATACATGAGCAACGCATGCTGACTGGCCGCGAACGGGGGGATCGCTGCGCGGTCCTGCAGCATGTCACCCGTGAGCATGCGCAGCCGTTGCGGTGCAATGCGCGCGATGGTGGCGCGCTGGTCGGCATGCGCAAAGGCAAACCGTGCGCCGCTGTGACCCAGCGCATAGGCGATGGCATCGGACCCGGCGGCCAGATTGATCATCGTGGCACGAAACCCGCCATAAAGCGCCGCGAAAAGCGCCCTGACCCCTTCTGCCCCGTTGGGATGGATGATCGCGACGCTTTCGCCCTGTGCCACGCCCAGCGCCGTCAGCCCTTCGGCCATGGCGCGGGCGCTGTCGCGCAGCTCCCGCCAGGACAGAAGCTCGCCGGTTTCCGGGAATACAATCGCCGTCTTGTCCTCTGCCGCTCGGGCATCCAGCCAGTCCTGCACCGTGCCCCCGGGTGGTGTCGCGTGGTTGAAGATCATGCCCCGGCCTCGCGCCAGTAATCGGCGAAAATCTCTTCAAGCGCGGGCTCATTGGCGGGGATCTCGCGCACGATCTTGGTAGTCTGCATGAAATGGCGCCAATGCAGATTGGTATCAATGGAGTTGCCGCCCCATGAGCCGCAACCCATCGACAGCGAAAACGGCATGCCATTGGTAAACGAGCCGCCAGTGGCGAATGTATGGGCCTGATTGACGATCACCCTGCTGGTGGGGATGGCGCGGGCAAGGGCCAGCGGCCGGTCCTGAGTTTGCGTATGGATTCCCACCGAATGGCCCGCGCCCTGATGGGCCTGTATCGCGCCGGTGATGCGCAGGGCGTCGTCGAAATCCCGGGCGCGATAGACCGCCAGCACCCGGCTGAGCTTTTCGCCCGACAAAGGATGCGCAGGCCCGATGCCCGTGGTCTCTACCGCCAGATAGGCCGTATCGGCGGGCACCTCATCGCACAGCCCAAGGGCTGCGATCATCTTGCCCGCATCCTGCGCGATCACCTGCGGGTTGAGATGGCCCTCCACCCAAAGTTGCGCGGTCACTTTCGCTTCGTCACGGATCAGCGCGCCGCCAGTGCGCGCCATTTCCGCAACAAAGGCATCATAGACCGCATCCAGCACCACAATGGAATTCTCGGAGCTGCAGGAGGTCGCGTTGTCAAATGTCTTGGAGGCTTTGATCTTCTCGGCGGCAGCAGCCAGATCGGCGGTCTCGTCGATGATCACGGTGACATTGCCCGCGCCTACGGCCAGCGCGGGCGTGCCGGATGTGTAGGCGCGTTTGACATTGTTCTGGCTGCCGGTGACCACGATCAGGTCGGAGATCTCCAGCAGGCGCTGTGTCTTTTCCTTGGAACCTTGTCCCGGCACCATCTGCACCAGATCGCGGTCGATGCCCAGCTTGTCGAACTCGGCATGGATATAGCCCAGCAGCGCCGCGCAGGTCGCCACACCTTTGGGCGATGGCGAGATGACAATCGCATTACCGCATTTCAGCGCGTTGATAATGTTATTGGCGGGAGTCGCCCCCGGATTGGTCGAGGGCACCACGGCGCCAATCACACCCATGGGCCGGGCGATCTGCGTGATGCCGGTGGCAGGATCATCATGGATCACCCCGAAGGTCCGGGCCTGTTTGATGTCGCGCATCAGCCCCAGCGTCTTGCGGTGGTTCTTGGTGATCTTGTCGGCCACATTGCCCAGCCCCGTTGTCTCGACGGCGAGTTCAGCAAGATGGCGGTTGCGCGCAGGCTCCATGATCGCCCAGGCCGCCGCTTGTGCCGCGCGGTCATAGGCCTTTTGCGACCCGCCGCTCTCAAACGCGGCTTGCGCAGCACGCGCGCGCGAGACGATGGCTTCAACTTCAGCGAGAGGATCAGCGGTGTTCATCGGGAGCTTCCTGTTGGGCTGCGCCGCACCCGCCATTGGGTGCAGCGCCTTGGTATCAGAGACCGGCCAGAAGGTCCTGAAGTGTTTGCTCGCGCGCGGCCCACATCTCCAGCACTTCGTCGCGTGTCATGACATGCATGGGCGAGCCGCCTGCCGCCATGCGGCTTTTCACGCGGTCATTTTCAAACATCGCCGGGACGGTTTCGGCCAGCTTGTCGATGATCGGCTGCGGCGTGCCTTTGGGCACCATCACGCCCCGGAAATTTACGGACGCATTGTCGATGTCATAGCCCTGTTCCTGCATGGTGGGCACGTCGGGCAGGAACTCCGTGTTGCGTTCCAGATCGAAGACGCCGAGGATTTTGATATTGCCCGCCTGCTGCGCGCGGAATGCGTCCGACAGGTTATTGACGCCGCCCAGCACCTCGCCCGCGATCACAGCGCGCATCGCACCGGCACCGCCTGCATTGTTGGGGATATAGGCCAGCTTCACGCCTGCCGCTTTCTCAAGCTGAAGCGCTGCGATGTGATGGCCCACAAACAGACCCGCCCCCGAGAAGGTCAGACCGCCGGGGTTTTCCTTGGCGTAGTTGACCACATCTTCCATCGAGTTGAAGTCACTATCCGCACCCACAACAAACACCGCCGGATCTGCGCCCCAGTTTGCAATCGGCTCAAAGCTGTCGGTCGAATAGGACACGCCGCCCTCGATCGACTGGGCGATGAAATGCGGGATGTTGTAGGCACCCAGCGTATAGCCATCGGCCTCCGCCTCAGACGCAAACCAGTTCCAGCCAACGCGCCCGCCCGCACCGGGGCGGTTGACGATGGCAATCGGCATGCCCAGCGCATCCTCATTGCCCGCCGTCATCGTCACGATGCGCGCCTGAAAATCCGTGGCACCTCCAGCCCCATAGCTGACCATCATCATGATCGGTCGCTCTGGATAATTGTCATGACCATCGGCGAAGGCAGAGCCCGTCAGTGTCGCCACGGCCAATGCGACCCCTGCAATCCATTTTCTCATTGTATTCCTCCCTTGTGTTACGCTTGCCGCTGTTGCGGTTCACAAAAAGATCTCTCGCGGTGTGAACACGTTCAGCACAAGCGCGAAAAGACCATACATGACCGCCACGAAACCGGCGGTGATCACTATGCGTTTGACCCAGCTTCTGACCTGCCCATGCGGGGCCGGATCATAGAGCGACAGCAGAATGAAGAAGGCCGCTGCTGTGGCGGTGTAGAAGCCCAGCGCCCTGGCGGCCCAAAAGACATAGATGACCGCCACCACCAGCCCGGGCAGCATATTGCGCATCGCGCGACCGCTGATCCCGTTGCCCACCTTGGTGCGGCCCAAAAGCGCCTTGATGAAGGTCCAGATCGAAAGCACCGCAAAGACCGAGGCGATCAGGCGCGGAAAAATAAAGGCATCTGCGGGCTCTTGCGTGAAGCTGATATAGGCCACGCTGAGCCCGATGGCCGCGATCAGCCCGGAGGCCGCGATATGCTGGTTGCGGGGCAGATCTGTCATGACAGGGCCTCTTCCCTGGAGACCGCATCATCCTTGGTGGTGTAGCGCCGGGCCATAAGCTCCATCCAGATCGAATAGCTGATGGAGGCAATCACGATCAGGATCAGGCACCAGTTCAGCCAGCCGGTGAAGAAGTAAGCGCCGGTGCCGACGGTCGCATTGGCGATCATCGAGCCCTGAATGAAATTGGCCTCGGCAATCGGGCCGAGGATCAGACCCAACACAAGCGGTGCGGCCGAGAAGCCGAAGCGCTCCAGAAAATACATCGCCAGACCGAGCGAGGCCATGACATAGACATCCCCCATGGAATTCTGGACCGAATAGCTGCCAAACACCGCCAGCCCCAGCACGATGGCTGCCATCACCGCATGCGGTATGCGTGCAACGCTGGCGGCAAGCCCTGCAATATAGAGCCCGAAGATGCACATCAGGATCTGGCCGATCAGCATGCTGTCGATGAAGGTCCAGGCCACTTGCGGATAGTTGATGAACAGATCGGGCCCGGGGAAGATGCCGTGGATCAGCAGACCGCCAAGCAAGACGGCTGCCGTAGGCGAGCCGGGGATCGACAGCGTCAGGAGAGGCACCAAAGACGGGCCGACCATCGCGTTATTGGCGCTTTCCGCAGCGATCACGCCTTCGCTGTGACCGGTGCCGAATTTCTCGCTCTCCTTGCTGAATTTCCTGGACTGATCATAGGCCACAAGCCCCGCGATCTGGCCGCCGACGCCGGGGATCAACCCGATGATGGAGCCGGTCAGCGTCCCGATGGTCAGCGCCATCTTGCGCTTGAACACCTCGACAAAGGCCAGCCGGATCGGGTGTTTGTGGACCGTGATCAGCTCGGCATCATCGCTGGTGCGGCCCTTGGCAAACATCGTGATGACCTGCGGGATTGCAAACAGGCCGATCAGCGCGGGGATGACATTGATCCCGCCACTGACCGCCGGATGAAAGATGAACCGCTGCGCACCCATGATGTCGTCAAACCCGATCGTGGCCAGCCACAGCCCGATACAACCCGACAGCAGGCCTTTCACGACAGAGCTGGAATCGAGCGTGCCAATCACCGTGACGCCCAGAATGGCCAGCCAGAACAGATGAGACGGCCCGAATGCCAGCGCCCATTGCGCCAGAACCGGGGTGAGGAAGATCAACAGGAACACACCGAACAACCCGCCAATAGCCGAGGCAATGAAAGACAGTTGCAGCGCCTTTGCGCCCTCTCCCTTGGTCGCCATCGTGTGGCCGTCCAGCGTGGTCGCAATATTGGCCGGCGCACCCGGGATCTTGAGCAGGATCGCACTGACGGCACCACCGGCCACGGTCGAGGTATAGGCCGCCCCCAGCAGGATCAGGCCCTGCTGTGGTTCCAGCTTGAAGGTAAAGGGGATCAGCAAAGCCACCGCCATCGTGGGCGACAGGCCGGGCGTCGCGCCAAGGATCAGCCCGCCAATAGTGCCCAGCAAGAGCAGCCCGAAATTGATCGGGGTAAAGACGTCGCCCATGTAGAACAGAAATTCCATCCGGCCCAACCCTTCCCAAACCCAGACCCATTCCCGCCGAGGCTTGACCACTCACGCTAAGTGATGAAAATAGTTTTGCAAATGTTTTCATAAATCGCCGGGAAGTGAGGCTTATGTGCCTGACACAAAGCCAAAAAAAGTAGATATCATCGCCGTTGCGAAGGCTGCGCGCGTGTCTGCGTCAACCGTGTCGCGCTTTTTCAACCATCCCGAGCTGCTGAAATCCGCGACCCGCAAAAGGATCGATTCCGCTGTGCGCCAGACGGGATATATCCGCAATCGCGCGGCCCAGACGATCCATGGTATCCGCTCGGGGACCATCGGCGTGCTGGTTCCCACGCTGGATCATGCGATCTTTGCCGAGGTGGTCCAGGCCTTCTCCGATACGGTCGCGGCACAGGGGTTTACCATCCTGCTGGCCTCGCATGGCTATGACCTGCAACGCGAATATGCGATTTTGCGCAAATTTCTCGAACATCGCGTCGATGGCGTCGTGCTGACCGGACTTGATCATGACGAGGCCGTGTTCCAGTTGCTCGACAGCCAGAACATCCCTTGCATCTTGATGTGGAACCACGATGCCGCCTCTCGCTACCCCTCGATTGGTGCCAATAACGAGCAGGCGGGCAGGCTGATCGCGGACCATATCCTGTCGCTGGGCCACAGGCGCGTCGCGTGCATGTTCCCGCCCACCAATGGCAATGACCGCGCGCTTGCACGGCGCGATATCGTGCTGACGACGCTGGCTGCGGCCGGGATCGATGTGCCCGGGAACTGGATGCTGGAGACGGTCTACAGCATTTCCCACTCAAAGCTCGACGCCACAGGACTGTTTTCGCAACCTGTCCGACCCACGGCGCTGATCTGCGGCAATGACATTCTGGCCACCGGCGCGCTTTATGGCGCGACTGCATCGGGTCTGAGCGTGCCCGATGATGTGAGCGTTGTGGGCATCGGGGATTTCAAGGGCTCGTCCGAGATCGAA
>CAYGUB010000061.1:0-12360 GCA_964352845.1 uncultured Rhodobacterales bacterium | reverse complement strand
TGCTAAAGCGTCATGCGAAACACCTGAACCACGTAACACTGCCTGAAATCAAAGATTTTGGGCGCGTTACGTGATGCGTGATGTTTCAGGTATTTCGTCAGACGCTATAGGTGAGCGCGTGAAGGTGCGTCTGGGAGTGCCCCGTTCAAGCGCGACGGCATCAGTGAAGCCCGCGAGCTTGCCCAGCCTGCGGGCGCGCAATTACGGGCGGCAAATTGCGCGGAGATCACCAGCCGCAGGGCAGGCGCGTCAGAGCGCCCGGGAGGCACCGGGCACGCGGACCCGCCTCGTGCGCCCGCATTGCTCAGTAGGGGTGTTCGCGCCCGTCCCATGTCTCGAATATGCCGGACCGGGCCAGATCAAGCGCGGCGAAACGGCCGATCAGCGCGGTCGCGGCCTCAGCCGTGGTGATGTCGGCGCTGGTGCCACCCATATCCGTCTGGACCCAGCCGGGGTGATAGATGCCCACAGCAAGCCCGCGCGGCGCCAGATCCGTGGCGAGGTTGCGGCCAAGGTTCAATGCCGCGGCCTTGGAGGCGCGGTAGATGTAGGAGCCGCCGGGCGCCGTGGTGCTCGACGCCATTTGCGAGGATATGATCGCGATTTTCCCCTCCGGCGCCATCTTGGGCAGCATCGCCTGAATGGTCAAAAACACCCCGGTTACGTTGATGGCGAAGCTGTCCGCCCACATGTCAGCGGGAAAACCCGTCTCAAGCGGCTGGCCCTTATCGGCATAGACCCCCGCATTGCAGACCAGCAGATCAATGGGTTGTGTGATCATTGCTGCGGCCTTGCTGATCGCATCCGGCGCGCTCACATCCATCTCAAGCCAGTCTGCCCCTTGCGGCGAGACAGGCGGCGTGCCGCGATAGGTGCCGGTCACGGACAGGCCGCCCGCCAACATTTGTTCAACCAACGCGCGACCGATGCCACGTGTTGCACCTGTTACAAGCGCATGCATAAACCTTCGCCCCTAATTGGTTTTGCGATTGATCGGGAAGGGCAGAGGGGCCACGTTAATCCCCTCCTCGACGAGGGCCTTTGCCTCCTCGATCTTCGCCTCTCCGATAATCGAGCGTTCGGGCGCTTCTCCGTGATGGATCTTGCGCGCTTCCCTCACGAAATCGGCGCCTACATTCTCGGAATTCGCCTCGATCTTCGCGCGCAGCTCTCGCAGGGCTTGTTCGGCCACAGAGGCGGGGGACGAAAGCGGGCCTGATTTCGGTGCGCCTTCGGATAATGGCGCGACGGGGCCGGATTTTGACGGGCTGGCAGCTTTGGCAATGCTGGGTGCCATCACCTTCTTGCGGATATCGCCACTGCCACAGACCGGGCATTCGACCATATCTCGCGCCCGCAAAGCGTCATAGGCATCGGCGGACTGAAACCAGCTTTCAAACGCATGGTCCTCTTCACAGGCAAGCGCATAACGGATCACGACATTTCCCTCTATACAACAAACTCTGTGGGGAGAGATAAGCCGCAGCCGTCCCAGTGCAAGATTTGTTTGCTCACGTCTTCAGGAGCGTATGGTCAAAATTCTCGATAATTTTGCGTAATTCCGGCTCTCGCACCTTTGAGGCGGCCTTGCTTTGCGAAAACCATTTGCGCCGCCGTTCATCGACCTCCGGGTAGTCTGGCAACAGCTTTTTCGTACGCACGGGGAAGACGGATACAGCGCAGGGCAGGTCGTCCGCATCGCCGTCGATGATCTTGGTATAGGTGAACAATCCCAGGCAGATGTTGAACGCCTTGCCATCAACGCCCGCCTCTTCCTGCGCTTCGGTCAGTGCGGCCTGAGCGGGGGTCTGGCGGTCCATTGGCCAGCCCTTGGGAATGATCCAGCGGCGCGACCTGCGGCTGGTGATCAGCAGTATCTGCACCTTCTTGCCCCGCACGCGGTAGCAAAGCGCACCAAACTGGGTGCGGATGTTCCCTTTTGCGGCGCCCGACATGCGTAAGCGCGGTTGTTTCAGTCTAATGAGCGACACCTGTCTGCTCCAGCTCAGTGGTTTGCGAATGACTTCTGCGGGTCGGTTGAGTGAATAACTATACAATATTTCTCAGCAATTTGAAGACCCTGTCGATCTTCCTTGCGATCAACTTGTCGCGCATTCGTTAACAATGTCTGACCTTTGGTGCAGCTTTGAGCTTATTTGTCCGTCCGGGCCGCGGTGTCGGGCGGCGCCTTTTCTTTGTCAATCACCCCGCTTGCAAGAGATGACAACCGGTCCTTTCGGGCTCGCACGCGCGCCGTAGGCGATCCGTGGGCGATGCGTCGCCAGACGGGCGGGCTATCACCCGTTGCAGGCTTTCAGATAGGTTTCGAACGCGCCCCAGATCTCACCGCTGGCTTTGCTTCGGGCCGGGTGGACCAACACGAATTCGACCGCGCCGCGCTGATCCGTTGCCAGTTGAGTTGCGACCTCGGCGGCATAATCGCCAATCGATGTGCGCGCGGATTTGGGTGCAAAATTATACTGGGCGGACTCGAGGGCAATGCCGCCGACCGTTGACGCCACCGCGCCATCTGCGAGCTGCCCGGAGACCAGAGGGGCCTGCGCGCCGCGTATCTCTGAGATTTGATCATGATGAAGTTGCGACGCGTCAAAGGCGGCGCTGAACAAGTCGATGGAGGAGACGTTGCGGCGGCTGATGTGGAAATAATTGTTATAGTAGAGAATCTGGATCCTGCACTCCGCCCCGGAGATCACGAGCCCCGTATCTTCTGTTTGGTACTGGGCCGCAGCACGAAAGGCCTCAAGGCTTTCGGAGACGGAGATTGCGCTTTCCGGCTCGCTCGCTGCCTGCGCCTCGACCAGTTTGGAGACAGTGCCGAAACAGGCGATTTGTGCTGCCGGGTCATTGGCCAGGGTCTGGCATCTCTCCATCAGGGCCGAGAGCGTGTAGTCCTGACCATCGACACTCAGGGTTATTTCGGACTTCGCGTCATTCGCAATCATGCTGAACGACATTGCCAGACCACATATCAGCAATCTCATCTGCTGTACTCCAAAACAATTCGGTGCAAATTTTGCAACGGTTGAACCTATCAAGTTGGGGGCAAGCGGGGGCTTGCTGATTGTTTGCCAAGGCAAACCTGCGTGGTTTGCCTTGGCCATAAGCCTCAGATTGAGGCCATGCACGGTCGATCAGGCATCCAGAACATAGTTGCTTTCGTCGATGCCGGTGTTTTCGACGTCGGATGCGACACGCAGACCCATCGTCTCCTTCAGCGCGACCCACACAGCACTTGTGGCAACAGCGACGTAAGCCATGATGATCAGAACCGAGGACAGCTGGCCGAGCATTGTTGCGTCCGGGTTTGTGAAGGCGACTGCAAGAGTGCCC
Source organism: uncultured Rhodobacterales bacterium (assembly GCA_964352845.1). Lineage (GTDB taxonomy): Bacteria > Pseudomonadota > Alphaproteobacteria > Rhodobacterales > Rhodobacteraceae > Litoreibacter. The sequence continues at coordinate 9,009 of CAYGUB010000061.1, read as the reverse complement.
CAGAAGCCGCAGAACAGATGGACCGGAATGGCGCCGACAACATCGTCGATCTCAAGATATTCGAGCAGTTGAAAAGCCCAGAACAGCAGCAGCCCGGCAACCATACCAATAGCAAGAGCCATGATCGGCGAGGGGTATAGCGGCTCTGCGGTGATTGCGACCAGACCGCCCAGGGCTCCGTTCAGCATGAAGGAGAGATCGAAGCGGTTCGCCCGGAAATACGACACGAAGGCGGCGACGATGACCCCGCCTGCGGCGGCCATGTTGGTGTTGAGGAAGATGCGCGCCACGTTTGCCGCATCGGCATCGGTTGAGAAGCTCAGATAGGAGCCGGCGTTGAAGCCATACCAACCCATCCACAGGATCAGGGTGCCAATCGTTGCCAGCGGCAGCGAGTAATGGCCAAGAGCAACTTTCTTGCCATTGACGAAGCGGCCCTTGCGGGAGCCCACGAACAGCGCGCCGGTCAGCGCAGCTGTGCCGCCCACGACGTGAATAACGGTACTTCCCGCGAGATCCTTGAAGCCAAGATCAGAGGCCAGGAAGCCGCCGCCCCATGTCCAGGACGCCTGAATCGGATAGATGATGGCGGTGAAAACTGCGGTGAATATGAAAAACGGCGCTACGCGCATGCGCTCTGCGACAGTGCCGGAGACGATCGACGCGATGGCCACGCAGAACATCGACTGGAAAAAGATGTCGCTTGCGCTGGCATGACCGCGTCCTGCAAATGCCGTGCCGCCCTCGACGACATCGTCGATCTGGATGACACCGTCAAAGCCGATGATGCCCGGCATGATCCAGGCCCCGTTGGGGAACATGAAGCCGTAGCCGCTCAGCACGAAGGTTGTCGAGGCGATGGCAAAAAGACCAATGTTTTTAGCGCATTGGTTGACGACGTTCTTGCCGCGAACATAGCCTGCTTCGACCATGGCAAAGCCTGCGGTCATCCACATGACCAGGACGCCACAGAACACTATGAACAAGGTGTTCATGACATAGGAAGATACGCCTGACGGCGCTTGTTGCGCCGCGACGGGACCGGCCAAGAGCGCGGCCAGGGTTGCGACACCGATTACTCTAGTTCTCATTTTCACTCTCCACACTAAGGGTCGAAGGATCTCATCGCCTAGATTTTGGGCGAATTTATGACAAACCGCGAAAATAGAGGCGGAGTTGGAAAAAAACTTATTCAATTTCAGCCGGGGTCCCCGGGTAGACTCCGGGGAAGCCTGTCGGGACGCCATGTCAGGCGGTTTTATCGCGCTTGCGCCAAATAACGCGGGGCGCGCTGGCAGGGCCGATCCTGTCAAGCGGACCGGCCGCGCATGTGTTTGGATGCTTCTAGCTCAGACCGGCGCAGAAGGTCTGGATTCGTGTACAGGCTTCCTTCAACGCCTCGTCTGAGGTTGCGTAGCTGACGCGGAAATTGGGGCTGAGACCAAATGCGGCTCCGAACACGACTGCGACGCCTGTGTCTTCCAGAAGAGCCGTGGCGAAGGTTTCATCATCGGTGATAGTCACGCCGGAAGCGGTCTTCTTGCCGATACAGCCCGCGATAGACGGGTAGACGTAGAAGGCCCCCTCGGGCGTGGGGCAGCTGATCCCTTGCGCTGCGTTGAGCATCTCGACCACCATGTTGCGCCTGCGCTTGAAGGTCTCGTTATTGGGTGCAAGGAATTCCTGCGTGCCGTTCAATGCCTCCACGGCCGCCCATTGCGAGACGCTGCAGGGGTTGGAAGTTGATTGCGATTGCACCTTGCGCATCGCGCCGATCAGTTTCTCCGGCCCGGCCGCATATCCAATCCGCCAGCCTGTCATCGCGTAGGCCTTTGAGACGCCGTTGACAGTGAGCGTACGGTCGTAGAGCCGCGGCTCGACCTGCGCAGGCGTACAGAATTTGAAATCATCATAGGCCAGATGCTCATACATATCGTCTGTCATCACCCAGACGTGGGGGTGGCGCATCAACACATCGGTGAGCTTTTTCAGCTCGTCCCACGTATATCCTGCGCCTGTCGGGTTTGAGGGCGAGTTGAAGATGAGCCATTTGGTTTTGTCGGTGATCGCGGCTTCCAGCTGATCGGCGGTCAGTTTGAAACCGGTCTGGATGGAGGCTTCCGCCACGACGGGGGTGCCGCCTGCAAGAAGGACCATATCGGGATAGCTGACCCAATAGGGCGCCGGGATGACGACCTCATCGCCCTCATTCAGCGTGGCCATCAGCGCGTTATACAGCACCTGTTTGCCGCCGGTCCCGACGCTGATCTGGGCTGGCGTATAGTCCAGATCGTTATCGCGCTTGAACTTGGCGCAGATCGCTTCTTTCAGCTCGGGGATGCCGTCGGGGGCTGTGTATTTCGTTTTGCCCGCATCAATGGCCGCTTTGGCGGCGGCCTTGATATTCTCCGGCGTGTCGAAATCGGGCTCACCGGCGCCAAGGCCGATTACATCGCGCCCGGCCCGCTTCAGCTCGGCCGCTTTCTGAGTCACCGCGATGGTGGGCGAGGGTTTCACTCGGTCAAGGGTCTGCGACAGGAAGGACATGGGGCGCATCTCATTTGATTGAATATGATCGCCTGCTGTCATAGGCAGGGCATCACACAGGTTCAAGCCCGCGAGCCATAAAGGAGCAGCACAATGGATGATCAGATGGATCACAATGACGAGGACGGATATTTTGGCAACGAAAGTGCCACTTTCGGCGACCGGGTCACCGCTGCGCGGGAGGCTTTGGGGCTGAGCGATCAGATGCTGGCCAAGCGGCTTGGCGTGAAGCTCAAGACGGTGCGCAACTGGGAAGGAGATCTCAGCGAGCCGCGGGCCAATAAGCTGCAGATGCTGGCGGGGCTGCTCAATGTGTCGATCATGTGGTTGCTGACAGGCGAGGGCGATGGGCTTGAGGCGCCGGCCGAGCATGAGGCGCTGCCCGATGATGTGGAGGCTGTGCTGCTTGATCTGCGACGCACCCGGATCGAGATGTCGCGGCTGGCCGATCAGATGGCGGTGCTGGACAAGAGGCTGGGCCGTCTGCTGCGGGTCGGGTCATGAGCGAGACCCGCGAGACCTTGATCAAACGGCTGCGGATGCGGTCCTGGCGGCGCGGCATCAAGGAGATGGATCTGATCCTCGGCGGATTTGCCGATACGGCCCTGGACGGGCTGAGCGATGAAGATCTGGCGATATATGACGAGATGCTGGGCGAGAATGATCACGACCTCTATCAATGGGCCTCCGGTCAATCGCCTGCGCCGGAACGTTTCAGAACGTTACTGGAACAAGCAGTGATAGAAAAAAGAACAAAATAGGAAAATAAACCCAATGTTCCGCTTTTGTTTTAACTGAAATTTTGTAAACTGGTCGCATAAGGCTCCACAGGAACATATGGTGGAGTAGACATAATGAGTGCTTTTCAAAAGATAGTTGCGACGCAGATCCCGGATTTCATGACGGGCTACCTTGATAGTCTGGCTTTGGTGGAGCGGTTGCATCGCCTTCTGCTGGACGTCATCAAGGATGAGTTCGAGCGTTTGGGCGTCATGGATATCAATTCGGTGCAGGCGCTGCTGTTGTTCAATATCGGTGATAATGAAGTGACAGCCGGCGAGCTGAAATCGCGCGGCTATTATCAGGGATCGAACGTGTCCTACAATCTCAAGAAGCTGGTCGAACTTGGTTATATGCACCATCAGCGTTGTGAGATCGACCGCCGCTCTGTTCGGGTGCGCTTGACCGAAAAAGGTCGTCAGGTGCGCGACCACGTGGCAGAATTATTTGCCCGGCACGCGGACGGCCTTGAGAAAAACGGTGTCATCGGGACGGACGGGATTGAAGAGATCAACGGCTCACTGCGCCGGATGGAGCGGTATTGGAGCGAGCAGATTCGCTACATCTACTGAGATGCGCCTTTTCGCTGGGCCTCTGCCCGGGCAAGCGCATCCTTGACACGCTTGGAGCGGTAGAGCGTCAGACCCACAAGTGCCACGATCAAAAGGATCGAGACGGCATAGGCCGACAGGACGGTCTGCGCATATTTCCCAAGATCAGGCAAGAGAACTCTCCTGTTTCATGGTTCAACCCGGCTGCTTTTCGTGAGGGGCGGCGGTCGGGTTTTGGGTTGAAAGACGGGTGAGGGCAGCAAGCCTGCGCAGGCGGATTTCGGTACGTGTGCGCATCAGCACGAGGGCCAGGAAGAGCAGCACAAAACCGGCGATACTGACCAGCAGCGGAAAGTAGAAGACATCTGCCACGTTCTTCTCCTTGTCGAGCGAGAGAGACGCGCCTTGATGCAGGCCCTGGTTCCAGAAATTCACGGCGTAGCGGCTCAGCACAGCAAAGACCGAGCCGACAAGGCATAGGATTGACGTCAAATCGGCGGCCGTGTCCGGGTTCTCGATCGCTTCCCAAAGGGCGATATAGCCAAGATAGAACAAAAACAGGATCAGAAAGGAGGTCAGCCGCGGGTCCCACGCCCAATAGGTCCCCCATAGCGGTTCACCCCAGATAGCCCCCGTGGCCAGCGCGATCAGCGTCATGGTCACGCCTACGGGGGCTGCGGCCCGTGCCGCCAGTGCCGAAACATGATGGCGGCGGATCAGCCAGATGAGCGAACAGACCAGCATCATAAACCACGCATTGATCGCCATCAGTGCCGATGGCACGTGCAGATAGATGATCTTGACCGTGGATCCCTGGCGGAAATCATCGGGCGTGAAGAAAAAGCCCCAGGCAAGACCCACCACAAGGCAGAGCACTGCGCCAATGGCTGTGTATGGCAGAACCCAGCCAGAGGTCTGCATGAAGCGTCCAGGATTTGCGTATTCCCAAAGTGACATTGCGATAATCTAGTTGAGAGGCTTGCCAGCGTCCATCGCATTTGACGCAGATGTGACGAAATAGAGCCGCGTGCCGCGGCGCGTGAACTGGAACGGGCTGGCGCCTGTCTTGTGCCTCCCTCGGGCAAATGTGTTTTTCAATTTGGGGTATATGGCGGGTTCTCTCGGATCACGGCGTTGAGGATGATGAGCAGTTTTCGCGTCACAGCGATGATAGCTTGCTTTGGAGCTTTCGCCTTTGCTTTGAGCCTTTCTGAGAAAGCGCACGATACCGGATCGTGCCGCGCCGCGCTGAGGCCTGCCATGTACAGCACGTCCGGCAGGCTCTTGCGTTTGCCGTTTTCCAGAGCGTAAGCCACGGTCTCGCGCCATCGGTGCAAGACCGGCAAGGGCCGCGACCTGGCGAGGCGTGATGCTCTTGACCAGCCAATTCGTACAGCGATTACACCCGGTCAATGGGGCGATGCCCCACAAGCACGCGGTCTGATCAAAAGGGAGACTTTAAAGCGTCATGCGAAAAACTTGAATCATGTAACACTGCCTGAAATCAAAGATTTCAACGTGTTGCGTGATATGTGATCTTGCAGATATTTCGTCAGACGCCAAAGGAGGCGTGAAGCACGTCATTTGTGATGCCGCATATGATGCGGACCATCTTCGCAATTTCATCGTTAATGACCTGCATGCAACCGCACAGGTCAAGCCGAACCCCGGCCGAGCAATCCATCCAGAAACCGCCCGACATCTCTACAAAGAACGCCACTTGGTTGAATGCTTTTTCAATCGAGTCGAACGGTTCCGCCGGATCGCCCTGCGCTGCGAGAAAACTGTCAGCCCATTCCAAGCCTTCGTCGATCTCGCTGGCGCGATGGCGTGGATCAGTTAAATGAAGACGCCGCCTAAGGCTCCGTCTTGATCAAGCCGGTTTTTGCGCCCATTTTCGGCTCGCTTTGACAAGCGCGCCTGCGCGTTCCGGGAGCTTGCGCATGATTTCTGTGAGGGCGACTTTTTTGGCTTTCCACATTCGCACATGTCTTCGTATTTTGCTGCCATGTCTGGATTGAACCTGACGGCGACCAGGGCGGGCATGTAGAGTGCATCCCGCAGGAGGCTGCGCCAACCTTGGAGGAAGGCCTGGCCGCGTCATTGCCGGATTGCCGGGTCATTGGGGCGAGGCCTGCAAGGCTGGCGATCTGCTTGCGTCGGGGCGTCCCGATCTCGGGGCGTTCGATGAGGATCGCGGCAGCTGTCGGTTCACCGATGCCGGGAATTGAGCAAAGCGATGCGGGCGATTTGTAACTCTTTGAGCTCGTGTTGATCCTTACGCGCCGGGACATCTGGTTGCAGATGCAGGGCAATCCCCATCTGCGCCAGAACAGCGGCGTTAACCCGGTCAGTCGTCGCACGGGTGCCGCGTGCTTGCGCAAAGCGGCGCGCCTGCAGCGGGTTCACCTTGACCAGCGGGATATGCCTTGCCAACCCGCGCTCAGACGTCGCCGTGATACGGACCGGTCGCCTCAAAAACCACGCGGGCTGGTGCTGCCTTTCCGATCCAGCGCCGCAGTTCAGCAAACCCCGTTTTGCTGTTGGAAAATGTCTCATATGTCCCATCACTCAATCGGTGACAGTCCAAAGTGCTTTTGGAAACATCACTGCCAATGCTATCGTTCACTGTCCTCGCTGTCCTATGCTTTTCGTCGAGGGCTCTCATGCCGTCGTGTATCCGTTCAGGCATCATGCGAACACGGTCTGCCCCTTTCATCGCATGGCTGCACCATACGACTGCCGGGCAATGGATCTCACTCTAGAACGGTCCTTTGTGACCAAGCCAATGACGATCCGAACACCGCCTCAGCACACCATAAATGGCGCTGAGTGATGCGTGATGTGATTCAGGTTTTTCGCATGACGCTTTAAGGTCACAGGGCCGACTGTCACTCTTGAGCGATATGCCTATAGGAAAGCCCCCGCCTCAAGGGGGGCGGGGGCCTTGATATGTTCAGGTCTGGGATGATCAGCCGATCAGGCCGCCATCAGAGCGGTAGACGGCGATCACGCCTGAGCGTGGCACGGTGCCCTCGCCACCGGGGAAAGAACTGTTGCCGTCCTCGCCGGGATGCTGGACGCCCACAAACATGGTGCGCCGGTCCGGGGCCCAGGACAGGCCGGTGATCTCGGCCTCGTTCGGCCCGACGAGGAAGCGGCGGATCTCGCCCGTGACGGGATCGCCCACAAGCATCTGATTATTGCCCATGCCTGCGAATTTCTCCTCGTTGGAGTAATTCCCGTCGGTCTGGATCCACAGCATGCCGTTTGTGTCAAAGGACAGCCCATCGGGCGAGTTGAACATGTTGCCCGCATTTATGTTGGGCGAGCCTGCCTCAAGCCCCTCGGCCACCTCCGGGTTTCCAGCCAGCGCGAAGAGATCCCATGTGAATGTCCGGGAAGCGTGGTTTGCATCTGCCGGGGTCCAGCGCAGGATCTGCCCATAGACATTCTCGGCACGTGGGTTGGGACCATTCACAGGGGTCTCATCGCCGCCCGCATTTGGCTTCACGCCGCGGTTCTTGTTGTTGGTCAGCGCCACATAGCTTTCCACCCGCACCGGGTTGGTGGCCACCCATTCGGGCCGGTCCATCGTGGTCGCCCCAACAGCGGAGGCTGCCTGGCGCGTGTGGATGGAGATCTCGGCGCGGGTCATGCCAGTTGCCTCCTCAGACAGCTCCAGCCACTCTCCGGTTTGATCATCTTCGAATTTTGCCGCGTAAATCGTCCCGGACGAAAGGATGTTCGAGTTATCCCCAACGGCGGAGTATTTCTGGTCAGCGACAAACTTATAGAGGAACTCGCCGCGCTCATCATCGCCCATATAGACCACCACGGTCCCGTCAGGCGCGATGACCACATCGGCATTCTCATGCTTGAAGCGCCCCAAAGCAGTGCGTTTGATCGGCTTGGCGGTCGGATCCCACGGGTCGATTTCGACCACATAGCCCGCGCGGTTGGGCTCGTTTGGCTCCTTGGCGACGTCGAAGCGCGGGTCGATCTTGGCCCAGCCATAGCCCCAATCGCGTGAGGATACGCCATAGCGCTTCAGCTCTGCCGAGACCTCATGCGCTTCATCCTCGGCCGAGAAATAGCCATTGAAATTCTCTTCACAGGCCAGATAGGTACCCCAGGGCGTCTCTCCGTTTCCGCAATTGTTCCAGGTGCCCAGCGTCAGGGTGCCGGTCGGATCAGCAGAGGTTTTCATCAGGTCGTGACCGGCTGCAGGCCCGTCGATGACCATCTCCACATCGGGTGTGATCCGGCGGTTCAGCTCGCTGTCCTTGACGATTGACCAGCCCAGACCGTCATCCTTGATCTCGACCACCGTCACGCCCTGGGCGAGCATGCCCTTGAGCACATCATCATCGGTTTCATGCGTGCCCTCGGTCCGGTTGCCCCAGATGATCGAGCGGTTTGTGTATTCATTATTGGCCACCAGGACCGAGCGTCCATCGAGGTGGAAGACCGACATGCCATCATTATTGTCGCCGAAGGCCCTGGCCTGGCTCGCGGCATCGCCGCGTGTTTCGTGATCGAAATCGGGCGCATCGGACCACATGGGATCGCCCCAATAGACCACGGGCTTCCATTCGAACCCATCGGGCAGCGTGATCGTGTCGGAGGTGTCAGCTGGAATGGCCGAGAAGCCAAACCGGTCAGTGGCCGCAGCGGCGGGCCTGGTAAGTGCGGAGGTGCCCACCAGGAACGCGCCGGCGCCAAAAGACATCACGCCCCCCAGAAAGCCACGGCGTGACAGGGCGGCTTCGACCACCTCATCGAATTCCGTCACGGCCGGTGGTGGCGTGATGATTTCATCTATCTCGTCAAAAGTCAGATTTTCATGCTTCGTCATGGAAGGCTCCCTGTTTGATTTGCCATGGGCGCGTAGCCCGCAGCGCTAGACTAGTCGTCTTTTGTTTCGAGCATGTGGCAGGGAGACGACAAACAGGTAACAGGGCACTCACTCAAGTCCCCCCGGGCTGAGGCTCTTGAGGGGGAGCCTAGCAATATTTCCGGGAGGGGGGAGTCATTTTTTGACTCTTTGGATCATAGCCACGTGGGCCAAAAACCGGGGCCAAATCAGGGCCAGAGGCCAACGAGAGTTCCGCCCGGTGTCTGGTCCGGT
>CAYGUB010000060.1:0-12396 GCA_964352845.1 uncultured Rhodobacterales bacterium | reverse complement strand
GGCCTCGCTCACCCCGCGGGAGGAACGTGTGCTGCGTATGCGGTTCGGCATCGGCATGAACACCGACCACACGCTCGAAGAGGTGGGTCAGCAATTCTCCGTGACCCGCGAGCGTATCCGGCAGATTGAGGCCAAGGCGCTTCGCAAGCTCAAGCACCCGAGCCGGTCGCGCAAGCTGCGCAGTTTCCTCGACCAGTAGCATGCGGCGCTTCGGTCATTGAGGGCGCGGCAGAGGAAAGGGCGTATGGGGCCCGGCTCGCCCCATTTGGTCAGGAATGGGATAGAATTCCACATTCCGCAGCGGTCTCTGTGTGATGTCCACCACAGATGGTGGAAACGCATCAAGACGCTCGATCAGGCGTCACAGCAGGCACGCCGGACGCCTTCGCTTTGTCCTATAGCATCTGAAGAAACACGTCAGATATCACGTACCGCGCCCGAAATCCTTGATGTCAGGAAGGGTTACGAGATTGCGGATTTTTCGCATGACGCTTTGGCCTGGCCGTGGCTTGACGAAGCCCCGCGCAGTGTCCAACATGAAATCAAGGCAGCGACGAGAATCCCGGTCCAATAAGACCGGTCCACCGACACGCGACAAAGGCCGAAAACGGGGAGGTGTAACATATGTCACTCTTGTCGAAACTCTTCGGCGGTGGCGGCACCACGCCCGCACCGCAAGCCCAATCCGAAAGCTATGAGGGCTTTACAATAACCCCCGAGCCCGTCCGCGAAGGGTCGCGCTACAGATTGGGCGCGCGGATCGAGAAAGAAGTGGGTGGGGAAATGAAGGCCCATCACCTGATCCGGGCCGACGTCCTCGATGATTTCGAAAGTGCCCGCTTGGCCTCTGTCAACAAGGCCCGTCAGGTCATCGAAGAGCAGGGCGAGCGGCTTTTCCAATGAGCCATCTTGTCTTTCTGTGGTATCATCATCCAATAGTCTGACCCGAGCGGGAGGCCCGCGATGCGTATTTTGAAGTGGTTGCTCGGCTCTTTTGCCGTTCTCATCGGAGTTGTGCTGATTGGCGGGATGCTTTTGCCCCGCGAGATTACCGTTGAACGCTCGGCCGAGATCAACGCCCCGGCCGCAAAGATCTTCCCGCATGTCAATAGCCCGGAGGCGACGCAGGCCTGGTCTCCCTGGCTGTCGCTGGACCCGGCTACCCAAGTGTCTTTTGGTGATGTGAAGGCGGGCGAGGGGGCGCGCATGGAATGGGCCTCGGATCATGCGCAGGTGGGCTCCGGCAAGATGGAAGTCGTCGAGAGCATGGAAAACCAATATGTCGTCTCCGCGCTTGATTTCGGCGATATGGGTCTGGCCGAAGCGCGCTATGATCTGGCCGAAGAGGGTGGCAAAACGACCGTCACATGGGGTTTGAAGGTGGATATGGGCTCAGGCCCGATCAGGCGCTGGATGGGGCTGATGATGGACAGCTGGGTCGGTGCGGATTACGAACGCGGCCTGGCCAACCTCAAGGCTCTGGTCGAGGGTTAGCCTTTCGCGTAGCTGACGGCGTTGCTGACCATGTCGATGAATTCCAGAAGTGGCTCGCCAATGCCGGTCGCGGCAACCAATGAGCCTGCCATTGAGCGGGCCTGTGCAAACACATGAGGTGCTGCATCGGATAAGTTCGTCAACAGCTCCGCACCGCGTGCTTTCAGCACCGACCACTTGGCTCTCCATGCTTTGCCGATCAGCCCAAATTTACCAAGCCTGTCCGGGTCCGTATCCGCGACGGCGATTGACAGCCGGTTCAGCTCAAGCGCTGCATCTTCACGGAAGACTTCCTGCAACATTTGTCGGGTCTCCGCTATGAAATCCACGCCCCGTTTGAATGGTTTTGGGTCAAACAGCAGCGTTTTAAGGAAACCGCGCAGCTCCTCTATGAAGACCTGCAACGCGGCTTTGTCGTCCATTTCTGAAATCTCAGCTTGAAAATCCACAGCGAATACTCCTTAAAAACACGCAATGCATACCACATTTTCCATCCAGACGACAGGGCCCGGTCTGACCGAGTTCACGGCCGATCTCGCATCATGGGTCGCGGGCACGGGTATTTTGACGCTGCATATCCAGCACACATCGGCCAGCCTGCTCATTCAGGAAAACGCAGATCCCGAGGTGCAGAGCGATCTGCAAGCCTTCTTCGCGCGGCTGGTCCCGCCCAGCACGGACCCCTCGATGGCCTATCTGACCCACACCTATGAGGGCCCGGACGATATGCCAGCCCATATCAAGGCCGCACTTTTGCCCGTCAGCCTGCAGATTCCTGTTGTAGATGGTCGGATGCAGCTCGGGACATGGCAGGGCGTCTATCTGTTTGAGCATCGCACCCGCCCCAATCTGCGCAAAGTGGTGGCGATGTTAACGGCTGTTTAGGAGATCACCGCAGATATTCCGCGTCACTGTCCCGCTTTGGTCGAAATTGGCCAGCAATGTAGGGCAGAGTTGCAGGGGTGTGTGTAGATGGTGTTGCGATGTCAGGAAACGGTCTTGCCGAATGGCGTCATTGTGGTGACGGACACGGCGCCGCAATTTCAATCCGTGGCCCTGACGGTCTCGATGCGCAGCGGCGCCGCGCATGAGCCCGAGCATCTTTGCGGCATATCGCATCTTCTCGAACATATGGTCTTTCGCGGCGGCCGGGCGCGCAGCGGTCAGGAAATCCGCACCGATTTTGCCCGGCTCGGGGGCTATCTCAATGGGACGACCTCGCAGGATCGGACGGATTTTCAGGCGGTGGTCCTGTCTGAGGATGTGGCCGAAGCGCTGGAGATCATTGCCGACTTCGTGATCCATCCAAGGCTGTGTGTCGCTGATCTGATCACCGAGCGCGGTGTGATCGAACAGGAAGCCTGCCGCGCCTGTCCCAGCTGCGCGATGCGCGATGCGTTCTATGACGCGGCCTTTCCCGGACAGGCGCTGGCCCGCCCGATCATCGGATATGAAGACACGCTGGCACGCATTTCGTGCGATGAGCTGGTCGCTCATCACGCGCGCAGCTATGTTGCACGCAACCTGACCGTGGCGGCCAGTGGCAAGATCCGGCATGATGATCTCGTCGCTCAGGTTGCCCGTATTTTCGACGAATTGCCCGAGGGGTTGCCCGCCCGCGCACCCGAGCTGAGCTTCAGCGCCGGCCAGGCAATATTGCCGCAAATTTCCGAGAATGGCCGCATCAGGATTGGCTTTTCGATGGCAGGGCTTGATCTGCGGGCGCTGGAATTTTACTGCGCCATGCTCAGCGCGCCCGGCGATACGGCCCTGTTGCGTCACCTGCGCGAGGAACGGGGGCTGGTCTATCACGCCTGGGCCGATATCGTGCATCACGCGGGCACAGCAGTTTTCATGATTGAGACAGAGGCCGCCGCCACGCATATCAAGCAGGTCTCCTCGGCATTGATCGCCACCCTTTGCGAGATCGCGCGTGCCGATGATCCGCATCTGATCAATATGGAGAAGCGCAGGTTCCAGATGGATGAACGTATGTTGCTCGACAGTCTCAGCGCCCGTGTCACCCGGCTGAGCGCACAGGTCAGCCGTCACGGTGCGCTGATTGATGAAACCGGTCGGATCCACGACTATCTGGAGACCGGCGCGCATGAGATCGCGGCTGCGGCCGATGCGATGCTGGGGCGCGAGCCTGCCATCGTGGCGCTTGGACCTGTCGATCAAATGCCGCATTTCGCGGAGCTTCGCAGCCAATTGGCGGGCGCGCAGCACAGGAAAGCGCTGCGCCGCTCTGTGGGCCATTGAGTTACTTTGGCCACGATGTTGCGGTGAAACGCCGGCGCGCCTCAATTTATAGCTGACACCCTATAGAGACTGTGGATAACTGGGGCCGATTGTCAAAACAGTGGATAGAGGGGGCCAGCGATGCGCTGTCCGTTTTGCGGAAATGTCGATACGCAGGTAAAGGATTCGCGTCCGGCGGAAGATCATGTGGCCATCCGGCGACGCCGGTTCTGCCCGGCTTGCGGGGGGCGGTTCACGACCTATGAACGCGTGCAATTGCGCGATCTGGTGGTGATCAAATCCAATGGCAAGCGAGAGGATTTCGACCGCGACAAGCTGGAGCGCTCAATCCGCATCGCCTTGCAAAAACGCGCGGTGGAGCCTGAGCGGATGGATCAGATGATCTCCGGCATCGTGCGGCGCCTCGAAAGCATGGGCGAGACGGATATCCCTTCGGCGACCATTGGCGAGATCGTCATGGAAGCACTGGCCCGGATCGACACCGTGGCCTATGTGCGCTTTGCCAGCGTCTACAAGAATTTTCAGGCCGCTGATGATTTTGAGGATTTCGTCGCCGAGCTGCGACCACCTGCGCCGAAAGAAGAGTAGATGGCGCAGTCGGACGACATCCGTTGGATGTCGTATGCGCTGAGCCTTGGTGCGCGCGGGCAGGGCTGCGTCTGGCCCAATCCGGCTGTCGGATGTGTTCTGGTGCGCGATGGCCGCGTGATCGGGCGCGGCTGGACAAGCCCTGGCGGGCGGCCACATGCCGAGACCGTGGCGCTTGCGCAGGCCGGTGATGCTGCGGGCGCCACAGCCTATGTCACGCTGGAGCCATGTGCGCATGAAGGGCAGACCCCGCCCTGCACGCGCGCGCTGATCAATGCGAAGCTCGCCCGGGTTGTGGTGGCGGTGCGTGACCCTGATCCAAGGGTTTCGGGAAAGGGGCTCGCGCAGCTTGAGGCCGCCGGGATCGCCGTTCAGACCGGCGTGCTTGAAGAGGCGGCGAGGGCGGCGCATCAGGGGTTTTTCTCCCGGATCATGCAGCACCGCCCGCTTGTGACCGTGAAACTTGCCAGCTCGCTCGACGGGCGGATCGCCACGCAAAGTGGCGACAGTCAATGGATCACCGGCCCGCAGGCGCGGCGGGCGGTGCATGCGATGCGCGCGCGGTCCCGGCCCCCACCCAGACGGCATCATGGCGCGCGGGCGGATCTGCCCTCGCTGACGGTGCGCGGTTTTGGAAAGTGGAACGCGCCGCTGCGCATCGTCACCAGCGCCGCGCTGGACCTGCCCAAGACGGGCCCTCTGGCGCAGACCGCCCGGCAGATCCCGGTCTGGCTGATCCACGGGCCTGCGGCACCGGCCGAGGCGACGGCCTTTTGGCGGTCCTGCGGCGCGCAGCTCTTTGAGGTGCCGCTGGAGGCCGGCGGGCTTGATCTGGCGCAGGTCTTGGCAGTGATGGCCGGGCAGGGCCTGACCCGCGTGTTCTGCGAAGGCGGCGGCCAACTTGCGGGCGCGTTGCTGAGGGCCGGGTTTGTCGATCGGCTTGTCTGCTTTACCGGCGGAGTAGCCATAGGCGGGGATGGGCGCGCATCGCTATCTCAACTCGGGCTAAAGGCGTTGTCGGAGGCTCCAAGGTTCGAACTGAGCGAGACCCGCATCATCGGCGATGACATCATGAGCATCTGGAAGCCGCAGCCCGGCCCCGCTCAAACCCCGTAATAGTCCCGATACCAGGCGACGAACTGCGCGACGCCAGATTTCACATCGGTCTTGGGGGTATAGCCTGTCAATGCCTTCAAAAGGCTTGCATCCGCCCAGGTTGCGGGCACGTCGCCGGGCTGGATATCCATCATGTTTTTCTGCGCCACCATGCCGGTCGCGGCCTCTATCGCCTCGATGAATTCCATCAGCCGCACGGGCTCTCCATTGCCGATATTGACCACCCGCCACGGCGCTACAGGCGAAAGGCTGTCTGGGCCCGACGGCATGTCGCGCTGCGGCGACTTGTCGATCAGCAGCGCGATGCCTTCGACGAGATCGTCGATATAGGTGAAGTCGCGCTGCATATTGCCGTGATTGTAGACATCAATCGGATCGCCATTCAGGATCGCCTTGGTGAATTTGAACAGGGCCATATCGGGCCGCCCCCAGGGCCCGTAGACGGTGAAGAAGCGAAACATTGTGGTCGGCAGATTATAGAGGTGGGCATAGGAATGGGCCATCGCCTCATTGGATTTCTTGGTGGCGGCATAAAAGCTCATCTGGTGATCGGCGGCATGGGTCTCGGCATAGGGCATCTGGGTGTTGGCCCCGAAAACCGACGAGGTCGAGGCCATCAACACATGCTGCGGTGGATGCGCGCGGACGGCCTCAAGCAGATTGAACGCGCCGATCAGGTTGGCCTCGAGATAGGCGCGGGGGTTCTCGATGGACCAGCGGACACCGGCCTGAGCGGCCAGATTGACCACAATCTCGGGGCGGTGGGTGGCCATCAGATCCATCAGCAGCCCGTCTGTTTCCAGAAGGCCTGTCACTTCGGTGAAGGCGGCATGCCCACGCAACTGATCCAGCCGGCGCTGTTTTAGGCGGATATCGTAATAATCGGTCATTCCATCAAGCCCAATGACCCGAAATCCGTCACGCAAAAGACGCAAACTCAGATGATAGCCGATAAAGCCGGCAGAACCGGTCACCAATGCTGTGCGGGCTGGGTTATCCATGATATTCGTTTCCCGGACTTGAAGTTAGGTAGATGATTAACAATTAACCCATAGGGTCAAAGCGTTGGTGCGTCAAAGTGTGTCGCCCATGACCGATGCTTTGGCGCTATGCCATAGCCAGTGGTAAAGCCGATGAGGTTCGCGCCGGTCGTAATGAACAGGAGATCGACAGCCGTGTTTCGATCGTTTTTTAACAAGGAAGAGGCACTGAGGCCGGAAGCGGCCGACGCATTGCCGCGGCCTGAACGCCCGCTTTTCGTGATTGGCGATCTGCATGGCCGCTCTGACCTGCTTGATGCGATCCTCGAAGAGATCGATACGGTCCTGGGCGAGGTCACGTTGCAGGATCCGCAGCTTGTCTTTGTGGGCGATTATGTGGACCGGGGTCCCGACAGCAAGGAGGTGCTGGAGAAGCTGCATCTGCTGTGTACCGACTACCCGTCCAATGTCATTTGTCTGCGTGGCAACCATGAGCAGATGATGCTTGATTTTCTCGACAATCCGGTGCTGCGCCACGCCCGATGGCTGCGCAGCGGTGGATTGAACACATTTGCGAGCATGGGCATCTCGCTGGTCGGTGCCGATCTGACGCCGGAGGCCGCCAAACATGCCGCAGAGCGTCTGCATCAGTGCTTGGGGGCCGAGATGGTCGATTGGCTGCGCGGATTGCCCACCAAGATGACAAGCGGGAATGTCGCGATTGTGCATGCCGCAGCCGATCCCAAAAAGCCCGTTGACGCGCAATCCGATCGCGTGCTGCTCTGGGGGCATCCGGAGTTTCTGAGCCGTACCCGCAAGGACGGGCATTGGATCGTGCATGGCCACACCATTGTGGACGAGGCGGAGATGGCCGATAACCGCATCTCTATTGATACCGGCGCCTATCTGACTGATGTGCTGACGGCTGCCGTGATCCTGCCCGAAGGCGAGGTGGAGTTTCTCCAGACCTGACGCGACTTATCTGCGCCAGACTTATCTGCGCCAGAGCGGCGCAAACCCCGCAAAGAGGCCCTGCGCCTTGGCAAGCAGCCGGTTTGCGCTGCTGCGCGCGGGTATGGTGCCGCTGACCAGACGCTCCACGATGATTTCGGGCGGTGCGGGCCGTTTTGTGAGCGGATCGAAATAGCGCGGGTAGTCAATCAGGCAGGCATGGACCAGTTGATCAAGCGCGGGCCGCGCGGCCCTTCGCGCACGCAAGGTCTCGGGCAGGGCACCCCGATCATCGCTCAAGCCCCAGGCGGCATAAAAGGGCGCGCCGTAGCAGGTGACCGGAATGCTGCGCAACAGCGCCTCGAAGCCAAGCAGGGAGGTCATGGTAGCTATCCGGTCCACATGGCCGAGAAGCTCAGCCAGATCGCCGGTGCTGACCAGATCGCACTGCGGGCGCGCGATATGGCCGGGGCGCAGGCCCGCGCTGACATCGGGGTGGGGGCGATAGATCAAGAAGGCCTGCGGGAAATCGCGGCGCACGCGGTCGATCAGCGCTGCGTTATCGCGGACCTCCAGCCCGCCAAGCCTGATCGAGGCGTCATCTTCGACCTGACCGGGGATCAGCACGACCTCGCGGCCCTGCGGATCAAACGCCTGAGGCTGTGCGCTCAGGTTGTATTTCGTCACAGCGCCTTTGACGATCCGGGTGCGCAACCGCTCGGCGCGGGCGATGCAGCTCTCTGGCAGCTTGGTCGCGCGGGTGATCAGCGTTTCCAGACGGCTCTCATTGCGTGGATCGTAGTAAATCCCCAGATCGTCGCGCACCAGTGATAGCGGAGCGACCAGATCCGCGCCCAACCCGCGCGAGCGCAGGAAACCGTCCTCTATCCGCACGCCGTCAGTGGCCTGACTGGCCCAGGTGATCTGCACCTCGCGACCTGACGCGGCGCCTCCGAACCGAACCTTCCCGCCGTAATTGGTGTAAAAGTCGCGGATCGGTTTGCGTTTCCACAGCCGCATCCCGACGGCCCGCGTGCCGTGGCGGTCTTCGCGCCAGGCGCGGGCCTCGGCGGCCATGGCGGCCAGAACGTCCTCGATCTCGCAAAGCCTGTCGCGATAGGGGTCGTACCATGTGGGATAGAGCATCATGGCGCCTGCAAAGAGCTGGTTGCGGGTAAGGTTCCGCTGCCGCCGGTCGATGGGTTGGCGATCATCGCTCAGCCCCCATCCCGCATAGAAGGGCTGGCCAAAGACGATGGGTTTGTGGCCCGCCAGGATCGCCTCAAACCCCATGCCGGAGCTGACCGTATAGACCGCCACTGCCCCCTCCAGCAGCGCATGCGGAGAGACCGGTTGATCCCAGATCGTGATATTTTCTGCCAGCCCCTCCTGCGTGAAATGGCCATCGCGCTGGCCTGCGGCAGTCTCCGGGTGGGTCTTGATCACGATCCGCCGCCCGCGATTTTCTTCCTGCGCAAAGACGAGCATTTCGCGGAAACTATTGGCATCGGCCCGCCCGTATCTGATCGACGCATCGCCCCGGGTCTGGTCGATCACAAGCACATAGCCGGGTTCAGGTAGCGCTGCGTCGAGATCAAAGGCGTTGTATTTCGAGATGTGATGATAGCGCATCTGCTCAATGGCCAGCCGCGCGCGGGTCATCAGGGCTGCATCATCCAAGGGTGCTGTGGCCAGCATGATTTCCAGATCGGACGGGCCTGCGCTGTCGAAATAGGGGCGCTTGTGATCAATTGTCAGGCCAATTGCGGCAGCCCCTTCACGGCCTGTCTCGACCGATCGGATGAACGCATCCTCGACATGAACCACGCCCGCACCGGTCTGGGCGCTGACTGTCTCACCGCGTCCAGAGGTCGGGCTGCGGCCCCAGACGGCGATCAGATCATCCGCACCGGGCTTGCCGAGTGTCAGATCATAGCCCTTGAGATCAAGGATGCGGCGGGTGCGGGGCTGTGTGAAGAAGCCTGCATTATAGTAGAAAAGTCGCGAACGGGGGGAGGACGTCCCGTCCGCGCCAGTCCCTACAGGCATTAGTTGGTACCGGTCGCCGCCGAGAGCGCATTGGCCGATTGCAAAGAGCCGGTCAGGGCCGATATCGTCTTGTTCCAGACCACAAACGGGGCCTCGGTCACATAAACCGTGTCGCCATCGCGGATTACGAAATCGCGCGCCTCGAACATGCCCGTGGGCGCTGTGAGGTCAAGCACATAGGCCATGCGCTGCGGGCCTTGCAGATCTTCCCGGCCGAGCACCGCATTGGCGATATCTTGCGGCTCGTTGCGCAAGACGAAAATGCCGGTTGGATCTGCCAGCCCGGAATTCAGACCGCCCACCTGGGCAATCGCTTCCAGTGCAGACAGGTTCTGGGTGCGAAACTCGACACGGTTTTGCGAGCCGATCGCGCCCAGAACGGTAAAGGCCCGGCTGTCTTCCTCTACGAGGATGCGGTCGCCCGCGCGCAGGGCGATGTCGTAATGCGGGTTGGTAAAGAGGTCCTCGAACCAGATCTTGGAGCGATGATGACCGCGAATAACCGTGATCTGCGCGACCTCGGTGGGGATTGTCACACCGCCGGCGCGTGCCAGCATCGCAGACAGGGTCCGTGTGGGCCGCTCGATGGGCAGAACACCTTGCTGGCCGATATCGCCCACCAAAGTGACCGTCGCGCCATCGCCTGCCAGTCTGCGCACGATAACCTGCGGATCGGGGGTCTGGGTGTCGAGCTTGTTGGTGATCACGCGGCGCAACGCTTCGGGCGTGTTGCCAGCGGCCTTGATCCGGCCTGCATATGGCACAAAGATGAACCCGGCGCCATCGACCTGCATCTCGTCCAGCGATGTCGCATTGGTCCCGGAGGCCGCCAGAAGCCCGTCATCGACATTCTCCCAGATCGCCAGACCTAGCGTGTCGCCCGGGCGGATCACATCCGAGCCTACCAGCTGTGCATCCAAAAACCCTTGCGAAAAGCCCAGAACCGGCTGCACGGCCGTAGCCCGGGTCACGCGATCATTGACCGACACGACAAAAACATCACCTTCACGCTGGACCGATCCGGCGAAGATTTCATTCTTTCCGGGTCCTGAGCGCGGCAATCCACAGGCTGCCAGCGCTGCCACCATGACAAGCGAGGCGGCAAAACGCGCACCTCTTCTACCCATTTTCTGCACTGCTTTAGGTCTCCTCGACCGGGAACTGCCTCGGCTTTTTCTTTTAACTGTAGAGAATCCCGCGCAAAAAGACAGTGGGTCTCAGCTCACCAGGTGCAACTGTTGCCGCGGCGTCGCAGTGCCCGAGGTCAGCGCATCATAGGGGTCTTCCTGCGCAAGCATGATATCAACCAGCTGGCGCAGCAGCCTGCGCCGGCCGGCAGAGGAATAATACCCCCCCGATATCTGCGAGGTCTCCAGCAGGAAATGGCGATAGGCGCGATAGGCGCGGCTGTCAGGCTTTCGGGGGTTTGCGAAGAAATCGCGGATCGGCTGGTCAGAGGTGAATTCCGGTTTGTCATAGACCGCAGCCCCGAAGGCTTTCAGCGGCAGGCCGCGCCACAAGGCCTGTTGGGCCGCCGTGGAATTGACCGTGATGGCCGAACGTGCCGAGTCCAGCAAGCCCGCCAGCTTGCCGCCGCGCACATAATGGACCCGACCTGTCACGCCGTAGCTGCGCGACAGCTGCCGGATGGCGCGCCGGATCGGCGCACGGCCATCCTCCAGCGGATGTGCCTTCAGGACCAGATGGTGATGGCCGGGCGCGCCATCTGCAAAACCCGCGATGACGAGTTCAAGAAACTGCTCCATCCGCTCAAAGCGCGAATGCTGAAGGAAGCTGGTGTCATGGGCGAGTTGCAGCAACACCAGATGATAGGGAAAGCTGCCGCGCGTGATGCGCCGCGTGGCAATCCGGCGCTCCAGTGCGCTGAGCGGCATCAGAAGAAGGCGTTTGAGGTAGAGACGGAATTCTTGCGTCACCGTAATCATCCGGTGGGGCCGGAAATTGCGATAGGCCGTATTCCGCAGCAGCACATGAAAATGATAGGCCATGCCATAAAACACATGCTGGCGCATATCGCCCCAACGCGCCGGTGCGTCTGGAAGATCAAGATCGCGCCCGGCAAGCGCCGTGCGCATCTGGTCCACGCTCAGCCCCATCAGCCTCGAATTGCCATTTGTCCCGCCCCGTTCATAGCTGATCCAATAGGGGCGCAGATAGCCTTCCTCAAACATATGGATGCGCAGACCCAAAGCGCGTGCCTGCGCGATTGCCTCTGCGTGGATAGGGCGCGCTTCGCCGTAAAGCACGATATCGGTCACCGATTTCTGCGCGATCAGGCCCGCCAGATAGCTTGGCCAGTCATCTGCCGGGGCGCGGAAGGCGATATAGCTGGCGCGGTCTGGCCAGAACGCCTGATCGCCCCTGTTGAACCCCACGCGCCAGACCTGCGCGCCACATAGGCCCAGCATCTCACCCAATCGGGCAAAGAAAGGGCCATGCGGGCCCTGAAGGAACAAAAAGACTTTCTTGCTCGCCACCATGCGGGCCGGTTTATCATCCAATTCGGGCAGTCCCAAGGCAAGTGCGGTGTAATTTGCCGCGACAGTGACATGCTCTGCTTGCGAGCCCGTTAACGGCAGGCTAGGCATATCCAACAAGGAGTGTTTGGCATGTTTACAGGCATCATCACGGATATCGGTCAGGTCAGCGCGCTTGAGACGCGCGGCGATTTGCGCGCCCGGATCGCAACCGATTACGCGCCCGACAGCATCGATATCGGTGCCTCGATTGCGTGCAATGGCGTGTGTCTGACCGTCGTGGCCAAAGGGGAGGGGGGCAAGCGCAAGGGCTGGTTTGATGTCGATATCTCCGCCGAGACGGTCTCGAGGACCAATGTGGCCAACTGGGCCGAGGGCAGTCGTCTCAATTTGGAGCGCGCGCTGCGGCTGGGCGATGAGTTGGGGGGGCATATCGTCTCTGGCCATGTTGACGGGTT
>CAYGUB010000059.1:0-12495 GCA_964352845.1 uncultured Rhodobacterales bacterium | reverse complement strand
GTGGCGGTCCGGGTAACTCGACCACGTTACTTTCGATCGATCTGGTCAAAATCGCGCTTGGTCAATTCGACCTCGGCCCCGCTGCGGCGATGAGCCTGATCTATTTCGCGATCACGCTGCTGGTCTCGTGGCTGTTCTACACGCTTATGACGAAGGACGACGCCCCATGAAAAAACGCGCCCTCATCCCGATCCTCTATATCCTGTTTCTTATGCTGCCGATCTACTGGCTGGTCGCGATGAGCTTCAAGACCACGAATGAGATCCTTTCGGGCTTCTCGCTTTTTCCGCAGACCTTCACGCTGGAAAATTACCGCGTCATCTTCACCGATCCAAGCTGGTACTGGGGCTATATCAACTCGATCATCTATGTCTCGCTCAACACGGTGATCTCGGTCTGCGTGGCCCTGCCAGCGGCCTACGCCTTTTCGCGCTACCGGTTTCTGGGCGACAAGCAGCTGTTCTTCTGGCTGCTCACCAATCGCATGGCGCCCGCTGCGGTCTTCGCGCTGCCGTTCTTCCAGCTTTATTCCTCGGTCGGGCTGTTTGATACCCATATCGCCGTGGCGCTGGCCCATTGCCTGTTCAACATTCCACTGGCGGTCTGGATCCTTGAAGGTTTCATGGGCGGCGTCCCCAAGGAGCTGGACGAGACAGCCTATGTGGACGGCTATTCCTTCCCGCGCTTCTTTGCGACGATCTTCCTGCCGTCGATCAAGGCAGGCGTCGGCGTCGCGGCCTTCTTCTGCTTCATGTTCTCATGGGTGGAGCTGCTCTTGGCCAAGACCCTGACCGCTGTGGCCGCCAAACCTATCGCCGCGACCATGACCAAGACCGCTTCTTCTGCGGGCTATGAGCTGGGCCTTCTGGCCGCTGCCGGGACGCTGACGATTATCCCGGGTGCGATCGTGATCTATTTTGTGCGCAACTATATTGCCAAGGGCTTTGCCCTGGGGAGGGTCTGATGAAAGCGCTTCACAGCTTCTGGGCACTGGTTGTGACCACAGCACCCGCCGCCGCGCAGGGCTGGGGCAATGTCGCCAGGGATGACGAGCCGGCAGGGTTTTCGTGGACGGCACCGCTTTGGCCGGAATTCTGGATGGCCTGGACGCCCGCCACATTCGCCGTGTTCTGTTTCATCTTCTCGGCAATGGCTGTCCTGACCGTGCTGGAGATCAGACGCCCCGGAGGGGACGAGCGGCGCGGCGTGCTGGGCCTGACCACCACGCGCGGCGACCGGCTGTTTATCTCGCTGCTTGGCACCTCCTATATTTTCCTCGCATGGCTGGGGCTGATCGGTCAGCCGCTCTGGTGGCCGCTGGGCCTGAGCCTTCTGTGGGGCATATTTTGTTTTTGGAAAGTATGACAAAACATTTTGGAATATTGCATAACTGCTGTTTACTCGGGCGACAGGCGCGCGTGGGACAGGCTCGGGAACGGAGCGGTCATGACGGACAATAAGAAACACGCGCTGCTGACGGAAGTTGAACTGGAGTTCATGACAAAGCTCTGGGACATCGGGGAGGGGACCGTGCGCGACGTACTTGATCAACTGCCGCCAGAGCGCAATCTGGCCTATACCTCTGGCGCGACGATCCTGCGCATCCTTGAGCAAAAGCAATTTGTGACCAGCCGCAAGCAAGGCAAAAGCCACGTCTTCCGTCCGCTTCTGGCCAAGGATGCCTACCAGACCCGGTCGCTCAATCACCTGTCGAAAAAGCTCTTTGATGATGCGCCTGCGTCGCTTGTCGCGCGGCTGGTGGATGATGATGCGCTGACCGAAGAGGCGCTCAACCAGATCCGGGCGCTGGTTGATCGGAGGTTGAAAGATGGTTCCCGGTGAGGTTCTGATCGATGCTTTCCTGACCGCCAATATCCTGTTCGTCGTGGCATTCGCGCTGTGGTGCCTTGCCCGCGCGGCGCTGAGCCAGCTGGGTCTCAGACATGCCCATGGGACCTATCTTCGAGTGCTCAACAGCATCTTTCTGGTGATCGTGCTTTCGCCCTTCCTGATGCTGGGTCTGGGCCATCTGCAAGGGGCGGGGTTCGCGCGCGGGGTCGATGTGAACCTGTCGGATATGGTCGTTTCGTACTATCTTGACGGGCGTTTCGAGATGCGCGCGACCGAATTCGAACGTCTGCTCCTCCTGCGGGACAGTTTCACTGCCGACATCATGCACGCCCGTGGCTGGCTGGCCCAGAGCGTCATCGCAGCGTTTCTTGCGGGGCTCGGGGTTGGTCTGTTGCGTCTGGCCCATTCGATCAATTGCTTGCGCCGTATCGTGGCCGGTAGCTATCACTGGCGCCGTTTCGGCAAGCTGCGCATCAGGCTGTCTGACAGGTGCAGCGTACCCTTCTCGACCCGCGGGCTGCGGTACTATTATGTGGTTTTGCCGTCGCATATGCTGGGCCAGCCCGATGAGCTGAAAGTCTCGCTCGCCCATGAGCTCCAGCATCTGCGCCAGGGCGATGTGACATGGGAACTGCTGCTCGAGACGCTCAAGCCGCTGTTTTTCCTCAACCCGGCCTACCATGCGTGGAAACGGCAGGTAGAGCATCTGCGAGAGCTGAGTTGCGACAGCGAAGTGCTCAAGAGAGGGCGCGTCGGTATGCGCATTTATTGCGAGACACTGCTTTCGGTTTGTCAGCAAAGCCTGAGCCGCAACCGGATGTTTCAGGTGGCCACGCCGAAAGTCACCTTGGTTGCGGCGGATCGCGGCGGACAGATGTCCTCGCTGGAGCAGCGGATCACCACGCTTCTGGAGGCGGGGAGTTTTCGTTGCCCGAAACTGGTCTATGGAGCAATCGTCGTGCCGGTGCTGGCCATGACAATCCTGACCGCGATTGCGATCCAGCGGCCCGGCGATTGGAGCCAAGACCGGTTGATGCTGTCCACAGTGGTCAATCTGGAGCGGCTCGAAGAGATCAACCGCCTGTCCACATTCGGCCGCCTGCGTGAGTGAAGCGTCTGGCGAAATATCTTAACCGTCATGTATCACGTCACGCGCTCAAATTCTTTGGTTTCAAGCCGTGTTACGTGAGTGAGGCTTTCTCGCACGGTGCCTTGAGTGCTGGACCCCGATCAACACGCCGATAGCGATGCCATTATGGACCGGGTCTTTATGCAGCTGTCAACGGGCGCAACCGATTGAACCCCCTGCAAGAGGGGGCCCAAAGTATCATAGTCGATCACGCGAAGACTTAAATCTCGAGCGTGTTTTCAACCTTCTTGACCTGCATGCGCGCCATGCCGAGATTGGCGGTTTTCTTGTCGAGCGCGGCATAAAGGAAGACCGACGGCGTCTGAGCCAGCGGGCGGATCAGGTGGAACTGGCTGCCCAGTGTGATCAGGATGTCGTCGATATTCTCGTCCAGGTCGAGCATCTTCATCGCAGCCATTTTTGCTTTCACGACTTCGACATTTGCCGCACCAGCGGTCTCGAGGTCGAAGTTGTCGCCGCCCTCGGAGGCCATCATCAGGCCTGTTTCGGTGTCAACGAGACATGCGCCGATGAAGCCGGTGATGTCGGAGAGTTTTGAGATATCTGTGGTTGACATGGTGGTGTCCTTTGGTTCTTCGGTTGGGGTTGGAACGACCTCGCCCAGCGGGGTCTGGTCGGTTTGGTTAGGGGTAGGTGTCGAGCCGGATGGTGTCGCCGTCGCCGAAAGCTCGGATTTCTCGTTCAATCTGTGAAAGAAGTCTTTCAATCTCCAGGTCATCGGCTTCGATCTGACTACACGCATGAGACACTGTTACCCCACGCTTCTGTTCCGCTTTCTTACATGCAATTGAGGCAATTAAATGATCAATTGTTGAACAATAACGGTCACTTCCGGGCCTTGTCTTGACCATTTCAAGCGCCTCGATCAACGATGCCGCGCCACAGCTTTCCCCTGCCGCGGCGGGTGCTTTTTTCTGCTGTTTCGCCGCCGTATCCGGCGCAATTGGTGAGGGTCTGGCGGGCTTTTTCTGAGTTGCCGGTTTGCCGGATTTCTTCACCTTGGATTGGGTCGCGTTCACGGCAGTATCGAGCGCGTTCATGAAATCAAGGCCACCTGTTTTCGCCCAGACGCTCAAGGCATCATCTCTACGTTCGGACTCCGGCACCGCTGCCGCCTTGAGTGTCTGCAACCCGATGATGTTGGAAAACAGATCGCCCGTCTCAGAGGTTACGCGCTTGAGGACCTTGGCTCGGTCGCGGTCGGTGCGAAGCTTGTCGATCCGGGTTACCGCCAGAAAGCTGTTCATTCTCGTCGCCCGAGAGAGTTTTTGAAAAGCCACCTTGTCGGTCTGCCGCCAGGCCTGGCTGGCGCCGGTGCACCAGATGACAAAATCGAAATAGGGCTGCAGGAACCGCAAGGCATTCTTGCCCAGTTCCGGGTCGGAGATCCCGGGGCAGTCGATAATATCGCAGCGTTTCAGCGCGTCGCTATTGATGCCGCGCCGAATGGCCAGATAGGTGCCTCGGAAATCGATGGCGGGATCGGCAAGATCCACATCTTCGATGGTGCCATTCCCAAGCAGGCCTACACAAAAGGGTGTGTCGCTATGTGTGAACCAGATTGGCGGCAAGGGGGTCGCTGTTACCTTGGTCGTGGCGACATCCTGCGCCAGAATGAAGTTGAGCAATGTCGACTTGCCAGAGCTGAACTCACCCATCAAACCAGCGACCGGCTTGCCCAGATGCCAGGCGCCCATCACGGCATGCGTCTCCTTAGAGGCAGAGGGAAGCGTCATGATCGGGCCTCTGTCAACACTGGGTGGGCAAGGATATCATCTGCATCGGCCCCTTCCAGAGCATGCAGAATGTCACTCACGTCACGCAGCATTTCGAGGCGGGCCGAAAGGGTCGTCCCGTCATTCTCTCCATTGTTGATAATGGCTTCCAGCCGGTCAGCATCAGGGGTGCCCAGGGCCTCGATGGTCTGGGCATGTTCTCTTAGGAAGTTCATCAAATCAGCACCGACGCCCGCGATATAGGTCTCCACAATCTGCTCGCAGGTCTCTTCGACAGTTTGGGCCAGGTCGGCATTGGAGATCGCGTTAAACTGTTCAATATAGACCGATTTATCGAGCTTCCGGCGCAACCACTCGAGCGAGCTGTTGGCGCGCAGGTCAATGCTCATCGTGCGCATCAAAGACAGCGGGATCGGCGGGGCAGGGATCGGTTGCGGTGTGATGCGCATCCCGTCGGTCGAGTTCAGAACCTTCTGATAGGCCTCGACGACATCCTTCAGCAGCAATTCGCTCAGACGGCGGAAATATAGAACCGTCTCATTGCCATAGGCGTCATAGGTCGCGTTCAGTTCGGATCGCAGGGTTTCGGTATCCGGCGCCCAGTCCTTGATCTTGCCGGTATTTGCCAGGCAGGACAGCAGCTTGTTGCGCTCGGATTTGTTAAAGCGGATATAGGCAGACAAAAAGCCCGTCTTGATCGCCTCCTTGGCCTTGATCTTATAGTCATTCACGGATTTGCGAAGCGACCTTCGGCCATGTGCCAGAGTTTGAATGGCCGCATCGATCTGAGCCCCGTCGATACCAAAATTCGCGTCATCGCTGCTTTCCGAAAGGTAGAGCAGGGAGCGTTCCGCCATGCGGCGCGCCCTGTTGGCCTCAACGGCGATCTTGGGGCGATAGACCTCGTTCCAGACCTTCTGCCCGATCGCTGCACGCAACGCGCTGATGCCGCTGACATCCGACAGATTGTCAACGTTCAGCTGGTCGCAGCTGCCGGGAGCAAGCCTGTTGGTACGGGCATCGATCAAGGCGGCGAGGCTTTCGACGGAATCTTCGGGCAGATCGTCGAAATTACCAAGAATTGCAGCCTCGGCCCAAGCCGCACTTCCGAAGATGATGGGGATATCACTGCCCAAATTCTGTTTCTTCAGAACACCGGCGATATAGTCCCGAATCTCGTGAATCTGGTTTTGTGGATCCGGCAATTCGTCGATGCGGTTTACAAAGGCGATCAGTCGCTTGCTTTTCAGGCTCTTGAGCAGCCGCATCAGACCCAGATCGACCGAGCTGAGCGCCTGATGCGCGCTCAGAACGACCACGCAGATATCGGAGGTCCCAAGGTTTTGCAGGGTCGCGGCTTCACGGATCAGGAAGGGATCATTCACACCCGGTGTATCGGAAATGGTCACCGGATATTCGAAGAAATCATTGTCCAGATACAGATCGGCCGATTTCGTCAGGTCTGCAAAGCGGCCTTCTCTATCCTGCAACGCATCATCTTCCCCCAGACATACATAGCGTTTGACGAGATCACCGTTGAAGGAAGAAAACGAGTGATTGTTCCCCAAAAGCAGTTCGAAATTCTTGCCGAGGCGCTCTTGTGTGCGGTTGCGAAGCGCGTGGACCTGTTCGACCAGCTCGTCCAGGCGCGAGTCGAGCTTGGCCTTTTTGGCAATCTGGACAATGCGCCCACTTTCGGACACGAGATCATCCCAGTCATCAGTGTCAAAGAACTGGAAAACGGCGCGTTTGCCTTTGGGGGGCTCGCAATTGATGTGCATGGACGTCACCACGGAGGTCCATGGATTCACATCGGAGGGTAGAAGGTCAGTGACACCCAGCAAGGCATTGGCAACGGCGGTCTTGCCCGCCTTGACCTGACCGATCAGCGACACCTTTGCGGAGAAGGCGCCAAACTCATCGATGACATCGCAGATTGTCGTCACGTCTTCAGGAACAACGGCAGCTTCAAGTTTGAGCAAGGCTTCGGACAGATCGTTGCGGGATTCGCGTATTTGATCGCCCCCATCGTCGCTGGGGTGGGTCTGGCGCAGATATTGCTCGAAACTAATCTCAGACATTGGAGGGAATTTCCTTTGTGTGCAGGCCTTGCCCGGGACCAACATGTCCGTCGAGCAAAATACGAGTTAACGATGGGTCGCTACCTTCAACGATGACTTCGGGCGGGCCGCCGTCGCGCAGGATAGTGACCTCGAAAGGTTGTCCCGCGCCCCAGGACTTCAGCTGTGCATGCAAGCTGAGCATCCGCCCGGCTGTCTTGAGGCATGCATGCCGGGGGCGCATTTTCGGGACCCCGAGGTTATCAAAATGCCACTCATCCTTTTCAGTCTCGCCCGTGGCGAGCAGATCCAAAGGAAGATGAACAGCGTCAGGCGCGTCGTCGTCCGACACGTCATAGGAAAGCGTGACGGGTCCGGCGGTTTCGTTTGCAGACAGCACGAAACCCGCCAGATCGGCAGGTGTCTTGTCGCTTTTAAGCCCGAATTTCCCTTTCCGAGCCCAGAGCCTGAAGACATCTGTCCCGACACTGACGCGCAAGGCGCGCCTTGTCTCGATGCCGTCTATCCAGCTCGCCAGAGTCCAAAGGGCCTTGGCCCCGTCTGCGACAAGGGGAGTTTTGCCATCATCCTCAAAGCTGATCTTGCTCTCATTGCGCAAGGCCGCGCGTACGATGCCGATATTTACCGGTGCCGAGACTTCCAGAATGATGCCGCCACGCATTGAGGCAATGGATATGCCGCTTTCACGCTTTGCCACAACAGTTCCCAGATCCGGCACGAAAGAGGCAAGGCTAGACCAAAGATCTTTCGTGCGGCGCGCATCATCAATGGCCGACGCATCGCCCCCGCTCAGGGAGGTGAGTTCGCCATCGCTGAGCTGGAAAGCCCCTCTGCAAGCGCTGCTCGAAATAATCGAATTCAGATCAGATACTGCCAAGGTCGCCCCTACTCGCCATCACACGCTTCCCGAAATTCGGTGGACGATTAAAAGTCCAAAAACTTGTCCAGAATGGGGCCGATCCTTGATGTTTTCAGGTTGTTTGCCCCAATCTGCGCTCCTGCTTTCGGGATTTGGGCCGGTCGAGCGCCCCGATCGCATAGCAAATCCGGTCGGCGAGGTGCTTTCTGTCAACGGACCAAATTCTATCGCAGGAGGCCATTGCGTGATTGAGGCTTTTCGCATGGCTCGATCACGCACCAAAGCCGGCTTGCGCCACTTCAGCCCAGGACGGAGACCTGTTCGGCGCCAATCACAATTGCCAGATCCCAAAGCGCCAGGATCTGCGCCTCGGAGGCTGCGCGTAGCACTTCGGTCTCGCCCGACAGACGCTCTACCCGCAGGCCGAAACGGGCAAAGCCACTATGGTCAAGCGTTGTCAGAATGATCGGTGCGACGCCCCGTTCCAGCGCGGCCGAGAGCAGCCGGGCAGTGACTTGCGCATAATCATCCAAAGGGGCCGTCTCCCGGATGCCTATATAGGAGGTGGCCTCGTCGTAGCGGCTCCATAATCTCGGAGAGATCGGATGCGACTGCGCTCCACCCGGAGCCAGAAGTCGTCCGGCCGCAACCGCGGGAGGCTCGAAGAGATCAACATCCAGATCGCTGGGGCTTTGCGCTGTCAGGCGCGACAGAATTGCCAGAATGTCATTTTCCGTCATAGGCCCGACACTGTCTCAATAAGCCTTGCCGCAGCTCGGTTGCCGGGCTCGGGCAGGTCGGCTGTGGCAAGTGCTGTGCGGATCTGGGTTGCCTTTTCTCCATCCAGAAACGCGGCAATTTCGCGGTCAAGCAACAGCAACTCCTGCGGCTGAACGATTGACGCAAACCCACGCTCCGCCGCAGCCAGCGCCCGGCGTTCCTGATCATCCATGAAAGGTGCCATTTGCGGCACAAATATCGCGGGGACTGCGTGATACATGATCTCATGAAAGCTGTTATACCCCACGGCCGAGATCGTCAGATCGGCCAGCTGCGCCAGCTTCAAAGCGTTCTGAGAGGTGATCACGCGGGTGCCTTTCCACCCATAGATCGCCGGTGCGATGGTCGCATTGGGCCAGACAAGGATCAGGTTCAGGCAATTCGCCCGGCGATCCAGCCCCGCGCAGATCGTCTGGATCTGGGCAGAGCGATCAGCCGCCACCCCCCCACCAAGCATGGTGATGACCAACTGATCGAAGTCGCGGTCAAACCGTGCCTTGAGCTTGTCCCGCAGCAGCGATCTCTGGGCGTCATCCACCTTATCACGCCGGACAATCGGGCCGACATTATGCAGCTTTGGCCCGAAGGTGTAATTGGTGTTCAGCTCGTCAAATGCCTCGTTCGGGACAATCACCTGAGAGAAAATCTTCTCGCGCTCCAGCGCCGTCGCGTTGATCTGACCGGGGCGCCACAGGCCACGCCGGATCCATGTCGCGCGCAGCCGCTTTTCGAGAATGCAGCGATAGACCGAGTCGAAAACATAGCCCCCGTCAAACACCAGATGATCGCCCGTCCCGAGCTGATCGCTGAGCCGCAGGTGATTGACCAGATCATTCGCGAAGGGTTCGGGAAAATTGTCGCTTTTCTGAACGAGGGTCTGGCAGTCGAAACCGCGGTTTTGAATAAGCGGCGTGCAGCTTGGGAAAGCCGCAAACTGAACCGGGTCGGCCTGTTCCATGGCTTCGGCGATCAGCAGACAGCGCTGCGCATGGCCAAGCCCGTTGCCGTTTGTGGGCATAAAGACCGTCTTTTGCCCGGTGGTGCTGCCGGGCTGAGGCGCCTGCGCCTTGATGCCAATCGCATCCTCAACCACACAGAGCGCATTGGCCGCCATCCAGCTGCTCTCCCCGACGGCCTGCGAAATGCTCTGGTAATTATTCAACACGCTGCCCGTCAGATAAGGCGCCAGCGCAGACAGGATATGGGGCCCGCGCAGAACAGGTGCGCCGGTCGCGGCAAAGGCGCTGTTGGTTGTACTGTCGACAACAATCCCGGAAGCGCGCAGGGTCTCAAGCGCGAAGCCTGCCATCCGCTCGCCCGGAATCGAGTCGCCGAAAAACACGGCGATATCGCAGATGCTGGCAAAGGTCTCCGGCGAGATGTTGGAATAGCCGTAAACCTTCAGGCCGCTATAATCCGACTTGGCGATCCGATCCTTCCCAAGACCCGAGATGATGACGCTGAGATCGAACTCCGCCTGATATGACAGCGCGCCCAATGCGGGCAGGGTCAGTGGATCATCGAGCCATTCCAGAGGCAGGTACACGATGACCTGCGGGAGCTCGTCAGAGGGTGAGTGCGGCCGGGCCGGACCCACGCAAAGCGGCGCGATCCCGTTTGATATCAGCGCATTGGGCTGCAGCGTGCTCAGATTCACAATCTGCGGCTCCCGGCCGGTCATATAGGCAATCTTTGCCTGCGCACCCAGTACGGACTGATGATCGGGAAACCGGCCAATCGCACAAACCTGCGTCTCAGGCAGGATATCCCGGCGCAGGGCCTTCAGGGCCGAGGCTTCGATATTCTCAGCGCCAATGACCAGAACACGTGTGATCTCGACTCTGTCGAGATCGACCAGAAAGCGCGACACCTCATATTTCTGATGCCGCTCCAGACTTTCCGGCAGGGAGGCTGCATCAATCGCGACCTCATGCCCGTTCGAGGCAAGCTGCATCGCGAAAAGCAGCTTGGCGTCGAATGCCTTGTCATCACTCGTCCCGGCTTCGATCAGGATCATCGCGCGATTTCCATCGGGGCCGCCAGCGCGCCTGTTGCCATGGACAAAAACGCCTGTGACGAAAATTCAGACAATCGGGACTGCGCCTGCCTGATATGGGACTGGTAGCGCGCAGGCTCTGCGATGAAACCCGCCACGATCCCGTCTACCTCCTGCGGGCTGGCCGCGACCAACGCATCAGAGAAGTTCTGTGCCGTTTGCGCGTCCGTGATCACCAACTTGCCAGCCGCCGTGGCCTCAGCCAGAACCCGGCCAAAGCTTTCGCGCCAGGACGGGGCGGTGAAGTAGATCATGAAGTCGATCTGCTCCATGAACTGATCCACCGTGATTTGCCGAAAGGGCAGCAAGGTCCAATGAGGTCGCTCGATCTCATCATTCAGAAAAGAATCCGCGCCGAGGATGACATTCGCCTCCGCCGTTTCTGGAAAACACAGGTCCATATTGTCGAGCGATGGGAATTTCTCATAGCCGGGCCGTGACAGCCGCCCGCGCCGGTCCCGTGGTGTGGCGCTGGGAGGGATCAGGTCAAATTCGCAGATATTGAACCAATTGGCCGGGGCAATCTGCCAGATTGGCATCGGGTTGAGCGCCATCCACTCCAAGACCGTGCGGCGGTTATACTCGGAAATCGGGGCAACAGTCTTGGTGAAGGCCAGCGTTTTGCGGTCCAGCAGGTCGAGGCATTTCTTCACATCGAACGCCTCTGCCCCGCCAGGGCGCAGAAAGTTCTCATGCGCCACCACGATAAGATGACGGGTGATGATCCGAGGCACGAACCCGGTCTGGAACTTCAGAAAGGCAGGATTGTGGAGGATCACGGTATCGGCCGAAATCTCCACTGGATCCCAGACCATGTCCAACTGAAGCTCTTCCAGGACAGAGGCGATCTGCGGCGCGACCGTGTCGCCCTTGAACATTTGGGATTTCACTGCGTAGACAGCCAACCGGTAATGCGGGGCCATCACACGAAGCTCTTGCGCAACAGCAGAAGAGGTCCCCCCCGGCAGCCGTGGATCAACGACATAGGCGATCGTCTCGCGCTTTTTCATGCGCGTAGTCCGATCAGTAAATGGCTTCCTGCGACAGAACGCCACGACCATCGACTTCACGCTGCGGTCCGGTATCGGATGCAGAGGCGGCGAAGCAGTTGATGAGCCCGTTATCCAGCTTGTTGGCATAGGAGCGCAATTCAACAGCCAGTGGATCATTGCCACGGGTCAGATCAGGGTTGGCCCCAATGAAGTTGCGCATACCGCCGCAATCCTTGCGAA
This sequence comes from uncultured Rhodobacterales bacterium, assembly GCA_964352845.1. Lineage (GTDB taxonomy): Bacteria > Pseudomonadota > Alphaproteobacteria > Rhodobacterales > Rhodobacteraceae > Litoreibacter. The sequence continues at coordinate 750 of CAYGUB010000059.1, read as the reverse complement.
CGATGAGTTGCTCCAGCTCTTGCAATTTGGCGAGGCTATCCTGACCAGACGCACCATTTGTCACCGACACGAATGATAGCGCTGTAATGATCGCCAAAAGCTTTGGATCTGGCATTGCTTACCCCCGAACATAGTTCCGCCCGCTCTTTATCTGCGCCGGACGGTTTACCTTTCGCATAAGCCAGAATTCTTGATTCGAAATTCCGGCTACACAGGTGGATATTTGCACATGTTTGCGCCGGTCAAAACCCCTGCCAGCGGGCATTACGGCCCAACCAGCCTATTTTATGGCCCTGCAGCGATGGAGACAGCGTCGATGGCTTAGAGATGATCACCACGGCGCAACCGGCGCGCCAACCGCTCTCGCAATGCGGCTGCAGGGTCAACCCGGCGTTGACGCGTGGGCGCCCGGCTCGTCGTCTGCGCCCGTCTCGGTGTTGACTGGACCGTGCGCGCTGGCTTGGCAGAGTTGCCCGACAGCCAGACCTCTACGGTTCCGGCAGGTGGCCGGGGCGCGAAATCGGTGAAGTCGCGCAATGTTGCGCCGATCTCTTCGGCCATCACGCCAGCGACCTCAGCATCCGCCGGATGGAAATAACGGATTTGATCCTGCGAGATCCGGAAATCAACGCGCGCCATACTGAGTTGCACGCCGCTATCGCGCAGCGCTTCCTGTTTTTCGGTAAACTGCGCATCTGGCACAGCGGACGGGACATGCATCCTGACCACGAAACGCTCCAGCGGATTATT
>CAYGUB010000058.1:3417-12565 GCA_964352845.1 uncultured Rhodobacterales bacterium | reverse complement strand
GGTCGTGACGGCGTTGACGGTAAGGACGGTAAGGACGGTCTGAACGGTAAAGACGGTGCTGATGGTCGCGACGGCGTTGACGGCAAGGACGGTCTGAACGGAAAAGACGGTGCTGACGGTCGTGATGGCGTCGATGGCAAGGACGGCAAAGCTGGCCGTGACGGTGCCGATGGCATGGACGGTCGCGATGGTGTCGATGGCAAGGACGGCAAAGCTGGCCGTGACGGTGCCGACGGCATGGACGGTCGCGATGGTGCTGACGGTAAGAACGGCATGAATGGCCGTGACGGTGCCGATGGCATGGATGGCCGCGATGGTGCTGACGGTAAAGATGGTGCCGATGGCAAAGACGGTGCCGATGGCATGGACCGCAAAGGTAACCGTGGTGGCAACGAAGCCGAGCGTATGCTCGAGCGGATGCGCAACGGCGGCGGCATGGGCGGAGGCAACATGGCTGACATGGGCGACATGGGTGACATGCAGCGCATGACGGCTATGATGAACGGTGGCGGCGACTTCCGCGCCGATCGTGCAGCAGCCTTTGCCTCGGGAATGGCCTTCTCGATGTCCAATGGTCAGAACGCCACTGCCGAGACCAACGGTTCCGGTCGCGCCGGAAACAACCAGAACGCTCTGATGATGCTCAACGACAAGCTGAACGATCTGTCGCAGCTTATCGGTGACTTCTCGGCCAAGATGAGCGATGCTGGTGGTCAGACCGGTGGTGCTGGCGGCGGAGCAAATGGTGCTGGCGGTGGCAACACTGCTGATGGTGCCAACGGCTCGGACGGTGCTGGTGCTGGTGCTGGCGGTGGTAAAGCTGCCGATGGTGCCAACGGTTCCGACGGTGCTGGCGGTGGCAACACAGCAGGCGGTCTGAAGGACAACCTGAGTGCGGTCATCTCTCAGCTGGGCCAGTTGCTCCAGATGATGGAAGGCAAGATGAACGCCGGCGGTGGCCAGAGTGGTGGCGAAGCCAAAGGTGGTGAGCAAGCCGATAAAGCTGAAGGCGGCAAAGGCGCTGAAGGTGGAAAAGGTGCTGACGGAGCCGATAAAGGCGACGGCCTGCAAGCTCAGCTCAAGCAGCTCATCGAACAGCTTGGTCAGCTTCTGCAGCAACTTCAGCAAATCCTCGCCAAGCTTGGCGGTGGCATGGCCGGTGGTGATGCTGCAGGCATGGGCGGCGGTGGCGCCGCAGGCAAAGGCGATGACGCATCCGGCATGGGTGACGGCGCTGATGGCAAGGGTGCCCTCGATCAGATGATCAAGGACTTCTGCGGCTGCGTTGATAAAGTGGCTCAGACCAACAAAGAAGCCATGAACTAAGGTGCGAACTGTCTGTCCTTCACGGACAGACAGGGGCCAAGAGCGCGCCGGGCTCCCCAAGTCCGGCGCGCTTTCTCTATCAAACCGCAGAGAATCATGCGACACATGTGAAAGTTGCGGGAAGTTATTTACGAAAGTTCACGAATACTGTTGGGGGTTTAACGGTGGACAAGGTTACACAGAGAAACGGAAATGATGCAGCGGGCCTGTCGGGTCCTGAAATTCAGGGCGCTCAAGCTGCTCCGATGAATGGCATGGCCCTTCCAAAAGCGGGCAAAGACGTATTTACCGAGCCAGCTTTACAAGCCAAACCGAAGGTGCAGCCGGATTCCGATACGGTGCCGGACATGGCCAAAAGCCAACCCGACCCCTTTGACGAAATTGACAGTCAACCGGCCAGCCGCTTTCTGACGGGAGACGTCAACAAAGCCCTCGGTGGCCAGAGTTTTACGGGCGTGACCGATCAGGGCGGTAAGGCCGCCGAACTCAACCTTGGTGCAGCGACCACCCCACTGGCTACGTTAGGGGATCGTGTGAGTTCCGACGTTATCGCGACCACCATGGGTCAGGACCTGGGCGCTGCTTCTGGAAACGCCGACGGACTGATCAGAGTATCGACCGAACAAACCAACGACACAGGTTTGCTTCTGAACGTTGCGACACAGGTTCAGTCCGCGATCAAGACAGAGATACAATCCGAGACAGGCGCTGCCGCAATTGCCGCGGGGTTGCGTCAGATTTCAGGTGGGACCGCGACCGGATCGCAGATCGGAGCCGTGATCAACGATCTGGGCTTTGGTGGGCTCATGGATTTTGCTTTCCAAGTGGACAGCAGCGCATTGGGCAATTTCCAGTTTGTCGGCGCTGACCGTGTCGTGGATGCTCAGGGACCAATCGAAACTCCATTTTTGAAGTTGGCGGTTCCCAACTCAACCGGAAACGTCACGTTCGAAGTTGTACGCAATGTACGCTACCAGATCGAATTTTCCGCAATGTCCAACGGAATTGATGTGTTAAACAGTTTCCGGGGCATGTTCGAGGGCGATAGTGCCATGCAATATCTCGCGAACCACGCGTTCAACATGGCGGTCGACTACGGGATATTCCTGTTCTACTCGCGTGCTTTCTTTGAACAAGAGCCGGGCGCTGATCAACAGTATCGGAACAAAGACTGATACCGGAAACCCGGCAGCAGACCAGCTGCTATTTGGGTGATGGCATGCGACAATGTTTGGGCGGCGTCACTTTGCCGGGCCCTGTCGAGGCAGGGCTTGGACGCGATTGAGCCACCATCTGATTGCGAAGATTTAAAGCGTCATGCGAAAAAACTGAATCACGTAACACTGCCTGAAATCAAAGATTTCAACGCGTTACGTGATGCGTGATGTTTCAGGTATTTCGTCAGACGCTATAGGCCATCGACACGTGGACCATTTCCCGTTACCAAAGATTGCTTGACCGTCCGCTCGGTTCGGGTTGTCCATTGACAGCTTGGCCGTTCAGATCCACGCTGTCTCGAAGATAATCTCACCTATGGACCACATCAGACGCCCCGAGGGTGGCGGCCGCACCTTACCCGGAGCGATCAGCTTCTCGTGCCAGTTAGCCATCGGAGACACTGTCATGACGACCCTCGATACCGTCACCGCTGAAATAGTGGAGCTGCATGATTTCTTTGCTGCATGGTTCAACGGGTCAGTTGATCGCGACCAGCTAGATCCGCGCTTTCTGTCGCGTCTGCACCCCGATTTCCTGTTCATTTCACCTGACGGTCAAATGATGAACCGCGCCGCACTGCGGGCAGGCTTTGATAAAGGCTATGGGTTAAACCCCGATTTCCACATTGCGATCCGCGATGTCGAAGTCCAGTATGAACGCGAAAATATGGTTCTGGCGACATATACGGAATGGCAACGGGGTACGACAGGCGCTGACATGTCGGACACTGCCCGTGTTACCTCGGTCTTGATGGAAGTCACCGCATTTGTGACATGGCTGCACATTCACGAAACCTGGCTGCCCGAGGCAGTGCGCAGCGCAGGCTCTTTCGACTTTTGACGCGGCGAATATTTCCCAACCTGAACTCAACAAGGCAGGCCATGACCCAACGCATAGCACACCAACCGCGCGAGATTGCCGACTGCGTCAGCGCATATCTGCAAGAGGGCGATCTCGACGGGATTGTCTCCATGTTCCATCCCGACTGTCTGGTGTTCTTTCCGCCGGATGCGCCGCCCAGTGTCGGTCTGGAGGGCGCGCGAAAGGTATTTGAGGGTTTTATGGAGGTGCGGCCCCGCATCGAAAGTGATTTCATTACCGAAGTCATCACCGGCGATACCGCAATGCTCCGTGCGAACTGGCGGGCCATCGCGCCTGACGGGACAGTGATGGCGGAGGGTCAGTCAACCGAAGTCGCAAAAAAACTGGACAACGGAGGCTGGGGGTACTTGATCGACTGTCCCAACGGCCCGCCAAATCTTGACGCGGCAACATAACGGTCGATCAGCGTTTCCATGCCCGCGAAGTACCCTCAGGACCGATCATGCCAACAGGTCCTTGTCGGCCAACTCCAGAAAACGTTGCAACGCATTTGACCGCACCCTGTTTGGCGGCGTCATTGCGTATATGCCGCCCTCTCGAAGCGACCAGTCGGCAAACAGCCGGACCAGGTTCCCTTTTTTCAGGTCATCCCTGACGAGAAAATCCGGCAGAACGGTAAAACAGAAGCCAGCCGTGACGTAAGCGCGGATCGCAAGCGTGTTGTTTGTTTCTGCCACAACTCTTGGGGCGACCATGCGCTGATCACCGCCCTTGTTGAATGCCCACTCTGCCTTGTTTGCAAAGGCATGGCTGCGCACGAAGGGGGCGCCGGTCAAATTCCCGGGACAGTCGGTGTCAAAGCGGGCAGCGCTGTCGGGGGAGCAGACGGCAGTTTCTTTAAAGCCAATCAGCTTGCGCGCGCGATTGCTGGAGTCGCTGAGCTGGCCGATCCTGAAGGCCAGATCGTAGCGATCCTCGATGATATCGACCGGGCTGTCAGCCAGATTCAGGTCAATGCTCACATCCGGGTAGGCCGCCTGAAATCGTGCCGCGAACGGTGCTACGTAAGAGACGCCGAAATCCACGGGTGCCGTGATCCGAAGCACACCTTTGGGTTTCTTGTCGCGTTCCTGAACCCGCTCATAGGCGTTGTTCGCCTGAGTCAGCGCCGATTTCGCGTCTTCGTAAAACACGCGCCCTGCTTCTGTCGGTTGCAGGTGGCGCGTGTTTCTCAGCAGAAGCGGTGTTCCGACATCGGCCTCCAGCATTTGCAACTGTTTGCTGACCACAGCCTTGCTGATCCCAAGAGCATCCGCCGCCCCGGTGATCGTCCCTGCATCTACAGTTGCCACGAAATGGGCCAGGCGGTTGAAATTGTTCCGGCGGGTCATTGCAGCGGTCGTCCCAAAGAAAAGTCGTCAATCTAAAGATGACACTGCGTCTAATTTATATCTCTTTAGTTGACAAGATCAACTGACTAATCTCGTCTCAACGCAACAGGAGAGAGATGATGACCACCGAGAAAACTGTTATAATCTATGATACATTTTGCGGTTGGTGCTATGGTGCCGCGCCCGTTTTTGATGCCGTCGTCAAAGCGGGTGACAATGTCGAAGTGCTGCATCGGCACCTGTTCGAAGGCGCGGGCGCGCCCCGCATGAGCGATGGCAAGGGTGAGCAGATCCTGCAGACCATCCCGCAGATTGAAGCCCTGACCGGCCAGGAATTCTCGCAAGCCTTCAAGGACAAGATCGCACGCTCGCCGACCGAAGTTCTGGAATCGGGTCTGTCAGCGCAGGCCGCGGCGCTGGTGCACGATCAGGGCCCCGAAAAGGAATTTGCGCTGCGCCATCGCCTTGAGGTGCTGCATTTCGGCGAAGGTGTCTCCTCGACCGACCGGCAAGCGATCATCGATGCCCTGATCGCCGAAGGCGTGGCACCCGAACAAGCCGCGCGCATCGGCACGCCCGAGCTGGAGGCCAAGGCCGCCGAACTCTCAGGCAGGGCGCAAGCCTTGATGGCCGCCGTCCAATCCAGAGGCGTTCCCACCGTTCTCAAAGTCAAAGGGGATCAGGTAGTCCAGCTGGACCATCAAGCCTTCTACAGCCGCCCCGAGGCCATCGAGGACATCTTCAAGGCCACCACGACTGCCTAAGCTGAAATGGAAAAGGAGACTGTCATGACAAACTCTACCAAAACCGTCGCGATCTTCGGTGCGACCGGCGCGCAGGGTGCCCCCGTTGTTCGCGAAGCGCTTGACAAGGGCTACACAGTGCGCGCCGTTGCCCGCGACGCGGCCAAAATCAGCGCGCTGCACCCGGGCGCCGAAGCTGTTGCTGCAGACCTGGCCGATGAGGCCGCACTTGTCGCGGCGCTTGACGGTGTGGACGCCGCGTTCCTGCATTTTCCACAACCCGGCGGCCCGGACGACAGCCAGAACTGGGCCAAAGCCTTCTTTGGCGCGGCACATCAAGCGAAACTGCCCCTGTTGGTCTTTGTCACCGGCGGCCCCTCTGGCGATCGCTTCCCGTCTTCGGTGATCGTCGATGCGACGACCCAAGGGATGACCGCCGTGCTTGGGTCGGGTATTCCATCAATCGTCCTTCAATCGGCGGTATATCTTGAGAACCTTCAGCCAGAGGTCTTTCTGCCCGGGCTTCGCACGGAAGGACGCCTAGACTATCCGCCAACGCCGCGCCATCTGAAGGTCCAATGGACGTCGCACTTGGATCAGGCAACGCTGGCCGTCGCTGCGTTGTCGCGCCCGGATCTTGCCGGAAAGGCGTTCGAGATCGGAACACCTGATGCCCTGACCGGCGATGAGCTGGCGACACTCATCGGCCATTGGGTGAAACGGGACGTGACTTTCGACCCCATGAGCCCAGAGGCCTTCGGCCAACGCGTTGGCGACGCGTTCAACAGCCCCGGCGCGGCCTTTGCCCTTGGCGACCTGTATGGCGCGATTTCCAAACTGAACGGCGATGCCATGGCGATTGACACAAAAGCCCTGGAGAAGACCTTCAACGTGCATCTGACATCCGTCGCTGACCACATCAAAGCCTGGCCCAAAGGCTAGAGCGTCATGCGAAAAACCTGAATCACGTAACACTGCCTGAAATCAAAGATTTCAACGCGTTACGTGATACGGGATGTTTCAGGTATTTCGTCAGACGCTATAAGGCAGGAATACAAGAACCTCAATGACCTCACCCTGCCTGAAACTCGTGGTGTCATGGCTGATATCTATTCGCATTTTGCTATGGTCAAAACATGCGCCGCTCCCAATCCAGTTTGCTGGAGGGGGAGCGGTGTCAGATCACAAGGTAAAGTGCAGCGTGTGGGGCTTATCGCTACCTTCCCGAAACGCCGCCACCCAAAGCAGGGAAGCGCATGATGCTGAATTCGCCTTGCGTGGCGTCTACGCCGTCGTTCAAGACGGTTGAACGATGCAACTCGTTGATTGTCACATAGACATATCCATCAGGTCCCACCGCGAACCCGTCGGGCCAGGACATGTTGTCGGCCTGGTAGAGAATCTCATAGCTGCCATCGGGCTTGGTCACACCAACAGCGTCCTCGGTGATTGACGTGATGTAGATATTGCCCGCAGCATCAACCGTTGATCCATCCGAGATCGGCTTGTCGCCATAGCGTTCCACCCGCGCGGCAAGCTCGTCATCTGACAGGGTTTCATCCAGCAAATCCGTGGTACGCACACGGTACATCGACGTGGCGGTCATCGGGGCAAAGTACACCCATTCATTCGTCGGATCGACCGTGATGGGGTTTGCGCCGATCTGTGCCGGTGCGCCTCCAAGGTTCACTGTCTTGCCGTCGATAACCATCTCGATGTCTTCGGGGATTGTGAACGGTGAGCCTTCCAGAACCCGCCGGGCCCGCCCGGTATCAAGGTCAAGCACGATCAATGCAGAGGTCTCGGCGCTTGCCGTGTCGGTGATGTAGATGGCGTTGTGTTCACGATCAACGGCCAGATCATTGAGAAAACTGGTAGGCCCCGTCACGGGCTGGCCAAGGTAGTGGATCGCGTGCAGACTTTCGGTTTTGGTATCCCAACCCACAATGCGCCCGGTTTGACCGTCGGCCTGACCATCAAGCATCCACAAAATGCCCTCCCGGTCGGCTCGCAGGCCGAGCACGCCTTTCAGACCCGGCCCGTCGCCCACCGGTGCATTGGCCCATGCGTCATTCGGATAGGGCTTGGTCGATCCGTCGGGCATGACCTCAACAATGCGCAGGTCTTTGCCGTAGAATTCGTGCACGGACATGAACATGCGCCCCTCTGGACTGATCGCCAGATTGCCCGGCGGCATGTCTGGCCCGAAAGTGGCAAAGGTTTCGATATCGGCAAAAGCTGGCGCGGCAAGGCTCGCACTTAGCAGCGCGGTCTGGACAAAGTTTCTGAACATATTTCCTCCGATGTGACTTTACCCAAGTGTATCATTCGAACAATCGGACTATAATGGGCCAATAGCCGAAACCATCATTCGAAAATATCAAATGTACAGCATCGAAGACCTTCAAACCTTTGTTCAGATCGCGCAACGCGGCGGCATTACAGCTGCCGCCCAAGAACAGGGAATATCTCCGGCAACGGTTAGCCATCGGCTCAGTAAACTGGAAAGGCATCTTGGTGTGGTCCTGTTCCATCGCAGCAGCCGGACAGTTTCACTGAGCGTAGAGGGCAGCGCCTTCCTCGATCGGGTTCAGGCCATATTGGACGATCTGACGGACGCAGAGCTGGAGATCGGCAGCAATGGCGGTAAGCTGAAGGGTCATTTACGGGTCACAATGGCACCTTGGATCTTTTCGCGATTCATCCTGCCCGGGCTTCACGCCCTTCGCGAGGCAGAGCCGGGTTTGACGTTTGACTTCCTCACGGTGGATCGGTTCGTTAATCTGGTGGAAGAACAACAAGATTGTGCCATCCGCGTCGGCGCGTTGACCGACAGCAGCAACCTTGCAAAAAAGCTGACCGATAATCGGCGCATCCTGTGTGCGGCGCCTTCCTATCTTGAGTGCCACGGTGTCCCGCATGCGCTTTCTGACTTGGTGGATCATCAAGCGGTTTGTTTGCCCTGGCAAAAAGACTGGGGGGTCGGTGCGACCATGCCCAGGGTTGCCATAACAGTCTCAAATTCGGATATCCTGACGGATGCGGTCACCGAAGGTGCAGGCATTGCCATCAAATCCGTGCTGGCCGTGGCAAGTGAATTGCAAAGCGGGCAGTTGGTCGAGGTCCTGCCCAACAGCATTCGCTCAGCGGATGCCCCGATATCGTGCCTGCGCCCGCCAAAACTAAAGGCGTCAAGGAAAGTCGACGCGTTTGTCACATTTGCGGAGACCTGTTTTCAAACCGGTTCAGTATAGCGCTGCTGTCCGGTAGGATAGAGTGTCATCCAACAACTTGACGATGCCGTTTCAGGTATTTCGTCAGACGCCATAGATCATGAAATAGTCTTCCCAATTTTGAAGGGTGATTTCGTCGGCAAGACCCGTGAACGTGACTGAATTTTGGGCATCGAAGGTCAGCACAACATCATCGCCAATCTCCGAGTAGGCGGTGATCCCATCGGAACTATTGATGTACAATAGGTCATCGTTCCCGATTTCGAAGTCCCGAATGACGTCGTGGCCACATGTTTGCAGGTCAATGATGAAAACATCTGCACCCAAGCCGCCAAACAGAATGTCATTGCCCGCGCCGCCGTCAAGTGTGTCTTGCCCACGACCGCCCTTGAGCATGTCATTGCCCGCGCCGCCG
>CAYGUB010000058.1:0-3407 GCA_964352845.1 uncultured Rhodobacterales bacterium | reverse complement strand
ACGTTCACGATTTCTAACCCCCGACCGACCTCGAGCACCGAATTGCGCCCGCCCCCGTCAACTCCCTCCTCACCACGACCGCCCTTGAGCATGTCATTGCCCGTGCCACCGTCAAGCGTGTCCTGCCCGCGACCACCCGTGAGCATGTCATTGCCCGCGTTGCCGTTCAAGGTATCGTGGCCACGGTTTCCGACAAGTTTGTCGTTTCCTTCACCACCAAAAAGAAGGTCTTTGCCGCGGCCGCCAAATAATTGATCGTTTCCGGTGCCGCCTTGCAGCTCGTCCGCGCCTCGGCCACCAAGCAGCACATCCTGCCCGTCAGCCCCGAAAATAAAATCGTCCGCATTCGTTCCTGTTAGTCTGTCGGCCCCATCGGTTCCCGCAAGACGGTTCATGGCCATAAAGACGTTGGATTGCATGGCCTCTACATCCGTGTTGCGGATGATGACGTCCGATAAGGTTGTCGACCACAGCGCGTCGACCTGCGCCTCTGACAGGCCCTCACGGCCCTCGCTCCAATAGGCGTCGCCGTCACGCAATCGCGTGAACTGATCGATCATGATTGTTGAAAACGCCTCACCCAACAGTGCACCTTCGACCGGGTCTTCTGCCAATCCTCCGACCCAGGCGTCGACGAGGTCAACGTCTTGATAGACGGCTTCCAGACGGGCTGCGAGATCCGCGTCCGATGTAATGTCGCCAAAGCTCTTCGCCCGCGCCAGCCCGATAGCCTCCCGAAGATCGTTATAGCTCGCGATTCCCAAATCCCGACCGCGTTGAATGTTGAGAGCCGCCAGATCAAATCCGCCCGCGCCCGGTGGGCCGAACAGAAAACTGCGCACATCTTCGACAACCATATTGTCGACAGCTTGCGCCGTTTGGGTTGCGGCACCTCGGAAGATATCTTCAATCATATCCGTTTCGGTCAGCAGACTTGGCCGGAAGAAGGCATCCCTCAGCGCGAGTTGGCCTGTCGAAGACCCGTCTTCGCCGACCTTCTGCAGGTTGCTGGACAGCAGGGTATGGCCCAGCCGGAATACGGCAGTCGAAAACTCAGCGGAGATGCTCGGATCAACTGACGGATCGTAGCCATCATAGGCCTCAATCTGGCCTTCACCGATAAGAATAGGCAGAAATTCATTGTAGGTGATTGCCTGCACGATGGCTTCGACCTGGGCACGTGCCATATTGAAAAGCGCATCATCCGTCATTTCGGGGTTTGCGATGGCCAGCTCTTCGACGATGCGATTGTGTTCACGCGTGAAGATCGTATGCATAGATGACAGAGCAATGTTCTCGGCTGCGCGAACGTCGCCCGTCAGCAGTGTCACGCCTTCCAGATGAAGCTGTGCCTCCTCCGTCATGACAAGCATGCCGCCATCTGCGCGCATTGAGTCAATCACGCTCTGATCGGACCCATATATCATCGACGCATCAATAAATGCCGTAATTTCGTTAACATAGGCCCCATCGTGTTGATCAACGCGGGTAAAGCCAATTTCAACATTGCCTGCGCCAAGGGGATCAAAGAAAGGATCGCCTGCAGGCACAGCGATGTTGGCCGTTTCGGTGTGGCCGGCTTCGGTTAAGGACAGGTCGTGGTCAAGAAACTGGCCCCAAATCCAAAGAAAGTCGGAAGCGCCTGCCGCATTGACCGTTGTTTCTGTCTGTTGGGCGACCGCGTTGGAGATTTCGCGGGCGTTTGTTCGATCCGAGCCGGACATCTCATTGTTTTCACCATTTGCATCAGGTGCAAGACGCAAAAGCTCTGTGCCGGTGCTTCCCCATGAGGGATTGGCCGTGTTCGCGCCGGTGCCGTCGCCGGGGCGCGCTTTTAATATAGTGGCTGTTTCGGTCGCAGCGGCTGTGATCTCTGGCATAACACGCCATACTCCTTACAAATTCATCCACAAATCGATGAGTAAGGTGGGGGGCCGTATTGTGTCAATGCATGACGCAAAGCGAACGGCTTTGTGGAAAGACTCTGGATGAAAGCAGGTTACGCTGACCCATGCTGAAAGTCCGGGCTTATGTTGTTGCCGAACTTGTTGATGCGGCAGAGCCTGTCATGCGGGGCTCTCAGGCGCGGGGAAATCAATGATTTTGACCTGCCCCTCCGGCCGGATCATGGGAGCAGCGGGGCTGGCATCTTCGACCTGTTCGGCACGCAGCTTCGTCAAAAGCGAACCGATCGCGGTTTGCTCACCGAGAGTGTGGATCACCCAGTGATTCGTCCCGCTATTCCAGTCTTGCGGATCAATCTGCGGGGACTTTTTCGAAGCGCGGATACGGGTATCGACTTCATCGCTGACCCGCGCCCAAAGAACTGCGGCGCTTGGCGCGGGCAGCAAACGGTCTGATCCAGCCTGCTGGACCGGGAAACGGGCAATCGCATATTGGCCCAAGGCGAGCGCCGGAAGGATCAACCCATAGAAACCGGCCTTGAAAATAACGGCGGATTGGGCTCGAAATCACCATCGAACCGGGTGAGCAGATAGACTACGTAACCTGAGACGCAGGCCAACAAGTTCACAATCAGATAGAAGCCGAAAGCGGGGCCGTTATGTGTCTTGAATAAAAGCCTTTTTTTGTCGTTTATCATTTATTTCCAACCATATAGATATAATCAGACGCCGCGTCTCTTCCGAATAAACAAAGATATCAGCTTCGCCAAACTGCTTTGCCGCACGCCCGCACGAAGCGGCTTCGATAGCAAAAACCGCGGCCTCGATCTTCCCCCTCAAAAAACAGACTGTTTCGTGAAATCTGGCTGACATCTCCGAACTGTTTGGCAGTGAGACCGAGAACAGAGTCTCGCACCTCTTCTGCCGAATATCGCGCCGCAATCGAGGATTTTGGCGCGGAATGGTCGGGGGGCGAGGGCGTCTCGTCAACATCGCGCGGCAGCTGGGCAGATGACCAGGGGGCTTGCCGTTCTGGAAGCCTTCTTTGATTTCGACTACCGCCAGATTTCAGGCGTCAATGCTGGTCGTGCCGATCCGGCACCAAACGCGGCCTATGTGCTGGAGCAGCAATATAATGATCTGATCAGCCGCTTCATGACTGAGTTTGCGGCGCAATCAAACCTGTCGAGCCTTGTTCTGATCGGAGACGTTAAGCTAGCGGGCGATCCCCGTACCGATGATCTGATCTCGGCAGTCTGCTCCATGATGAGCAAACGACAGCTGTTTCACTCACCAGCGTTGAGAACGCGATTGCGACAGTGCTGGAGAACCTGCCGGAGAGCGACCAGATTGCCTATCTTGATCGGCATCTCGGCCGTTTGGCGGGGACCAAGCAAGAGCATTTTGGAACGGATACCGCGGGACGGGGAGCGTTTCTCGCCGCGCAATTGGAGGCGATTGAGGATGCCGTCGGGATCTTTGAGCCCAACGTCTGCGGTTTCG
>CAYGUB010000057.1:0-12635 GCA_964352845.1 uncultured Rhodobacterales bacterium | reverse complement strand
GCCTCTGACGGTTCCGCGAAGGCAAGTGATGGGTTCAGTCGGTCGGGGATCGGGTTGGATTGCGCATAGGCAATCCGTTCCTTGGCAATGCGGACGAAATGGGCGTTCATATCCACGCCGATGTAGTTCATCCCGGCCCAGACCGCCGCCATACCTGCCGAGCCACTGCCCATGAAGGGATCTATGACGGTATCACCGGGTTTGGCGATCACTTTCAATAGGTGGGTCAGCAAAGCGACGGGCTTGACGCAGTAATGATTATTGCGCCGCATCTTGTCGCTTTTGTGGAAACTTCCAGTTTTGCGGGGCTTTTCCAGGACAGGAGCCAGGGGAAGCGCGTGAGCACCCAACTCCCGCTCCCAATCCGTTGGCTTACCATACTCAAAAATAGTATAACTCCGCATTCCCTCTCCGAGGGTATCGCGGGTCCTTAATCCTCCAGTTCCCCATTTTTCGATGTTCTTGGTGATAGTGCGACAATCCAGCTTCTTTCGTACGACCACGATAGATTCATGACGGGGTCGAAGCCGCGCATCGAGTTCATTTGTCAAAGGTTGTGAGCAGGGAATGCCATGGGCATAGTCCCACACCCAGACATTACGGATTTCAAAGCCTGCGTCTTCGAGGTTTATCGCAAGCCGATGTGCCATGTCAGGGAAACAGAATACGGCAATATGCGCACCGGGTTTCAGGACGCGGTAGGTTTCTTCCCAGACCCGCACAGGGGGTAGGATCTTGTCCCACTTGAACCCCTGGACTTTCTTCCCATATGGCGGATCAATCACGCCTCCATCGATCGTGTCATTCGGAATATCTGCCAGTGCTTTACACGCATCATCGGCCATCAAGGTCACATCACTCATTTTAAAATCCTTTCGCATTGAGCGAAAGGGATGTGAGCCAGGTTCTGGAATGCGGAAATCAATGTGAGAAAAAAGTTTGGGGACTTTCCAACTTTCTTCTCGCCCTTCAAAAATTAAGGGCATTTTAGGGGACTTCAATACCAGACAAGGGCGAAGCCGCCCTTGTCTGTGAGCAATCGGCACGGCTTACAGATCGCGCAAGCCGTAGCGAATGGAATAGCGGTTGAAGGGCGCACCGTCAGGCGTAAGCGTGCCGCCGATCTCGTCGAACAATATGTCGGCAACGCGCTCTTTTCCATGCCTTTGGCATAGATCCACTACATGATAGTAACGTTCTTCTGGGTACGATAGCCAAACCGAAACGTTCCAGAGGTTCCAGGACGGATGCCCATTGTATTTCCCCTTCGGACGGCGGTCATTTGCGGAGGTCTTCTTTCCCATTGCGATATCCTTTCTTGGCTAGGGAGGAGGATATGAGTCCGCTACGGGAAAGCGGGAAATCGACCGGGCCAGATTGTTGCGGTTTCGGGTTGTGTCGGATCACGACAGCCCCACCCAAGAACACTGTCCCCTTGACTGTGTTGCTCCGAGGAGCACTATGCAGGTCCGAGGACTGTTTCGCAGAGGGCCAGTCCTTGTTTTTGAAGGATTTTTTTTGGATTTTCTGCGATCCCTACCGCCGGAGCCAATCATCCTTGATTTCATTGGGGAAATTTGGCAGCACATAAATCTACTAACGATCTGCTTCCGATTTTCGAGCACTTCATGTGTCGCGAAAACTGTGTTCCATTTAATGCCCCGCTCGACTTTAACGTGTAGACGTTAAGCTACGTCGGCTGTACGTTCATCAAGCGGTTCAGCGACTGGGGAAAACATTGTCCATTGTAATTGATATTAAGACACGAGTATTCGACGCAGACGATAAAGCATATCGCTTGTTCCCCGGCCAAGGCTATCGCTTCTTTAAGGAGATGAAGGAAAATTCCATCGTCTTTCTGGATAACCCCGGAATTCCGTTACCGGGCGCGGCGGGCTACGAAAAGCTAGGCGCTCAAACCGCGCCATCTTGCCGGTGACTATCAAACTTTTGGCCTTGCCCCTACCATGCCGAGCGTCAAAATCCTTGCTCGGAATATGACAGATGGTGGAACCGTCTTCAGAAACGGCGATGAAATACAGATCAGGCATGATGATCGCTTTCAAATGAAACTTCATTTTGCCGTGCCTCGCAATGCCTATTGATAAAGATCAGCCGCTTGTTCAACGGTCCTATCAATTGTAATTTTATAGCGTGGCAGCATTTGGTCAGGCGTCCAATTTTCATAGCCAAGCGAAGCTGCGTAAAGATCGGCGGGTTTCTCACCGTGATGAGCTTTGAAGTCTGCCCACCACTCGCGGTATCGGCCCAAGCCACCTGCGCCGATCAGTTATCAGCACAGTTCCAGACGACATATCTACTCAGCTCGGCGTGCACCGCATGGAGAACGGGCTGCGAAGCCCGGGTGTGCAGCAGCGGGCAAAACGCAAAACAGCCCACTGAAATCGAAGCCGCTACAGCCGTCAGCGCACTTTCTCCATAGACATCGCCAAGACCCCGCAGCTTCCACCTTGGGAGATTTTCCAACGCGGGCCAAGCTCAGTACGCACCGAAACGCTGCACTATGGCCCGCATCGAAAAATCTTCACCATTGCTGCAATGCGTACCAAGGCCTGAAAACAGGTGCGAAGCGGTCATTCGAAGCTCACTTTACACAACCGGTGCGACATGAAATCTGCTTTTCTCGATTTCCATTTTCGGCTTAACCGCACCGCGGGTTTGGCCCCCGCCTCAAGAAAGTACCGAATTACCTAAGGCTCATCAAACAGCTTTGAGGCTTGAAATTGCAGCGGAGAAAACGTTGCTGAGACTTAAAAAACGACCGAAAATGGCAATGCTCGATGTCTATGGTATCTTTCGAGAAGGCTACTTTGCAAGGATGCTATCGGCTGCACCACAGCTTTGGTCGGGTTCTGTCGTGACAGGATCATATCGCGCTGTTCCGGATGGACAGCGCTTTGGGCCATGCGTGCGGCCCCAAGGCAGGCGGCGATTTTGCCTTGTTCGGGGATGACGATTTCTGCATCAAACAAGGTCGCAATCAGTGACACCCAGAACAAAGACCGCGTACCGCCGCCCACCGCGGTCAAAGACGTGATCGGCACATGTGCCGCCTTTTGGGCGCAATAGGCAGCAAAAAACTGCATCGCGACACCTTCGAGAATTGCGAAGGCCACGTCGGATGCATCATGGCCAGCCGTCAGCCCGCCGATATAGCCCTGCGCATCGGGGCGATTGTCGGGGGTGCGCACACCTGTGATAGACGGGCGCGCGGACGGGCAGCCCATGATGCCTTGTGCTGCGCGGGTCTGGGCCAGTTCGGCAAGCTCTGGTGCGGTGCGGCCGGTCAAACGGCTGAGCCAATCGAGTGACTGGGTCGCCGACATCACCACCCCCATGGACAAGAACAGACCTGGTGCCGCGTGCGGTGTTGTGAGGACCGCATGATTTGGGGCGGGGTGAAACATATCATCCGCCACACATAACACGCCCGATGTTCCAATACTCAGCGCGGCACGGCCAGAAACTGCGGCACCGACACCCAAGGCGCCTGCGTAATTGTCGCCGCTTCCTGCGGCCACCACTACACGATCAGGCGTATTCCAGCGGCGACACAGATCAGGCTTGAGCTGCCCTGCAACATCGCAAGATTGCAAAAGTGGCGGCAAGCGCGCCCTGTCCCATCCGGCGGCATCCAGCAGTTCATCGTCCCATTGACCTGTCGCGCAATCCAGCAGCATGGTGCCCGATGCATCGCTCAGTTCCGTGCAGCGCTCGCCGGTCAATTGCAGAACCACGTAATCCTTGGGCAACATCAACACATCAGTTGCATTCAGCACGTCCGGAGCATGTTTGGCCAGCCACAGCAATTTAGGCGCGCCAAGTCCGGGGTCGGGGTGGCCGTTGGTGCGCCACCCGATGTTGGGCACTTTGGCCAGCAATTCGTCGCATTCCTGAAGAGACCGTTGGTCGTTCCACAAGATGCACGGGGTCGTGGGCCGGTTGGCCTTGTCCAGCAGGACAGGTCCCAGCATGTGACCGGACAGGGAAATCCCCGCAAGGCGGGCCATCAGGGCAGGATGGGATGCGGCCAGTTCATCAAAGATATCGCAGCTTAGGTGCCACCACTGGTCAGGGTCTTGTTGGCTCCAGCCCGGGTGCGGGATATCAACCGGTGACGGACGGGCTGCCGATGCAAGGCATGTTCCGTCCTCCTCCACCAAAGCAATCTTGATGCCAGAGGTCCCAAGGTCGATTCCGGCGAAAATCATGGCGCAGAGGCCAAAAGACTACGGGCTGTATTTTCGTCCGTCACGAGATGATTGACGCAGCCGCGCAGCAGGATGGCGCGGATAATCGAAACCTTATTCAGCCCACCTGCCGCGACAATAACGTTCGACAGGTCGTCCAGATCAGCCAGACTGATCCCCAGCACCCGCGCGTTGATATCATGGTCGATCAGGCTGCCATCGGCGCGCAGGAAATAGCCCATAATGTCACCGATAGCTCCGGCCTGCACCAGATCGTCAATCGCGATGTCGTCGGGCAGACCATCGGCCAACAAAAGCGAATGTTCCATGTCTCCGGCGGCAAGGGCCAGCCCGTTCGCCGCACGGATTTTCTCGATCGAGCCTTTGAATTCCTGCTGTTGTTCCAGAATTTCACGTGACGCTTTGCTGGAGGCATAGACCGGCGCCGTAAAGTAGCTGTGCTCGGCGTTGCACAGATCCGCCAGACGGGTCGTGATTTCATAGCTGTTGACGTCTGACCCTTTGGTCAGCCCGCCCATAACGGAGGTGATCTCAAGATCGGGCCGGTTCATCGGCTCCATAAAACGGGTCGCCATGTTCAGGGTGTTGCCCCATGACATTCCGAACAGCCGGATATCGGGGCGTTCCAGCAAGCGGTTCAGGAATTGCCCCAAGGCCGCACCCAGAACCGTATGCAGCTTGAAATCCTCACCACCCACAGGGGCGACTGTGGCTGATTCCAATCCGAACTGTGCGCGCAATTGGTCTTCTAGTTCGATGCAGGGGCCGAAAGAAGAATTGATCGTCATCCGCACAATGCCGCGATCACGGGCTTCGGCCAGCGCTTTGTTGACCCGCAGACGCGTGATGCCGAATTGTTCGGCCGCTTGAGCCTGGGTCATGCCTTGCACTTCACAGGCCCAGGCCAGACGTACCAAAAGCTGTTCATTGGCATCCAATAGTTCTGTCTTGGGTTGTCGCGACATGACCGATGTCCCTATTTTACGGCCCCCATCGTCAGTCCGCGTACAAGCTGTTTTGACGCCAGGAGGGCAAAGATCAGCACAGGTATCACGATCAGCGTCGAAGTGGCCATGATCTTTCCGTAAGGAAGATTGTAGCCTTCCATAAAGCTGACAGCCATAGCAGGGGCGGTCTTGGCCTCTGACCGTGTGAGGATCAGACCGAACATCAATTCGTTCCACGAAAAGATGAAAGCGAAGATCGAAGACACCGCCACGCCGGGCATTGCCAGTGGCAGGCAGATTTTGGTCATGATGGTGAATTGCGACGCCCCTTCAAGGCGGGCTGCTTCGTCAAGATCGTAGGGAATGCCACGGAACTGGTCGGTTACGATCCAGATCACGATGGGCAGGTTGAAGGTTAAGTAGATCAGCACCAGCGTGATGTGTTTGTCGAGCAGGCCCAGATTGCGGGCAATCAGGAAGAACGGCAGGGCCAGCACGATGGGCGACACCATGCGGTTGGTGATGAACCAGAACCACAGGTCTTTCTTGCCGCGAAATTCGAACCGCGCCAGCGCGAAGGCGGCGGGCACACCAAGCACGACAGCCAGTACCGTGGTGCTGATCGCGATGACCAGAGAGTTGATCAGCGTGCGTAGCACCCCGTCTTCAAACAGCGCTTCGCGGTAGTTGTTCAGGGTCGGCTCGAATATCCACGCGGGCGGGGATTGCAGGGCGACGATGTGTGTTTTCAGGGACGTCGTGACCATCCAGTAGAACGGGAAGACGCAGACCAGCATGATCACGGCCAGCAAGATGATCTGCCCCCAAAGGGGTTGGCGCGCGCGAGTTGCCATCCTACACCTCCTTGTAGAAGACGCGGATATAGATCTGCGCCAAAATGATTGTGATGATCAGCAGGATGATCGCCTGCGCCGAAGCAAGACCCTGATCGAACCCCCTGAACCCGACCCTCTGGATCATCAGCGAGATAAACTCGGTCGAGGCACCGGGCCCCCCCCGCGTCAGCGTGAACACCATATCAAACAGCTTGAGCGTATCGGCTGTGCGCAGGATCAGCACCGCCACAAGGCCGGGCAGCAGGAAGGGCAATTGCACATAGCGCAGAACGGTCCAGCGGCTTTTGGTTTCCAACCGCGCGGCTTCCTCGACCTCTCCGGGGACCATTGTCAGGCCCGCCAGCAGGACCAGCGCCACAAAGGGCGTCCATTGCCAGACATCCCAGAAAATGATCATTAAAAAGGCGTTTTGCGGATCACCGATCCAGTTGATGTCGGCCCCGCCCGCCAGCTGGTTGATCACGCCGAATTTCTGGTTGAACATCACCTGCCCCAGCAGGCCCACAACGGCGTATGTTGTCGCCATCGGCAGCACAAGGCTAAGCCGTGCAAGGGTTTTCAAAAGGGTCAGCCCGGGCTGATGCAGCACCAGTGCGATGATCATCCCAAAAATAAGTTGCAGCGGCAAGGCCGTGCCCAGCAGAAAGAATGTGCGCCCCATGGCCTGCCAGAACACCTCGTCCGTGAGGACAGTCCAGTAGTTCTTGAGGCCGATGAATTCGACCTGACGCAGCTTGGTCAGATTGAAGAAATGAAGCGAGGTCCATGCTGCATAAAGAAGCGGCGCGATCCCGACCAGCGCAAGGCTGAGGACCGCCGGGCCAATGAAACCGAAAATTGTCTTACGGGATACCTGTCCGCGCATGTTTGCTCCCTCCCCAAGGCCCTGCTGTCAGGGTGATTTCGGGGGCGCACGCGACGCCCCCGAACACATTTCATACCATGGTTGGGTTACTGGGCCAGCGGCTTGCTGCCATCGTAGTAGCCAGCGGCCTCAAGCACGGCTTCCATGCGGGTGCCGATTTCTTGCGCACCTTCCTCGGTGGTGACCTCGCCCAGCATCATCTTCGTGCCCCATTCCTGCACGATCTCGGTGATCTCGGGCCATTCGGCAAAGCGTGGGCGGAACTCCGGCACACCGTCCTGCCAGCTTTCGACCAGCGCGGGCACGAATTTGAAGTCTTCCAGACCGTCCTCTTGATAGACAGACTGACGGGCGGGAACGCCGCCGCGCTCCAGGTATTCACGTGCGTTGGCTTTGGATGTCGCCCACTGGATGAACAGATAGGCGGCTGCCTGCTCTGCGTCATCCGCCTGTGATGCCACAGCCATAGAGAACCCGCCAAGGGCTGGCTTGCGGCCTGCGGGGCCTGTCGGCTCTGGGGCGATCTCGACGCAGTCGGCGACGGCGGATGTGTCAGGCGAGACAACCGACGAATAGAAGGCCGACCATTCGGTGATCATTGCGATGTCACCCTGAGCAAAGCCGTTCACAACCTCAGCGTGGTCATAGGCCACGATGCCATCAGGCATATATTGCATCAGGTCCTGACGGAACTGCAGACCGGCTTGGCTCTCTTCGCTGTTGAGGTTGGACCGGAAGTTTTCGTCCAGGAACGATCCGCCAAACGGCCAGATCATGCGCGCAAAGCTGTCTGCGGATTGTGTTTCGTTCCGCTTTGACTGCAGCGCATAGGCGTATTTGCCATCTTTCGTCAACGCAGGGCCATAGACGTCTTTCAACTCGGCCCACGTCTCGGGTGGGCCGTCAAAACCGGCCTCTTCCAACATACAGCGGTTGTAGAATAACAGGCCAGAATAATTGTCGACCGGAAGGCCATAGATCGTGTCGTTCCACCCGCCAAAGGCATTCAGAACCAGCGGGAAGAAGTCGTCGATGTCCAGATCCGGGTCGACTGTTTCGGGGAATTTCGCCTGCACATCGGCGAGTGGCACGATCCATTCGTTCTCGGCGAAGTTGCCGATCCAGACGAGGTCGATCAGGGCGACATCAAGGTCCCCTCCGGCCACAAAATCGCGCACCTGTTCACCAAGTGCGTTTTCATAGGGATGCTTGATGATGTTGACCGTGATTCCGGTTTCTTCCTCGAATTCCGGCAGCATAGCTTCCATGGCCTCGTAGCCCGGACGCAACAAGAAGATCACGTCCACAGTCGTCCCCGCGTAGGGCGCCGCTGCGTCTTTCAAACTCCACCCGTGTCCGTCAGCGACTGCCCCTGACGCAAGCGTCGCGGCCAGCGCTGTTGATGCCATTAGCGTCTTCAATTTCATGGTAAACTCCCAGTTCAGAATTGGTTGACATACTTTTGATTCACACTGCATACAAATGTAAAGAAATAGGGTATGTCAAACATAAATTGATGGACCGCACAGCAGGGCCAGTACCGCCCGAACCGAAGGAGCAAAGATTTGGCAACTGTCGAGCTTTCGAAATTAAACAAGTATTACGGTGACTTGCACGCCCTGAAGAATGTGTCCTTGTCGGTGGCTGATGGCGCCTTTGTCGTCTTTGTCGGTCCATCGGGCTGTGGAAAGTCGACCTTGCTGCGGGCCATTGCCGGTCTCGAATCAGTCAGCGATGGCACCATTAGCATCGATGGGAAGGACGTCACGGACCTTGAACCGGCGGACCGCGACCTGTCGATGGTGTTCCAATCTTACGCGCTTTATCCGCATATGTCTGTGCGCGCGAACATGGACTTCGGGATGAAGGTGAACAAGGTCGCCCCGGACGAGCGCAAAGCGCGGATCGAGGAAGCGGCCCGCGTGCTGCAGTTGAGCGAATTGCTGGATCGCAAACCCGGACAGTTGTCCGGCGGTCAGCGCCAGCGGGTCGCGATTGGCCGATCGATTGTGAAGAACCCCAAGGTGTTCCTTTTTGATGAACCCCTTTCGAACCTTGATGCCAAACTGCGCGTGCAGATGCGCATCGAGCTTGAGGCACTGCACAAAGAACTGGATGCCACCATGATCTACGTGACCCATGATCAGGTCGAAGCGATGACAATGGCGGACCAGATCGTGGTGCTGAATGGCGGGCGGATCGAACAGGTTGGCTCCCCCATGGATCTCTATCACACACCGGCCACGGAATTTGTCGCAGGCTTTATCGGCTCGCCTGCGATGAACATCTTTCCGGCCAGCAACGCGCTGGGGGCCGATCTTGGCCTGTCAGGTGATGCGGTCAAGGTTGGCATCCGGCCCGAACATATCCAGCTGTGCGACGCGGGCCATCCGGGCACCATTCGGGTGAAGGAAAAGCTGGGCAGCGAAAGCTATCTTTATGTGATGACCCCGGACGACACGCAGATCGTGGTCAAAACCGACGGCGAAGACAGTTTTAACGCCGGTGACACGGTGCATATGACCTTCCGAGAAAACCGCGTGCATCGATTTGATGCAGATGGACAAACGATAAAATAAGGACCTGCCCATGACCACATGGACTTCTCAGATGGCTAAACTGATCGCGCCAGCCGTTGCGCGTTCTGACGTAACACACGAAGTCGTGGTCGGCGCGGGCAGATTGGGTGAAACGGGCGCGTTGGTGGGGCGCATGACCGACAGCCGCCGCGTGCTGTTATGTGCTGACGACGCAGGGTTCAAGGCCGCTGGGCAGGTGGTGCAAACATCCCTGCGGGCCGCCGGATTTGAGGTGCAAGTGCATGTGTTGCCCTCCGCCCCCTTGCCAAAAGCCTCCGTCGAAGAGGCAGAGCCGGTTCGCGCAGTCCTCGCTGCTGACGGGGGGCTGTTTCCGGTCTCCGTCGGGTCCGGAGTGATCAATGATCTGACCAAATACGCGGCCTTCAAGACGGACCGGCGCTATGTGACCGTTGCGACCGCCGCATCGATGGACGGCTACACAAGCGCAGGCGCGCCTTTGGCGGAAAACGGGTTCAAGGTCACCATCCCTACGCGCGCGCCGATCGCGATGCTGGCCGATCTGGATGTGATCGCGAAGGCACCGGCCGAAATGAACGGTTGGGGCTACGGCGATCTTGCGGGGAAAGTACCCGCAGGCGGAGACTGGATTTTGGCTGATACATTGGGCGTGGAACCCATTGATGATGTGGCATGGCCGATGGTGCAGGATCACTTGAAGGGCTGGCTGGATGGACCCGAGGGGATTGCATCGGGTGAGCGCGACAGCATTGCAAGGCTCTATGTTGGCCTGACGGCGGTGGGGTTTGCGATGGAAGCCCACGGCAGTTCCCGTCCGGCATCGGGGGCCGATCACCAGATCGCCCATATGTGGGAAATGGAAGGCCACTCCTTTCAGGGGCGCAAAGTCAGCCATGGGGCGGCTGTATCTGTAGGTTGCGTGGCCTCGCTTGCGCTGTTTGACTGGCTTTTGGGCCAAGACCTGACCCGCTTGGATATTGACGCCATCGTGCAGCATGCCCCCAGTTTGCAAGACCGAGAACAGGCGCTTGGCAAAGCGATCTCCGATGCGAAAATCGCCGAAAAAGCACAGGCAGAGCTTGCGGCAAAACATGCCACCACCGAGGTTCATGCCTCCCGTTTGCACACACTCAAGGCGGGGTGGCCTGTACTCAAGGACCGACTGGAAACCCATCTTTATCGGCACACAACCATGGTCGACATGCTGCAAAAAGCAGGTGCGCCGGCCTACGCGGCGCAGATTGGCGTAACGCCTGATCACTTGCTGGACACATTGCGGGCCGCAGGATTTATCCGCCGCCGATATACGATTTTTGATATGTTGCATGATATTGGCCAGACCGAAGCGGCTTTTGGGGCCGTCATGCCGCTGTTAACCCCGCAAAGGGTGGAAAATAGATCATGACCCACAAGCAGCTTGCCGCCAAAGCCATCTCCGAAG
Organism: uncultured Rhodobacterales bacterium; assembly: GCA_964352845.1. Classification (GTDB taxonomy): domain Bacteria; phylum Pseudomonadota; class Alphaproteobacteria; order Rhodobacterales; family Rhodobacteraceae; genus Litoreibacter. The sequence continues at coordinate 1,735 of CAYGUB010000057.1, read as the reverse complement.
TGGCCGCCGTCCTTGAGGCCGCTGTGCCCGATCAGGTGAAAGCGATGGCCGGACCGATCCTGAAGGCCAAGCGCATCGCGCTTTATGGTGTTGGGCGCGAAGGGCTGATGATGAAATCGCTGGCCATGCGCCTGTTTCACCTCGGGCTGGATGCCCATGTGGTGGGCGACATGACAACGCCGCCCATTGGCAGTGGGGATTTGCTGATCGTCAGCGCAGGCCCCGGTCAGTTTTCAACCGTCGGCGCGCTGATTGGCGTGGCCAAGGGCGCCGGTGCCGCGACAATGTGCGTGACCGCCACGCCCGATGGCCCTGCCCCGCAATCGGTGGATCATGTCGTTCATTTACAGGCGCAAACCATGGCCAATGATCAGAACGGCGGCACTTCGGTCTTGCCCATGGGATCGCTCTACGAAGCCGCGCAATTCCTGTTCTTTGAAATGGTCATCCTGCATCTGCGCGACCAAATGGGCCACAGCCCGGACGCGATGCGGGCCAATCACACCAATCTGGAGTAACCGATGGGCTGGCAGGACAGGTTTTCAATCGCAGGCAAGGTCGCCTTGGTCACCGGAGCGTCCTCTGGCATCGGTGCCGAGATCGTGCGCGTGTTCACGCAGGCGGGCGCAAACGTAATTGCGACGGGACAATCGGTTGAACGCTTGGCGGCACTGGTCGCAGAGACGGGCTGCGCCACGATTGCCGCAGACATCGCGACCGTTGCAGGCTGCGAAAGCGTCATCGCACAAGCCCAGGCCCTATATCCCCAAATCGATATTCTGTTGAATTCGGCAGGTGTTGCGCTGGTCGGACCCGTGCTGGACTTTGATCCCGCAGACTGGGACCGCACGATGGCGATCAACCTGCGCGCACCCTTCCTTTTGGCCAAAGGTTTGGCCCCTGCCATGATCAAGGCGGGGGGCGGCAAGATCATCAATATCTCGTCCCAGACCGGTGTCATCGCCCTGCCCGATCATGCAGCCTATGCGGCCTCAAAGGGCGGACTAAATGCGCTGACCAAATCCCTGATGACAGAACTGGCCCCCCATAACATTCAGGTCAACGCGATCTGCCCGACCGTTGTCATGACCGATATGGGCCGTGAAATCTGGAGCCCGCCGGAAAAGTCCGGCCCAATGATCGCCGCCACACCTTTGGGGCGCTTTGGCGAACCGGTCGAGGTGGCGGACATGGCGCTCTACCTTGCCTCTCCTGCTTCTGATCTGGTGAACGGCGCGCTCATGATGATCGAAGGCGGATATTCCAGCGTATGAGGGGGTTTGGCGTTCATACCAGCATGTGGACGATGTCCTGGGATGCGGACGGGGCCGCGCGGGCGATTGCGGCGGCCAAGGCGTCGGGCATGGATTTCATTGAGATTGCTTTGCTTGATCCGGCCTCAACGGATGCAGCGCTCGGGCGCGCATTGCTTGAGCAGGCGGACCTGCCAGCCGTCTGCTCGCTGGGTTTGCCGCAAGAGGTCTGGGCCTCATATAACCCTTCGGGGGCGATCGAGTTTCTGACGCTGGCGATTGAAAAGGCCGCCGGTCTGGGCGCAGAGGCGATCAGCGGTGTGACCTATGGCGGGATCGGGGAAAGGTCGGGCCTGCCCCCTACGCAGGCGGAGCTGGACAATGTCGCAACGGCGTTGGAGGCCGCCGCACGGTGCGCAAAATCCCACGGCCTGGCCTTCGGAATCGAACCGGTGAACCGCTATGAAACCCACCTGATCAAC